>JAFPVP010000083.1 GCA_017412925.1 Selenomonadaceae bacterium
CACCGGTGCCGCGCAGATGGACGGCGCAATCCTCGTCGTTGCTGCCTCCGATGGTCCCATGCCCCAGACTCGTGAGCACATCTTGCTTGCCCGTCAGGTCGGCGTGCCGGCTATCGTTGTTTTCCTTAACAAAGTTGACCAAGTTGACGACGAAGAACTCCTCGAACTCGTCGAGATGGAAGTCCGCGAACTTTTGAGCAAATACGAATTCCCCGGCGACGACATCCCCGTTATCGCTGGCTCGGCTCTCCTTGCCCTCGAAGGCGACGAAGAACAAGAGAAAAATATTCTTAAGCTCCTCGACGCGGTTGATGATTACATTCCGACTCCTGCGCGCGACACCGATAAGCCGTTCCTTATGCCGGTTGAAGACGTCTTCACGATTACTGGACGCGGCACCGTTGCTACCGGTCGTGTTGAGCGCGGCATGTTGAAACTTAACGAGCCTGTCGAAATCGTTGGTCTGCGCGACGAGCCCCGCAAGACTGTTGCCACGGGTATTGAAATGTTCCGCAAACTCCTCGACAGCGCGGTTGCCGGCGACAACGTCGGTGTTCTCCTGCGCGGCGTTGATCGTAAAGAAATTGAACGAGGTCAAGTTATCGCCAAGCCCGGCACGATTCATCCGCACACGAAGTTTAAGGCTCAAGTCTACGTTCTGACTAAGGACGAAGGCGGTCGTCATACTCCGTTCTTCGCGAACTATCGCCCGCAATTCTACTTCCGCACAACCGACGTTACGGGCGTCGTCAGCGACTTGAAAGACACCAACGGCGCGGCGGCTGAAATGTGCATGCCCGGCGACCACATTGAAATGACGGTCGAACTTATCACCCCGATTGCTATCGAAAAAGGCTTGCTCTTCGCTATCCGCGAGGGCGGTCACACTGTCGGTTCGGGTCGTGTTATCGAGATTCTTGAAGCGTAAAAATTTTTTGACGCTCGGATAATAAATCGGTTAGGCGGTCGGTAGTCAGCCCAAAAACTGATTGCCGGCCGCCCGCTTTGAAAGCGGGAGAACAGCGTGCGCGATTCAGCTAATCGAAATTTCAACTAATCGCCGCGCTCTAACGTTTCAAAAATTTTTTAGGAAGCTGTGACGTGGCAGATTGCTAGGCAGGAAAATTCCGCCTGTCGAGGGAACTGCTGCGGAGCAACGTTGGAAGCTTTGACTTCTGACTAAGGAGGAATTATTTTGGCAAAGCAACAAAAAATCAGGATTCGGCTCAAGGCCTACGATCACAAGTCGTTGGATCAGAGCGCGGCCAAAATTGTAGAGACCGCCAAGAAAACCGGCGCGGCAGTTTCGGGACCAATTCCCTTGCCGACGGAAAAAAACATCTACACAATTTTGCGCTCGCCCCACGTCAACAAGGATTCGCGCGAACAATTCGAGATGCGCACGCACAAACGCCTGATTGACATTCTCCAACCGACGCACAAGACAGTTGATGCGCTCATGCGGTTGGATTTGCCCGCCGGTGTTGACATCGAGATTAAGGTCTGAGGAGGTGGCAACATTGGCAAAAACAATTTTGGGAATTAAACTCGGCATGACGCAAATTTTCACGGAGGAAGGGCGCGTCATTCCCGTCACCGTCGTTGAAACTGGCAAAAACGTCGTTATTCGCAACAAGACCGTCGACACGGACGGCTACTGCGCGGTTCAGCTCGGCTTCGGCGATGTCAAGGAAAGCAAAGTCAACAAGCCCGACATGGGACAATTCAAAAAGGCTGAAGTCAAGCCCGTGAAATTTATCCGCGAAGTTCGTCTGGCGGCGGAGTCCGAATACAAAATCGGCGACGTTATCGGCGTAGACATTTTCGCGGCGGGCGAACTCGTTGACGTTATCGGCACGTCGAAGGGCAAAGGCTTCGCCGGCTCAATCAAACGTCACAACTTCGCGCGCGGTCCCATGGGTCACGGCTCCAAATCTCACCGCGAACCCGGCTCGACAGGCGCAATGCTCTCCGGTCCCGGCGGTCGCGTCATCAAAGGCAAGAGATTGCCCGGTCGCATGGGCGGCACTCGCACGACGATTCAGCGTTTGACGGTTGTTAAAGTCGACGCGGATAGAAATTTGCTCCTCATCAAGGGCGCAATCCCTGGTCCGAAAAAAGGTCTCGTCATCGTTCGCGAAACCGTCAAGCCGACTAGGAAACATAAATAAAATTTGAAAGGAGGAAATGAGATAATGCCAACTGTAGCAGTTTACGATATGACCAACAACAAAGTCGGCGACCTTGAACTCAGCGAAGAAATTTTCGGCGTCGAGATTAACGAAGGGCTCGTTCATCAAGCTGTTGTCATGCAAATGGCTTCGTGGAGACTCGGCACGCACTCGACCAAAACTCGCGCTGACGTTCGCGGCGGCGGCAAAAAGCCTTGGCGTCAAAAGGGCACCGGTCGCGCCCGCGCAGGCTCGCGCAGAAGTCCCCTTTGGCGTGGCGGCGGCACAATCTTTGGACCGCACCCCCGCGATTATTCGTTCTCCATGCCGCGCAAACAGCGTCGCCTTGCAATAAAATGCGTCCTCACCGATAAAGTCAAGGAAGGCAATTTAATCGTCCTTGATAATCTCAACTTCGATGAACCCAAGACGAAAAAATTTGTCGAACTGCAAAAAACTTTCGGCGTCGACGGTTGCAAATCGCTCTTCATTACCCGCGAACTTATCGACAATGTAACTCGCTCGTCGAATAATCTGCAGAACGCCAAGGCAATCGCCGCGCTCCAACTCAACGTCTATGACATTCTCAACAGCGATAAACTCTTCCTCACCAAAGACGCCGTCGCAAAGATTGAGGAGGTGT
This sequence comes from Selenomonadaceae bacterium, assembly GCA_017412925.1. GTDB lineage: Bacteria > Bacillota > Negativicutes > Selenomonadales > Selenomonadaceae > Quinella. The sequence goes on from JAFPVP010000083.1 coordinate 2,815, forward strand.
ACGTCTAATGGAAGCCAGAGACATTTTGATTCGCCCGCTCATCACCGAGCACGGAACCGACCTTATGGCTCAAGGAAAATTCGTTTTCGTCGTCGACAAGCGCGCCAATAAAATTCAAATCGCGCAGGCCGTCAAAGAAATTTTCAACGTGACGGTCGAGGCAGTCAACACCATGAACTACAAGGGCAAGACCAAACGTCGCGGGCGCACGGTCGGCAAGACGGCAAGCTACAAAAAAGCTATCGTCAAGCTCAAAGCCGGCGAAACAATCGAATTCTTCAGCGCATAAAAAATTTTTGACAAAGGAGGTAAAACGTAAGTGGGAATTAAATCTTTCAAGCCGTACACTCCCGGACGCCGCCACATGACGGTTTCGACGTTCGAGGAAATCACCACCGATAAGCCGGAAAAATCACTGCTCGCTCCGCTGAAAAAACACGGCGGCAGAAATCAGCAGGGACGTTTGACGGTTCGTCATCAAGGCGGCGGTCACAAGCGTCGCTATCGTATCATCGACTTCAAGCGCAACAAAGACGGTATCCCCGCCAAAGTCGCCACGATTGAATACGACCCCAACCGCAGTGCGCGTATCGCTCTGCTCCACTACGTCGACGGCGAAAAACGCTACATCATCGCGCCGAACGGTTTAAAGGTTGGCGATATGGTTGAATCGGGAGCCGAAGCCGACATCAAAACCGGCAACGCTCTGCCGCTGAAAAATATCCCCGTCGGCACCATGATTCACAATATCGAAATGAAAATCGGCAAGGGCGGGCAACTCGTTCGCAGTGCGGGCGTCGCGGCTCAGCTCATGGCTAAGGAAGGCAACTACGCAACGATTCGCATGCCGTCCGGCGAAGTTCGCAAAGTTCACATCAACTGCCGCGCGACAATCGGGCAGGTCGGTAACCTTGACCACGAAAATATAACGATTGGTAAGGCTGGTCGTTCGCGCTGGCTGGGAATTCGTCCTGCTAACCGCGGCGTCGCAATGAACCCTGTAGACCATCCGCATGGCGGCGGTGAAGGTCGCTCGCCCGTCGGTCGCAAGCACCCCGTCACTAAGTGGGGCAAGTGCGCTATGGGCGCGAAGACTCGCAAGAAGAAAGCTTCCGACAAACTCATCGTTCGTCGTCGCAAGTAATTGACGAGGGGAGGAAAGAAATTTGTCCAGGTCTGTTAAGAAGGGACCGTTCGTGCAGGAAAAACTTTTGGCGAAGATTGAAGCTCTCAACGCCGCCAACGATAAAAAAGTTGTCCGCACGTGGTCGCGCAGCTCAACGATTCTTCCTGCGTTCGTCGGACACACTATCGCCGTTCACGACGGCAGGAAACACGTTCCGGTTTACGTCACGGAAGATATGGTCGGGCACAAGCTCGGCGAATTCGCACCGACTCGCACTTTCAAAGGGCACGCGGGCGAAGAGCGCAAAACTTCGCTCAAATAAATTAACCGTCTGAAGAAAGGAGGAGTTGAAGTGGCAGAAGTCAAGCAAGCCAAAGCAATCGCCAAGTATGTGAGAATTGCGCCGCGCAAAGTCCGTATCGTCATGGATTTGATTCGCGGCAAGGAAGTTGCCGACGCCTTCGCTATTTTGAAGTTCACGCCCAAACGTGGCGCGACGCTGATTGAAAAAGTTCTCAAGAGTGCCGTCGCCAACGCGGAAAATAATTTCGACATGGACGCCGATAAGCTTTTCATCTCGAAGTGTTTCGTTGACGGCGGTCCGACAATCAAACGCTATCACCCGCGTTCGCGTGGTCAGGCGTTCAGCATTCTCAAGCACACCTCGCACATCACCGTCGTCGTCAGCGAAAAGCCCGGCGAAGAAATCGACGAGAAAAAATAAACGAAGGAGGGAAACGGTTTGGGTCAGAAGGTACATCCGCACGGAATACGCCTCGGCATAGTCAAGACGTGGGACGCGAAATGGTACGCAGATAAAGATTTCGCGACGAATCTCCACGAAGACATTAAAATCCGCAAAGCGATCAAAACCGATAAGCAACTGGCGTCGGCGGGCGTCTCGCGCATTGAGATTGAACGCTCGGAAAAACGCCTTAAACTTACAATTCACACCGCAAAACCCGGCATGGTCATCGGGCGCGGCGGCGCGGGCATCGAGGACATCAAAAATAAACTCAAGAAGCTCACCGATAAGCGCGTCGATATTAATATCATGGAAATTCGCCAACCCGATTTGGACGCTCTGCTCGTGGCAGAAAATATCGCGTCGCAGTTGGAACGTCGTATCGCTTTCCGCCGCGCAATGAAACAATCCGTCGGCAGAACAATGCGTCTCGGCGCGAAGGGAATTAAAATCGCCTGTAGCGGTCGCTTGGGCGGCGCGGAAATTGCCCGCAGTGAATCCTATCGCGAAGGTTCAATTCCGCTTCATACACTCCGCGCAGATATTGATTACGGCTTCGCGGAGGCAAACACGACTTACGGGCGCATCGGCATCAAGGTTTGGATTTTCAAAGGCGAAATTCTCCCCGACAAAAAGGACAAGGGCGTCCGTCAAGCGGAAGGGAGTGACGCATAATGTTGATTCCGAAGAGAACAAAATACCGCAAACAATTTCGCGGTCGCATGAAGGGCAAAGCTAATCGCGGCAACACAATCGCGCACGGTCAGTACGGTCTGGTTGCGTTGGAGCCGGCGTGGATAACAAATCGTCAGATTGAGGCGGCGCGTATCGCAATGACTCGTTACATTCGCCGCGGCGGTCAAGTCTGGATTAAAATTTTCCCCGACAAGCCCGTCACCGCCAAGCCCGCTGAAACTCGTATGGGTTCCGGTAAAGGCTCGCCCGAATACTGGGTTGCCGTCGTAAAGCCGGGTCGCGTGCTGTTTGAAATGGCTGGCGTTCCGAAAGAAATCGCCGCCGAAGCTATGCGCCTTGCCGGTCACAAGCTCCCGATTAAAACGAAATTTATCGTCAGCGATCATCAAGGCGACGTTTATGTCCCCGTCGTGAACGAAACCTTAGCCGACGCAAAGAAAGCGGCTCATGCGGCTTACGAACAGGAACACGCGGCTGAGGCTCAATCGTCCGAAGCTAAAGAAGGCGGTGAATCTCATGAAGGTTAATGAAATTCGCGACATGTCTCCGGAAGAACAGGTCGAGAAAATCAAATCGCTCAAAGAAGAACTCTTCAACCTCCGCTTTCAACTCGCTACCGGTCAGCTCGAAAATCGTATGCGTATCCGCGAAGTCAAACGCTCTATCGCGCAGGTCAAAACCATTCAGAGCGAACGCGAGCTTAATATCAGACAGTAGGAGGCGATAACGTGAGCGAAGAAAAACGCAACGAGCGCAAAGTCCGCGTCGGCAAAGTTGTAAGCGACAAAATGCAGAAAACTATCGTCGTCGCGATTGAAGAGCTCATTCAACATAAACTCTACAAAAAATCCGTCAAGCGTACCGTCAAGTTCAAAGCGCACGACGAGAATCAAGAGGCTCATATCGGCGATAAAGTTTCTATCATGGAGACGCGCCCGCTGTCCAAAGAAAAACGTTGGCGGCTCGTCAAAATCGTCGAGAAGGCGAAATAATTTTTTCGGGGAGGAGGTTAAAACGTGATTCAGCAACAGAGCAGATTGAACGTCGGCGACAACACCGGTGCCAAGGAAATTATGTGCATTCGCGTGCTCGGCGGCTCGTTCCGTCGCTATGCCAATATCGGCGACATTATCGTTGCGTCGGTTAAATCGGCGACGCCCGGCGGTCAAGTCAAAAAAGGCGACGTCGTCAAGGCGGTTGTCGTTCGTAGCAAAAAAGGTTTGCGCCGCCCCGACGGTTCCTACATTCGCTTCGACGAAAACGCCGCCGTCATCATCAAAGAGGATAAAACTCCGCGCGGCACCCGTATCTTCGGACCGGTCGCCCGCGAACTTCGCGAAAAAGATTTCATGAAGATTATTTCACTCGCGCCCGAAGTTTTGTAAAGGAAAGGAGGTGCCGAGTTGTCACTGATTAAACTTCACGTCAAGAAGGGCGACACGGTCGTCGTTCTTTCGGGCAAGGACAAAGGCAAACAGGGCAAAATTATCTCCGCCATGCCCAAAGCCGGCAAGATCGTAGTTGAGGGCGTCAACAAGGTTAAACGTCACAGCAAACCCAGCTTGAAAGTTCCGCAGGGCGGCATCGTTGCTAAGGAAATGCCCCTTCACGCCTGCAAAGTTCAGCTCGTTTGTCCCGCCTGCAACAAGCCCACACGCATTGGTCACAAAGACGTAAACGGCAAAAATTCTCGCGTCTGCAAAAAATGCGGCGAAGTCATCGAATAAGGAGGTGTTATCTTGTCCAGACTTCTCGATAAATACAAGAACGAAGTTATCGGCGCAATGACGAAAAAATTTTCCTACAAGAACGTCATGCAGGTGCCGAAGCTTGAGAAAATCGTAATCAACATGGCTTGCGGCGACGCCGTCGGCAATGCTAAGGCTCTCGAAAGTGCAATCACTGACTTGACGCAAATCGCCGGTCAAAAGCCCGTAGTCACTCGCGCCAGAAAATCTCTCGCCGCGTGGAAACTCCGTCAGGGCATGGCTATCGGTTGCAAAGTCACTCTGCGCGGTCGCCGCATGTACGAATTCCTCGATAAGTTTATGAATATCGCCCTGCCGCGTGTTCGCGACTTCCGCGGTGTCAGCAGAAAATCTTTCGACGGGCGCGGCAATTACGCGGTCGGTGTCAAGGAACAGCTCATCTTCCCTGAAATTGACTACGACAAAATTGATAAGATTCGCGGCATGGACATTATCGTTGTAACGACGGCTAAAACCGATGAAGAGGCTCGTGAATTCCTCGCGCTCATGGGTATGCCGTTCGCTAACGCTTAAGGAAGTGATTATCAAATGGCGAAGAAAGCTTTAATCGAAAAATGGAGCAAGGAACCCAAATTCTCAACTCGCAAATACAATCGTTGTAAAATCTGCGGCAGACCGCACGGCTACATCCGCAAGTTTGAAATGTGCCGTATCTGCTTCCGTGTTCAGAGCTACGCCGGAGCTATCCCCGGCATCACAAAATCCAGCTGGTAAAATTTTTTAAACTTGAAAGGAGGATATCGGTTTCCTATGGCAATGACTGATCCTATTGCGGATATGCTCACGCGCATTCGCAATGCTAATTCCGTCTACCACGAAAAGGTGGAAATTCCCGGCTCGAAAATTAAAGTCGCAATCGCGGACGTGCTCAAGCGGGAAGGTTACATCAAGGATTACAGCTTCGCAGAGGACAACAAGCAGGGCATTTTGACTGTCAAGCTTAAGTACGGTCCCGAACGCGAAAAAGTTATCACGGGCATTCAGCGCATCTCCAGACCGGGGCTCCGGCAATACAGGCAAAAGAAAGACCTGCCGCGTGTGCTCGGCGGGCTCGGTATCGCGATTATCTCCACGTCCCAAGGCATCATGAGCGACAAGCAGGCTCGCAAGGCTGGGCTCGGCGGTGAGGTTATCGCTTACGTCTGGTAAAAAAATTTTTTTGGAGGTGCTGTCATGTCTCGAATTGGAAGAGCACCGATAAATATTCCCGCCGGCGTCACCGTTTCAGTCGGCGAAGATAATCTGGTGCATGTAAAAGGTCCCAAGGGCGAATTGTCCCGCAAGATCTCCACGGAAATGAAAATAACTATTGAGGATGGCGTTTTAAAGGTGACGCGCCCCTCGGACGATAAAACGCACAGAAGTCTGCACGGCTTGAGCCGCACGCTGATTAACAATATGGTCGTCGGCGTTACCCAAGGCTTCACGAAAAATCTTGAAATCGCCGGCGTCGGCTATCGTGCCGCTAAGCAGGGCAAGAACTTAAATCTGTCGCTCGGCTATTCCCACCCCGTGATTATCGAACCGCCCGCAGGAATTACCCTTGAGGCTCCCACGGCGACCACGATAACTGTTCACGGCATAGATAAGGAACTCGTCGGCGCAGTCGCTGCTAACATTCGCGGCTGGCGTGAACCCGAACCCTACAAGGGCAAAGGCATCAAATACGCGGGCGAACATATCCGCCGCAAGGAAGGCAAGGCCGGCGCGAAAGGCAAGAAGTAATCGGACGGAGGCATAATCATGAATATCGAACATGTTGCCATCTACGTAAACAACTTGGAAGTCGAACGAGAATTTTTCACGAAATATTTCGGCGCGAAGGCAAGCGAAAAATACACCAACTTCCGCAACGACTTCACCAGTTATTTTCTTACTTTCGACAACGGCTCGCGTTTTGAAATTATGCACCGCACCGGTATGTTTGACCCCAAGAAAGAAAAATATCGTTCCGGCTATCATCATATTGCGCTTAACGTCGGCGGCAAAAAAGATGTTGACGCACTTACAAGCAGATTGGAAGATGACGGAATGGTTATCGTGGTTGCTCCGCGCAAGACGGGCGACGGTTATTATGCAAGTATTGTGACTGACCCCGAAGGTAACGAGATTGAACTTCTTGCGGGCGGCACTGTTTACGACAACTGAATTTCTTTTTTAAAGAACGGAGGTAATTACCATGAAGATTGAGCACGTTGCCATGTACGTTAATGACTTGGAGGCGGAGAAAAATTTCTTCGTCAAATACTTCAACGCAAAAGCCGGTTCCAAGTACAGCAATTTCCGCAATGACTTCAGCAATTACTTTTTGAAATTCGATGACGGCTCGCGCTTGGAAATCATGACGCGCAACAGTGCAACCGATGCAGAAAAAACTCGTTATCGCACGGGTTTTCATCACATTGCAATCAGCGTCGGCGACAGGAAAGACGTTGACGACATGATGAAAAAATTCGACGCGGACGGCGTTATCGTTGTAAGCGGCGCACGCACGACCGGCGACGGTTATTATGCGGCGGTTGTCGTTGACCCCGAAGGCAACGAGATTGAAATTATCGCGGAAAATGCCGGTTTGCGCGACTAAAAAATTTTTGAAACTTTTACGGCGAAGGAGGAAGACGGAGTGCTTCTGAAGGCAGATAAAAATAAAACTCGCCAAAAGAGACATTTGCGCGTTCGCAATCGTGTTGCGGGCACTGCAGAGCGTCCGCGCTTGAATGTGTTCCGCAGTCTCAAACACATTTACGCGCAAGTTATCGACGACGAAAAGGGCGTGACGCTTGCGGCGGCAAGCTCACTCGATAAAGACTTCAACGGGACGGGCGGCAACATTGCGGCGGCAAAAGCTGTCGGCAAAGCTATTGCGGCAAAGGCTCTCGAAAAAGGCATCAGCGAAGTCGTCTTTGATCGCGGCGGATATATTTATCACGGACGCGTTGCGGCGTTGGCTCAGGCGGCTCGCGAAGCCGGCTTGAAATTCTAAAGCAAAGGAGGTTCTTTTATGCCCCGAAATGAAACTGAAACTCCCGAATTCGAGGAGAAAGTTGTTTTTATAAATCGTGTCGCTAAGGTTGTCAAGGGCGGTCGCCGTTTTTCATTCAGCGCGCTGGTCGTCGTGGGCAATCGTAACGGCAAAGTCGGCGTCGGGCTCGGCAAGGCCGCTGAAGTTCCCGAAGCCATTCGCAAGGGCGTCGATGATGCTAAGAAAAATTTAATCGAGGTCGCCCTGAAAGACCGCTCCATTCCCCACGGCGTCGTTGGCGTGTTCGGCGCAGGCAAAGTCCTCTTGCGCCCCGCCTCCAAAGGTACCGGCGTTATCGCGGGCGGCGGTGCTCGTGCTGTCTTGGAGCTTGCCGGCGTTCATGACATCTTGACTAAATCGCTCGGCTCCTCCAATCCCAACAACATGGTGCGTGCCACGCTTGAAGGTTTGAAAATGTTGAAGCGCGCCGAAGTCGTTGCCGAATTGCGCGGCTTGTCCGTTGCCGAACTTTAAGGAGGGTTGTGACGTGTTGAAAATTACTTTGGTAAGAAGCGTTATCGGACGTCCCGACACTCAGCGCAAAACCGTCCGCTCTCTCGGCTTGCGCAAGTTGAATTCCTTTTCCATTCTGCCCGATTCTCCCTCCATTCGCGGGCAAATTCAAAAGGTCGCTCATCTGCTGAAGGTTGAGGATTACAAGGAGGCTCAAGCTGATGAAATTGCACGAACTTAAACCTGCTGAAGGGTCTCGCAAGGATAAAACGCGCCTCGGACGCGGCACCGGCTCCGGTTGCGGCAAAACCTCCGGCAAAGGGCACAAAGGTCAGAAAGCCCGCAGCGGCGGCGGCGTTCGCCCCGGCTTTGAAGGCGGGCAGATGCCCATTTATCGTCGCTTGCCCAAACGCGGCTTTAAAAATATTTGGCGCAAAGAATATGCCGAAGTGAACGTTGGGACGCTGGAAAATTTCGAGGCGGAATCGACGGTTGACGCGGTCGCGCTGGTCGAAGCCGGTATTTTGAAAAACGTTCTGGACGGCGTGAGGATTCTGGGTGACGGCGAATTGACTAAGAAATTGAACGTCAAAGCGCAAGGGTTCACGAAGAGCGCGATTAAAAAAATCGAAGCGGCAGGCGGAACTATTGAGGTAATTTGAAGTGTCAGCACTAGCTAACATTTTCAAAATCCCCGAACTGCGCCAGCGAATAATTTTTACGCTGATAATGTTCGCGGTGTTCCGCATGGGGACGCATATCCCGGTGCCTGGAGTAGATCCGACGGCGATAGAACAGCTGTTCAATAACGGGAGTTTGTTCGGGCTGTTGGATTTATTTTCGGGCGGCGCGTTCAGCAAATTTTCGATATTCGCAATGAGTATCACGCCGTACATCAACGCGGCGATCATCATGCAGTTGTTGACGGTGGTCGTGCCGACTTTGGAGCAATGGTCTAAGGAAGGCGCGGAAGGCCACAAGAAGACGACGCGAGTCACGCGGAAATTAACGGTGGTGCTGGCGTTCGCGCAGGCGGTCGGTATGTCAATCGGGCTGAAGGCGGCGATTCTCAATCCCAATCCCGTGAACATCTTGATAATCGCGATAACGTTGACGGCGGGCACAACGCTGTTAATGTGGATAGGCGAGCAAATCACGGCTCAAGGGGTCGGCAATGGCATATCGCTGATAATCTTCGCGGGGATAGTGGCGGCGTTGCCGAAGAATATCGCGACAATCTTCCAATATGTGCAAGCGGGGACGATAAATTATTTCAGCGTGGTGCTCTTCGCGGCGATAGCAATCGCAATGATTGTGTTCGTTATCTACGTCGAGGCGGCACTGCGGCGAATCCCGATAACCTATGCAAAGCGAGTGGTCGGAGCGCGGGCTTATGGCGGACATCAAAGCCATTTGCCGCTGAAAGTGAATCCGGCGGGTGTCATACCGATAATCTTTGCGTCGAGCGTGCTGATGTTCCCGATAACGGTTGTGCAGTTCATTGACAATCCGACAATCCAAAAAGTGGCGGCGCACCTGCAATGGGGAACTCCTCTGCAAACTTTCCTGTACGTCGTGCTGATAATCTTCTTTACATATTTCTACACGGCGGTCACGGTGAAAATCGCGGACATGGCGGACAATCTGAAGAAATACGGCGCGTTCATACCTGGAATAAGACCAGGGCAACCGACGGCAGATTATGTGGATTATGTGCTGACACGGCTGGTAACGGCGGGTTCGCTGTATCTGGCGTTTATCGCGGTGTTGCCGAATTTGATAGGCGGCGCGACGCACATTCAAGGCGTCTACTTCGGCGGAACGGCGTTGTTAATCGTGGTGAGCGTGGCGTTACACACAATGCAACAAATAGAAGCAATGGTCGTAATGCGGCACTATGAAGGCTTCATGAGGTGAGGAAATGCAAATAATTTTAATGGGAGCCCCCGGTGCCGGCAAAGGGACACAGGCGGCAAAATTGGTAGCGCGATTTAAAATCCCGCAGATTTCGACGGGCGACATGTTCCGCGCGGCTGTTAAGAGCGGCACGGAGCTTGGCAAGGCGGCAAAAGCTTGCATGGACGCGGGCAAACTCGTTCCCGACGAAATTACAATCGGCATCGTTCGCGAGCGGCTCGGAAAAGACGACTGCAAAGCGGGCTTTATCTTGGACGGCTTCCCGCGCACAGTCGAACAGGCGGACGCCCTTAATAAAATTCTCGACGAACTCGGCAAAAAAATTTCTTGCGTGTTGAACATAAACGTTCCGTCGGAATACTTGATTGAGCGCGCGGTCGGACGTCGTGTCTGCAAAAAATGCGGCGCAACTTACCACGTCAAGTTCAATCCGCCCAAAGGTGACGCTTGCGACGAATGCGGTGGAGAACTTTATCAACGCGCGGACGACAACGAGGCGACAATGAAAAACCGTCTGGCGGCTTATGAAGCGTCGACGCGCCCGCTGATTGACTATTACAAGAACGCGGGAGTTTACAAAGAAATTGACGGCCGACAAGCAATAGAAAAAGTCACCGAAGATTTGATTAACGTCTTGACCTCGGTGAAAGATTGAACCGGAGGCGACAACCATGTCAAAGCAAGACGTAATCGAAGTTGAGGGCAAAGTCTTGGAGGCTCTGCCGAATGCGATGTTTCAAGTGGAGTTGCCGAACGGTCACAAAGTTCTGGCGCACGTTTCGGGGAAAATCCGCATGAACTTTATCAGAATTTTGCCTGGCGACAAAGTCACAATCGAACTTACGCCCTACGACTTGAGCCGCGGCAGAATCACCTATCGTTTTAAATAAAAATTTGAACACGAATTTGAAAGCGAAATCCGCAGCCGTCATGGATGACGGCTGTCCGTTCGCGCATTTGCAGGATGCAAATACCGCGAACGCCGAAACGCTGAAATTATCGAAAAGTGCGGGGAACGGACACTCGCCCCCGCGAGGCACCCTTTTCTTTGCTACTTTCTTTTGGGTGAGCAAAAGAAAGTAGGTTAAAAACATAAAAAAAGTAGACAGCAAAGTAAAAACGTGATACATTATCGAATCGTTTAGGAGGCGGCAATATGAAAGTTAGACCGTCAGTCAAAAAAATGTGCGATAAATGCAAGATCATCAAGCGCAAGGGGCGCGTCATGGTCATTTGCGAAAATCCCAAGCACAAACAGCGTCAAGGTTAAGGAGGTGAAAAAATTATGGCACGTATAGCCGGTGTAGATTTGCCCCGTGACAAGAGAATCGAATACGCTCTTACGTACATTTTCGGAATCGGGTTGCCCACGTCGCAGAAAATTTTGGCGATGACGGGCGTCAACCCCGACACTCGGACAAAGGATCTCACGGACGACGAGGTTGTTAAACTTCGTGATGCTATCGACCACAACTTCGTAGTGGAGGGCGACCTTCGCCGCGATATTCAGATGGACATCAAGCGACTCATTGATATTGGCTGTTATCGCGGACGCCGTCACCGTCTCGGTTTGCCTGTTCGTGGACAAAACACCAAAAACAACGCCAGGACTCGCAAGGGTCCCAAAAAACTCGTCCAGGGCAAAAAGAAGGAGTAATCCTTAAAGGAGGTTAAGACAGGTGGCAACAAAGAGAACAGTTCGCGCCAAAAAGAAAGTTCGCAAGAATATAGAATACGGCGTGGCGCACATCAGCTCCACGTTTAACAATACGATTGTCACGCTCACCGACAAAAGCGGCAACGCAATTTCTTGGGCGTCGGCGGGCGGCTTGGGCTTCCGTGGCTCGCGCAAATCGACTCCTTTTGCCGCGCAGATGGCGGCGGAAACTGCTGCTAAGGCGGCAATGGAGCACGGCTTGAAACAAATCGAAGTTTACGTAAAAGGACCGGGCGCAGGTCGCGAGGCGGCTATCCGTTCGCTCCAGGCTACGGGTTTGGAAGTCAACATGATTAAAGACGTGACGCCCATTCCGCACAACGGCTGCCGTCCGCCCAAACGTCGCAGAGTTTAATTTGGAGGTGCAAATATGGCAATCGATAGAACTCCCGCATTGAAACGCTGCCGCGCACTCGGAATTGAACAGGCGGTTATCGGTCGTTCGCGCAAAGTTAGCGAAAAGAAACATCAGCAACAGCGCATGAACCGCAAAGTCAGCGAGTACGGCTTGCAGCTCAAAGAAAAACAGAAAGCAAAATTTATCTACGGCGTGCTTGAACGTCAATTCCGCAATTACTACGAAAAGGCAAAGAAGATGCCCGGCGTCACCGGCGAAAATCTTTTAATCCTGCTCGAACGCCGCATTGACAACGTAGTCTTCCGCATGGGCTTTGCCAACACCCGCCGTCAAGCTCGGCAATTCGTTCGCCACGGTCACATCACCGTTAATGGTAAGCGCGTCGACATTCCGTCGGCATTGGTCAGCGTCGGTGACGTGATTGAAGTTTGCGAGAAGAGCCAGGGCAAGGAAGTTTTCAAGGCGATTAAGGAAGTCAACAACGCCCTCAGCGCGCCGCCGTGGATCGATTCTAACCAAGCCAACCTTAAAGGCTCGGTTACTCGTTTCCCGACCCGCGAAGACATCAGCGACATTCCCGTCAATGAACAGTCCATCATCGAGTTGTACTCCAGATAATTCGTCCCAACAGAAATTTTCTGTGAAAGGAGCGGATTTCTTGTGATTGACAACGATAAGAACGAAAATCAAAAGCCGCCGAAGATTGAGATGGTCGAAATCAGCGAGGACGGCAATTACGGAAAATTTGTCTGTGAACCGCTGGGACGCGGCTACGGAATTACACTTGGCAACAGTCTGCGTCGAATGCTCCTTTCGAGCTTGGACGGCGCGGCGGTCACGTCGATTAGGATTGACGGCGTGCTCCACGAATTTTCTACGATTCCCGGCGTGCGCGAAGACGTGACTAATATCGTGCTCAACGTCAAAGAACTTTGCTTGAAGATTGACGAGGAGAAAAATAAATTGCCGCAGTATTTCGCGCAGGTCGCTTCCACGTTGCCGAGAACTTACACGCTTAGAATTGATGTTGACGTTGAGGAAGAAATTAAAAACGGCACGCATTCTGGCGGGCGCAGGGAAGTCACTGCCGAGGATATTGAGTGCGACCCCAGCATTGAGATTTTGAATCCCGATTTGCACATTGCGTGGCTAAACGAGACCGGCAAACTCAAAATGGACATGACGGCTCGGAGCGGGCGTGGCTACGATCCGGCTGAAAAAAATAAAAATCCCGACGACATAATCGGCACAATCCCAATCGATTCAATCTTCTCGCCTGTCCTGCGCGTCAATTACGACGTGACGGACACCCGCGTCGGCAACGAGATGGACTTTGACAAGCTGACTTTGGAAGTTTGGACGAATGGCACGTTGCGCCCCGAAGAGGCGGTTGCTAAGGCGGCGGCGGTTTTAATCGCGCACATGAAACTTTTCCAGAGCATGGACACCGTCGCGTTTGAGGAAATGGAAGAATCCGGCGAACTTGCAGCTAAGGAGCCCGAAGACGAAATTTCCGTGACGATGGACAAAAATCTCGCCAAGCCAATCGAGGAGCTGGAGTTGTCTGTTCGTTCGCAAAACTGCTTGAAGCGAGCGGGCATTAACATCGTGGCGGATTTGGTCGAAAAGAGCGAAGAAGAGATGATGAAGTTCCGCAATCTCGGTCGCAAATCGTTTGAAGAAATTAAGCAGAAAATGGGCGAGCTGGGCGTTTCCTTCAGGCAGCCGCCGAACGTACCGAACTTGAACATGCTGGACGAATAAATTCGCAGGAAGGAGGAAATTTGATGAGCTACAGGAAACTCGGCAGGAACAGCGGCGCACGCAAGGCGATGTTCAGAAGTCTGCTGGCTGCGATTTTCAAATACGAGCGCATTGAAACGACGGAAGCGCGTGCTAAGGAGCTCCGCAAATTCGCGGAAAAAGTCGTGACGCTTGCCAAACGCGGCGACTTGAACGCACGCCGTCAAGCAATAAATCTCGTCGCGGACGTCGACGTTGTGCATAAAATTTTCGAGGAGCTCCCCGAAAAGTACAGCGAACGCGCGGGCGGCTACACCAGGATTTTGAAACTTGCACCGCGTCGCGGAGACGCCGCACCCATGGTTTTGATTGAGCTGGTGTAAAATATTTTTGCTAATAAAAAGATGCTGTCCGGTAAGACGGAGAGCATTTTTTTACGCTTGTGGAAGGAGGCGGATAAATTGAAATCGGCAAGCGCGATAATCGAACGACTGGCAAATTTTTTTCAGCGGCGCAGCGAAGTTGAGCCTAACGAATTGATTAAAGCTTTGGAACGCGAAGTCGCTAAGCAAAAAAATAAGGAGAGCCTCGTCCCGAATTCTTACACGATTTATCTTTGCGAGGAAGATTGTCACCGCTTGAGCGCGTCGCGGCTGATTAAGGCTCTGCATGAGGCGATTGAGCGCAAAGTTATCCGCGAAGATTGTTTCATGGAAGGCGCGCTCACCGTCAAGATAAAAAAAATGACTGCCGACGACAACGCGATTGTCATTGTGTCGAGCTACGTCGACGAAGCCGCGCAGGAAGAGGACACGATTAACCTTGAAAACGACGTGCTGTCGCCGACGCTGATTCAAGACGCGGAGACATCTGACGACGACAAGACAATTATCGCCAACAAAACAAAAATCGTCGGGACAATGCGCACCGCCACGCCGCGAAAAGTTGAATATAATTTGGCACTGCTCACCGATTACAAGACGGCGGAAGTTGTCTTCGGTGAACGGCAAATTTATCTGGGGCGCAAGGAGACAAATGATTTCGTCCTAGCCGACGAGAGCGCGTCGCGAATTCACGCTTACATTGCCTACGAGCGGCACCGCCATGTTCTCTACGACGCGGGCAGTTTGAACGGCACCTTTGTCAACAAGCGACCGATAAGCCGCCGCGAACTCAAGGACGGCGACAAAATTTTAATCGGGCGCACGACGCTAACTTACAAAGTCCTGTAAAAAAATGCCGCTTTAAAAGCGGCGGAACAGCGGGTATGCTTTCGAGTGTCCGAAAATTTTTCAATTAATCACCACACAAAAATCCCTCGCAACTTCGCGGGGGATTAATTTTTTGTTCAGCTTGCAACGTTTTGAGATTTTTTTTGACGAAGCCGCGCCGGTTTAAATTTAGCGAGTTCTTCATCTGTCAACGGCGGAATGTCGCTGTAATCAATATCTTTGTCATATTCTTCATCGCTAATATTTTTTAATCTTTCAAGTTCAATCCGCGCAATTTCCTGCATTTCTTCATATGTATATCTCGGTTTTAAGCTACGTTTAATAAATAAATTGCCCATAATATTTTTTCACCTCTCTTTTATTTGCCAATCGGGCTGAAATGAGCCGATATTTTTCGCCGCGCTCTGTATAAATCACCACAAGCACCTTATCAACCATTCCGATAACTTTTATTCTTTCTTCGTAGTAACTATGCTCTTCGTCGAAATCATCAATCAAAAATTCATCTAAAAAAATTTCCGCTGCCTTTTCAAAACTGATTCCGTGTTTTTTCCTATTAATCTCGGCTTTGTTGTCGTCCCACTCGACGATATACTCGCCAATTTCAATTTCGCCCATGCAATCATCTCCACGACGAGTTTAGCAAAAAGTTTTCGCGCCGTCAAACGAAAAACCCTCCGACTTTTGCCGAAGGGATTTTGTTTGCTTGTGGTGCGCCGCCGATTTACCAGTCCCAATCCTTCACGTCCATGAACTTATGGCAGTATTCCATTGCGTGCCTGCGTGCTTCACTTTGAGTGATTTTCTTTTCGCCGAGGTAGTATTCATTGCCGGTTATTGCTCCGTTGTGCGCGGTAAACGTGATTCCGACCTTTGCCCAACCGGCTTTAATTTCGTCTTGGATTTTGTTGCCAGGGGTAAATGCGATTCTGAGTGCGCCGTAGCGGTCGGTTGAGCCGTTCAAGCTGTTGAGGAAGCGACTGTCCGCCGCTGTTTCCGCCCAAGTGCCGCCTGCGACCTGTTCGAGTTCCTCATCGCTCATTGCTTCGAGTGCCGTGTCGATTTTTTTGATGTTGTCTTCTCTGGTTGCCATTTTTATCAGTCTCCTTTGATTAAATTTTGTTTTCTGTAGCTTATACGTGGGAGAACCGATTTCGTTACACAATCCGCAAAAAAAAATCCTGCAACAATTTGCATCGCAGGAAAAATTTTTAGTGCGGAATTTATTTTACGACGATATTAATCAGCTTGTTCGGGACGGCGATGACTTTGATAATTTTTTTGCCGGCAGTGAGCTCGTCGAAGCGCGGCAACGTCGGCGCAAGTTTCTCCAAATCGTTTTTATTCAAGCCGACGGGAATTTTTACGTGGTCGCGAACTTTGCCGTTAATCTGAAGGACGATTTCAATTTCCTCCTCGACAATCGCCGCCGCGTCGAAGGTCGGCCAGCTCTGCTTGTGGACGTCGCCGTCGAAAAATTTGCTCCACAGTTCGGCGGAAATGTGCGGCACGAACGGCGCAAGCATCAGCAACAAATCTTTTGCAAGCTCGCGGGCAAGGCTCGGATTAATCGGCTTGTCTTGGAAGGCGTGCATTGCGTTGACCAGCTCCATGAGCGCGCTAATCGCCGTGTTGAAAGCAAAACGGTCGCGGACGTCCTCCGTGACTTTTTTAATCGTCTTGTGCAACGTGCGCCGCAATGAAATTTCTTCCGCCATCAAAGCCTGCGCGACGTCGGGAGATTTAATCGCGTCTTCAAAAATATTTAAGATCCTCCACACGCGATTTAAAAATCTGAACGAACCTTGGACGCCGTCGTCGCTCCAATCCAAATCGCGTTCGACGGGCGCGGCAAACAATATAAATAATCTTGCGGTGTCCGCACCGTATTTGCTGATAATTTCTTCGGGGCTGACGACGTTGCCCAAAGACTTCGACATCTTCGCGCCGTCCTTGATGACCATGCCCTGCGTCAACAAATTTGCAAACGGTTCGTCGTAGTCGAGGAGCTTAGCATCGCGCAAAACTTTAGTAAAAAATCTGGAGTAAAGCAAATGTAAAATCGCGTGCTCAATGCCGCCGATATATTGGTCGACGGGGCTCCAGTAATTCACCTTGTCGCGGTCGAAGGGCTTTTTGTCGTTGTGCGGGTCGGTGTAGCGCATATAGTACCAGCTCGAACAAATGAACGTGTCCATGGTGTCGGTCTCGCGGTGAGCGTGTCCGCCACATTTCGGGCAAGTGCATTCGTTAAATTTTTTGCTCGTGGAGAGCGGAGAGAGTGCGCCCTGCTTAAACTCCACGTCGTCGGGCAGGAGCACGGGCAAATCTTCTTCAGGAACGAGAACTTCGCCGCATTTGTCGCAGTAAATGACGGGAATCGGCGCGCCCCAATATCTTTGACGACTTATCAGCCAGTCGCGCAGACGATAATTAACTTTGCGCTTGCCGAAGCCTTGAGCCTCCGCCTCGTCCATAATCGCCTTAAAGCCCGCGTCAAAATCCATGCCCGTGAACTTGCCGGAATTAACCATAACTCCTTCATGTTCGACGTAAGCCGCGTCCATTTCCTCCAGCTTGAGAACTTTATCTTTCGGCTGAAGCGTCAAAATAATTTCAAGCCCGTATTTTTTTGCGAACATCCAATCGCGTTGGTCGCCGGAAGGAACGCCCATAACCGCGCCCGTGCCGTATTCAAACACGACGTAATTTGTGACCCAAATTTGAACGTCGCGCCCGTTAAACGGATTGACGCAATAAACGCCCGTGAAAATTCCTTCCTTCTCCGATTCGCTACTCGTGCGTTCAATGTCGCTTTGTGCGCGTGCGTGTTCGCAGAATTTTTTAATCTCGGCGGACTTAGGAGAGATTGCGCAAATTTTTTCAACAAGCGGGTGTTCGGGAGCCAGCGCAAGAAAAGTTATGCCGAACGACGTATCGGGGCGCGTGGTGTAGACGGAAATTTTTTCGTTGAGCGCGGGCACGTCCAAAGTAATTTCCAAGCCCTCGCTACGTCCGATCCAATTTTCCTGCATGACTTTGACGCGATTAGGCCAGCCCGTGAGTTTATCCAAGTCGGCTAAAAGTTCGTCGGCGTAGTCGGTTATCTTGAAGAACCACTGCGCCAAATTTTTTTTGTGAACTTCGGAATCGCAACGCCAGCACTTGCCCTCTATGACTTGTTCGTTAGCAAGCACCGTGCCGCACGTGTCGCACCAGTTAACTGACGCCTCCTTTTTGTAGGCAAGCCCGCGCTTGTAAAAAAGTTCAAAGAGCCACTGCGTCCAGCGATAATAATCCTCGCGGCAAGTTTCGACTTCCCTGTCCCAATCGTAAGCCAAGCCCATTGCCTTTTGCTGAGCCGTCATATTTTTGATATTGGCGAACGTCCAATCGCCCGGCTTGACGCCGTGAGCAATCGCGGCATTTTCAGCGGGCATTCCGAAGGCGTCGAAGCCCATCGGGTGCAGGACGTTATAGCCAGCCATCATTCGGTAGCGCGCCACCACGTCGCCGATTGAATAATTTCTGACGTGACCCATGTGCAAATTGCCCGAAGGATACGGGAACATTTCCAGCGCGTAATATTTCGGGCGCGAGCTGTCTTCCGTCGTGCGATAATAATCCGGCGCGTCCCAAACTTGCTGCCATTTCTTTTCAATTTCTTGTGGATTGTACTTTTCCATTTAATCAGCCTCCTGTTAAACGCGCAACATTATATCAGCCTGCGCGGGAAATTAAAAGTTTCGCAAAAAAAAATCAGCCCGCCGTAGCGAGCCGAAAAATTTTTACCTTAACGCTCCAACATGGCGGCGGCCTCTTCGCTGCCACGTTCAGCAGCTTGCCGCAGAAGGCGCAGACCTTTTTTAGTGTCTTGACGGACGCCAACTCCCTTGTAATAAAGCCCGCCGAGAAACGCCAGCGCATTAACATCATCTTGAGCAACCGCCGCGTTCAAAAGTTCAAAGCCTTTATCAAAATCCTGTTCGACGCCCATGCCCTGAATATAGAACATGCCCAAATTGGTTTGCGCCGGCGGGAAACCCTGCGCGGCAGATTTTTCAAGCCACTCCAACGCCGCAAAAAATTCGTCGTCGGAGGCTTCCTCGTCCGCCAAATAATAATCGGACAAATTGAACTGCGCCAAAGCGTCGCCTGCGCGGGCGGCCTCCTCGTAAAGTTCAAGCGCAGTCTCCATGTCAGCTTCGACGCCGTTTCCGTTCTGATAGCAGATTGCCAGAAAAGTTTTAGCGTAGGCGTCGCCGTGCCGCGCGGCTTTTGTGTACCACTTGACGGCTTTGGAATAATTTTGCGCAACGCCCAATCCGTCGAAGTAGCAATCAGCGAGCCGCGTTTGAGCCGTCACGTTTCCTGACTCGGCGGCTTGCGCGTAAAACTCCGCCGCAGTCTCATGATCTACAGCCGCGCCGAACAAACCGTACATGCAAATATCGGCATAGGCAAGTTGGCTGTCGACGTTGCCAGCTTCTGCTTCGCGCCGGAGTTTGTCAATGTAAAGAACGTCATCAATCTCGCCGGATAACTGCGCCCATTGGTCGTGCTCACGTTGCATTTGCTGAATCCGCGCTTTGATGTGTGGAGGCACGTCCTTTTCGGAAACGACTCGCCTTTGAAAATCATCAGACAAATTACTCAATCCTTTCGTCGATTTTAGTTGATTTGGCGTGGCGAACATACCAACGCCCCTTGTCCTTAGCCATGGTGACTTGCCCGTTGAAGACTTGAATTTTTATTCTGCCGTCGTGATAGCGGTCGCGCGCCGTCAACGTGTAGTCAAAGGTTTGCGAATCTTCGTCGGAACTCACGAGCTTTATATCGCTGACTTCGCTGCTGATTGTGTCTTTAAAGCCCGCGACGTATGAATTAAAATCGCCGACGCGCTCCCGCTGTTTGTAGGATAAAGTTTCGTAAGCCGCGCGATAATTTTTTTCCGTAATCGCTCTGTGATAATTTATAAAAGTTTGCTTTGCGTCGTTGGCGTCGTCAGCGGTCGTTTCAGGCTCAGCGATTTCTATTCCGTTGTCCCAGTTGCTGTGAATAATTCTGCCGCTGGGAAATTTGTGAGTAAAGCGACCGTGCCGCTGTCCGTGCCGAAAAGTTCCCTCGTCGATTTGTTCGATTTGCCCGTCGAGATACCAGGTTGTTATCCCCGCGCCGTCAGCAAATTTATTGTTGCCGTCTTGAACGTAGCCGCCGCTCCACGTGATTGTCTCGCCGTCCTGCGGTTTCGGGTTCCAAAGATAAACGCCGTTGCCGTCCTTAATCCAATTAATTCCAAGCGACGTTGCGGGCGGCGGAGTTTCGTTTACAGGTTCGGGCTCCTTAATTTTAGTTTCCGTCTGCTCAACTTTGGGCTTCGGCGGCGGCGCAGATTTTTTTTCGTCATCATCGCCGAATATAAAATTGAACGCGATAAAAAGTGCGACGACTATCGCGACAAGACAGCCGCAACCGACTTTGCCTTTGGGCAGTTGGGCTTCCAAGCTGGCGCGTTGTCTGCCGGGAATTTGGTCGAAGGAAACTTTTCGCTTGGTGCGTTCCTCGTCGCTCATAATTTACGACTCCCTTTTGCTCTTGGGAATTTTGCGTATCTCCGGTGATTCAGTTTGCGCAGAAGTTTTCGGCTCTTCGGGCTCGTCAATCTCGTAAATAATTTCTTTCTTGCCGCGCAGTTCCTCCAAAGCTTTCTCGTTTAAATATTCCGTGCTCTGCGGCTTGCTCTTTGCGCCCTTCTTAACGTAATCGCCGTCGCGGTCTTGGAAATAAAGTTCAAAGGAAAGATTAAAAACTTTTTCATCGGCGTAGGAAATTTTAAAATTGCCGCCGACGTAGCTTAAATTTTTCGCTTGCTCGTCGCGAATAATCGAATCCAACTTTTTGGAATAAATCGCGGCAAGCTCGTCAAGCTCCATGTTCGGCGAGATGATGACGCTAAGAAAAGTATCGATGACATTTGAAGTCGTCGCGCCGAAGGCTCCGAACAAATTTTTCAATGGCATAATGTGCACCTCAATTCAATGACAACTGCAATTCCTCTTCGACCTCGTCGGTGACTTCCGTCTCGTGGTTGCGGATTTTCCTGCGAATGTTGGGCGGGATTTCGCTCTCTTTAATCTTGCGCGTGGTAGTCTCCTCGATCCACTCGCCCTGCTCTTGATAGTAAAGTTTGTGCCGAATCGCCGCCAAGCCGCGCTCGACCCGCTCGATAAAAGCTCCTGCCGCGTGCGCAATTTTTTTCTTCAGCTCCGAGAACATTCGCCGCAGACCAGCCACCAGCTTTTTTAGCCAGTCCACAATTTCATCCCAAAAGGCGACGAGCAAAAGTCCGCCTATTCCCAATCCTATCAACAGTGGAAGCATTATATCGGCTCCTTTTCCTTAGTTTTATTTAATTGCGATTGAACGTATTCCGCTGAAACTTTGCGCTTGGTGACGGTGACGCTGCCGACTTCGTTAGCTTTCCGGCTACTTAAAATATCTTCGACGGCTTCAAAAAATAAACTTTTGTCGACGAAGCGCATTTTCCGCCGCGCGGCTTTGAACGCCGCATTCAGCACGGCATTGGAAATATCGCTGCCGGAAATCCCGTCGAATTTTTCTGCCAGCTCGTCGAAGTCAACATTTGTCGGCAATTTTTTTGGAATGTACATTTGCCACAAACGCCGACGACAATCCAAATCGGGCAAAGTAAATTCAACGTGCATGGAAATTCGCCGCATGAACGCCGGATCAAAATTCTCAATAAAATTCGTGGCGAAGATTATAAAATCTTGGAACTCGTTCATCAGTATAAGCATAACCGAGCGCGTCTGATTCACGCTGACATCGGTTGCGTTGGACATGTTGGTCACGCGGCGGCTTAAAATCGCGTCCGCCTCGTCGAAAAATAAAATGCTGTTGGAAGCCTTCGCCGCCTCAAAAACTTTGCGGATATTTTTGGGCGTCTCGCCGACGTACTTTGATTCAATATCGGCGTAGTTCACGGCAAGAATTTTTCTGCCCAAATGTTTTGCGATAGCGTGCGCCGCCATGGTTTTGCCCGTGCCCGACGCGCCGTAAAGATTGATTCCGATTCGCTTTGAATATTTGTGCGTTTCCGCTAAGCCCCACGTTTCAAAGACGAGCCGACTATTTTGCGCGTATTCTGCCACGTCCAAAATTTTTTCCTTCAGCGGCGCAGGCAAAACAATATCCTCCAAAGAAAATTTCGGCTCTTCCGGAAGATAAATCGTTTCCTCCGCCTTCTTCTTTGCAGGTTCGTCTAAACTTTCCGTGACTCGTTTCCCTATTCCCATGTTGCACTCCTAAACAAAATTTTTATTAGCTTCCTCATACAATCAAAAAAGCAATTACTCCTATTATCAGAGCAATCACGCGATAACCTGCAAGCCATAAAATAATTCCCAAAATATATAAAACCGCCGCAAACATTTAGGGTCGCCTCCGAAATTTTTATAAACGCCCCATCAATTCCGTTTTCTTGGATTCAAATTCTTCGGGCGAAATAATTCCCGCGTCTTTTAATTCTGCAAGCTGTTTAATCTTGTCAATTACGTTTTCCGAGACGCCGCCCGATTGACCTTTGGATTGATTTCGTTTCATAATGACGGTGAGCACGGAGGCGACTTCTTCCACGCCTTTTTTGATTATGTCTTTGAACAAAACTTCTTTTCTTTCCAACGCCGGAACGCCGCAATCATTTCCGATAAAGTGAATGTAGCGCGTGTTGTCGTTCATGTCGTCGAGGATAATTTTCATGGAAAGTTCTTTGCACTTTTTAATGTTGCTCGCGCTGAGTGCACCGAGCGCAGCGGAAATTAAGTCGCCGTCCAAAAGGTCGGCTGTCGCCCCAGCCGTTTCCGCAAGCACACTGCCTTCCGTTTTTCCGTCGTCGACCAACTGAAAACCGACAATGGCGGAGAACGGCACAACGTCGTCAGCATATTTTGTTTTGCTGAACAAGCCGCCCATGCGATATTCGGGGATGTTGATTAATTTTCGTCCTTCGTCAATTTCAAGATAAGGCAATTTATCCGTCAACCTGTTCAACACGCCGACCACTCGATATATTCTTTTTGTGGGAGTGAACTCGTCGGGCGAAACCAAATTTTTTTCTTTGAACAGCTGCAAAAGGTCTGCCTTAGTCCATTTTTTCTTGAAGTCGGTGCTGTTGAATCCTTTTGCCAAAAAACACTCTTCGCAAATAAAAGTTTCGTCCTTCAAAGTGAAATCGGGCTTGCTGTAAATTGAGCCGTCCGATTCTTTGACCTCGGCAATCATCGGTTTGCCGCAACACATGCAGTGCCCGACTTCGCGCTCCACCGTCTTTGTAAAAAATCCCATGCGTCTTCCCTCCCAAAAAAATTTTCGCCTAAACAAAATTTTTATTGGCTTCCAAACACAGCCGATCCTCCTCCTCGCTGAAGGTGACCAGCGACGCCAAATCAACGCCCAAACCGTTAGCAATGTCGAGCAGAGTCGGGAGCGGAAAACCGCTGTTGTATCTGCCGCGCTCAATTCGCCCGATTGTGCTTTCGCTCATGCTGACTTTTTCGGCGAGTTCGGCTTGCGTCATCTGTCGAAGGTTGCGATAGTAAGCAATTTTCGCGCCGATTTGCCTGTAGATTATTGTGTTCTTCCTCTCCATCTTGCCGTTTCCTTAATGATACGTTTTTTTTAGTTTACCACAAAATTTTGAAGGAATTACGCTAATTTATGCCGTGTATCCGCCTATGTTGTTTGCGCAAAAATTATTGCCGTGACGATTGTACAAAAAAAAATCCGCCGTGTAAGGTACCTTGCGGGTACCCCGGCGGAAAAAAATTTTAATCGGCAATGTCGAACCACACGCACCAATAATGCTCGTCCATTTTGGATTCGTCGCCCTCCAGATAAATTTGTAGGCAAACGGAAAGTCTGTCCTTGTTCGGCAACTCGAACGTGTCGAACGAAATTATAAAATCAGTCGCCGCTCCAACCTCCAGCGCGGGCAAAGTTTTTGTTTCCTCCAATTTGTCGCCGCCCCAATTTGGCGTGAAAATAATTTTTATCGACGGATCTTGCCAAGCGGCGGCGGTGTCGTTGGTTATGTGCAGTCGCGCTTGAGCCTGTAGCCACTCCGCGCGGGAGATTTTCTCCCTGTCGTTCTTGTGCTCGTCCTGATTGAACAGCGCGCCGTTCAGATAAAATTGCGTCTTGAGGAGTCCCGAAAAAGTTTTTCGCGGCTTCGGTTCAAAAGTTATCGGCGCGGCGGAGCTTGACGCGGGCGGCGTTTCAGGTAATTTCAAATCTTCCTCGGAAAAAATTTTTCGCGGCGGCGGTTTGTATTCTTTAGGCGCGGCATTCGGCAGAGAAATTTCTTTTTGCGGCGGCAAAATAATTTCGGGTAACTTAAATTCGATTGTCTGCGCGGGTGTGGAAATTTTTTCGACTGGCAATGTTTCGACCTGCGCGGCGATTTCCTCCGAAAAATTTTCGTCGCGGTTGAGTGGCGGCGAAGTCGCAAATAAAAAAATTCCCGCCGTCAACAAAATCAGCGACTTTATAAAAATTCGCGGTTCTTCAGCCGTGAGCGCGGTTTTTAGCTCGTCGACGCTCTGGAAACGGTTAATCGGGTCGTAGGCGGTGCATTTGTCTAAAATTTTTTTCAAAGGTTCGTCGCAATTTTTGCCGAGCAGAATTTTCATCGTGACGCCAAGGGAATAAATATCGCTGCGCGGGTCAGTCTGTCCGCTGCCGTATTGTTCGGGCGGCGCGTAGCCCTTCGTGCCCAAAAGTCGCGTGTCGGCTTGCTTGCCGTCCTTAAAAATCCTCGCCGCGTCGAAGTCAATCAATCGAACGCGCCCGCCCTGTAGAATCAAATTCGACGGCTTTATATCGCGGTGAATTATGTTTTGCGCGTGAAGTTCCCTTAGCCCGTCGCATAACTGCAAAAGTATCGCCCGCGTCTCCGATTCGCTTAAAGGCTTTTTCCGTTCGTGAAGATTTTCGCCGTGGATAAATTCCTCAACGATGACCGTTTCCGCCGCGTCCTCCACACAATAAAAAATCCGCGCGGGCAACTTGAACGAAAAATCTTTTATCACGTCGTAAGGTAGACCCGTCGATAGAACGCGCTTTATTATGACCAGCTCGCCGCCCTGCCGCGTTTGTGCCAGCCACACTTCGCCGCGCTCCGATTGTTTGAGCAGTTTCAATTTCTCAAAGCGGAACTCCAAAAATTCCGCGACGTTTCCTTTCATCAGTGCGCCTTGCCTTTCGATTGTCCTTGCGCTATATTTTACAAAAATTGGAGGCGAATGCAATGCCCGCAAAAGACACCGCGCAACTCGAAAATGAATTGGTCGAAGCCGCTGACATGAAAAAATTCCTCGATGATAACGAGGAAAATTTTCGTCGGTTCACGCTCGCCGAATATCTGCGCCGGTTGCTTGTCGAAAAAAATTTGTCGCAGGCGCAAGTCATAAAAAATTCTCAACTCGACGAGGGCTACGCGCACCATATTTTCGGCGGCAGAAAAAATCCGTCGCGGGAAAAAATTTTGTCGCTTGCCTTAGCTATGGAGCTTTCGCCAAAAGAGGCGGATTATCTGTTATATTACGCGGGGCATAATCGGCTGTACGTTCGTGATGAGCGGGACGCCGTGCTTGCCTTTGCTCTGGAGAATCACAAAACGGTTTTGCAGACGAACGAACTTTTGGAGGAGCTGAAGTTATCGCCCTTGCTTGTCGGCTGAAAAATTTTCGTCAAAGTCGGCGGCGAACGCCAGCACAGAAATTTTCGCCGCGCCGAGAGATTTTAAAACTTTGGCGCATTCTTTGCAGGTCGTCCCCGTCGTGAAGATGTCGTCGACGATTAAAATATTTTTGCCGCGCAGGTCAATCTTTTCTTTAGCCGCGAACGCTCCGCTTAAAACTTTTTCGCGCTCCGCCTTGCCGAGTTTGTAAAGTTTGGGCGTGGCTTGCGTCCGAATCAAAAAATTTCGTAGGGGAAGATTCTTTTTCGCGAGCCACTCGCCGAAAATTTTTTCCGTCTGATTAAAGCCGCGCTCGTTTAAACGTTCTTGATGAAGCGGCACGGGCACGGCAAAATTTATATCGTTTAAAAGTTTTGAAATCTCCGCGCATTCGGAAACGTCGTCGAGGATTTTTTTCAGCGCGGGCACGACGCCCAAATTATTATCAAACTTTAACTTGTGGAGGAGTGCGCGCGAGCCGTCGCGATATTTTGTCACGCGAAAAATTTCATCGAGCGGCGGAATTTTCCTGTCGTAAAAATCAACGCGCAAAATTTTTTTCACGCACGCCGCACAAAGTTGATAACGTTCGTCGACAATCTCGCGGCAATTCGGGCAGCGCGGCGGGAATAAAAAATAAATTACCGCCTGCCACAGCTCGCGCAAAAAATTCATTGACTTACTCCCAAAAATTAAATCGAACTACCGAACCTACGTAATCAGAGGCCGCCATGGATGGCGGCCGTCCGTTCGCGCATTTGCAGGATGCAAATACCGCGAACGTCGGGACTTGAAATTAGGAAAATGTGCGGGGAACGGACACTACGCCCCCGCGAGGCACCCTTTCTTTTTGTAACTTTTTCTTTGGGTGAGCAAAGAAAAAGTTAGTTAAGCGCAAAAAACTTTAAATCAAGAGGAGAATTCTTTGGGCACTTTCTAGTGAAAGAAAGGGGTTTAAGCCACCATGCGATTAATCGCGCTGATTAAAGCCTGAATCGACGCGGTGATAATGTCGGTGTCCATGCCCGCGCCCCAAGTGACTTTGCCGTCCGCGCCCGTGATTGAAATGTACGCGATAGCCCGCGCAGATTGTCCGATTTCCAGCGCGTGCTCGTTGTAAGTCAAGTTGCTGTAGCTGATGCCCAAATTTTTTTGAAGGGCGTTTGAAATTGCGTCGAGACGCCCGTTGCCGCGTGCCATGTAAGTTACACGCTCGCCGTTGACTTCCAAATCGACACTGCCGACACGCGCGCCGCCCGGCTCCTTGCGCAGGTGGAATTCAATCAGCTTATACGGCTTGTCGACGTTGACATATTGGTCGCTGAAAATCTGATAAATTTCGTCGGGCAAAAGTTCCTTGTGCTTGCGATCGCTGACTGCCTTGACGCAGTAGCCGAAGTCCTCGCGCATTTTCTTGGGCATTTCCACGCCGTATTTCTGCTCCATGATGAAGCCGACGCCGCCCTTGCCGCTCTGGCTGTTGATTCTGATAACGTCGCCGTCGTATTCGCGCCCAACGTCGTGCGGGTCGATTGGCAGATAGGGAACAGTCCAGCGGTCGGGATTTTTTTCGTCGCGCCAATGCATTCCCTTTGCAATCGCGTCTTGGTGACTGCCGCTGAACGCCGTAAACACCAATGCGCCGGCGTAAGGTTGGCGGTCGTGAACGTGCATTCTGGTGACGCGCTCATACATTTCGACAAGGGCGGGCATGTTCGTAAAATCAAGTTCGGGGTCGACGCCCAACGCAAACATATTCATCGCCAAAGTTACAATGTCGACGTTGCCGGTGCGTTCGCCGTTGCCGAAAAGCGTGCCTTCAATCCTGTCCGCGCCCGCCAAAAGTCCGAGTTCACAATCAGCCACGCCACAGCCGCGGTCGTTGTGCGGGTGCAAACTCAAAACAACTTTATCGCGGAACTTCAGATATTTGTTGATGTAGGCAACCTGCGCGGCGTAAACGTGCGGCAAACTCATTTCGACGGTCACGGGAATATTTATAATCGGGCGGCGGTCGATGACAGGCTCCCACACGTCGAGAACCGCGTTGCAAACTTCCAGCGCGTATTCCGGCTCGGTGCCCGTGAAACTTTCCGGCGAGTATTCAAAGCGATAATCCGCGCCCGCCTTTTCCGTCAGCTCAAGCAAAAGTTTCGCGCCGTCGATTGCAATCTGTTTAATCTCGTCCTTAGACATGCGAAAAACTTGCTCGCGCTGGGCGACGCTCGTCGAGTTGTAAACGTGGACGATAGCATTTTTCGCGCCGTCGAGTGCCTCAAAAGTTTTCTTTATGATGTGCTCCCGCGCCTGCGTCAGGACTTGAACAGTCACGTCGTCGGGGATAAGATTATCTTCAATCAGCTTGCGAAGGAGCGCGTATTCGGTGTCGCTGGCGGCGGGGAAACCAACCTCAATCTCCTTGAAGCCGACTTTGACGAGCGTTTTATAAAATTCAACTTTCTCGTCGAGGCTCATGGGGATAATCAGCGATTGGTTGCCGTCGCGCAAGTCGACGCTACACCACACGGGAGCTTTCGTCGGATATTCTTTGCTCGCCCAATCCAAAATTATTTCGGGCGGCATGAAGTAGCCTTTGCTGTATTTGGTATGATTCTTCAAACTAAACACCTCATTGGTAATGCGTAATGCGAAATGCGCAATGCGCAATGATTTTTTCGCGCCGATTATATTCTTAACGCGGGGCAATGTAAAGTTTCTTTGTTGCAAAAGATAAAGATTCGGTTATAATATCGCATTGTATAAATTAAAAGGGGTTGAAAAATTTTGCTGACGATATTAATTGGATTGTCGGTCGCGGCGGCAGTAGTAATTTTGACAGTCGCAATGTTCTTGAATGGTCGCAAGGAAAAAGTTGTTCCGAAGTTGGAAAGTCGCACGCCGTTTAAAATTGAATCGCGTGACGAAAAATCTGTGACGCTCTCCACGACGATAGAATTCCGCAACGAGGGCACGCAGTCCGCGATGATTGTCGACGCCATTTGCCACCCGCTGTTGCCGTTTGAACAATATGACGGAATGAACGTGCGCGGCAGGGCTGAACGTGAAGGCGTCCCGCGCGAAGACGATTATTTCGAGGCTTTGGTTATCGAACATCAACAGAGCGTCAATCTCGTGGCTAAGGTAACTTTGACGGCGCGGAAAAATCTTTCGCTGGAGGAAGCCGTCGCGCACATGGTCGATTTCCCCGTCGAATTTATTTATCGCGAAGTCGGGCGCACGGAAATGCATTGGTCGATAGCCCGCGTGATTTTGACAGCCGAGGAACTTGCCAAACTTGTCGGCGTTAAACTTGTTGAGGAGTGAACTTTTATGAACGTGGAAATTATTCCGATAACAACCAGAATTTTGACGCCGAAGGATGATATTGTCGACGTGATAGAAAAATACACCCGCGATAAAATCGGCGCGGACGACGTGATAACCGTTGCCGAGAGCGTCGTCGCGATAACGCAAGGAAATATCATTCGCCCTGACGAAATGCATATCAGCAACCTGGCGAAACTTTGTTGCAAATTTATTCCCGATTACGGAAGTCTCGCCACGCCGCACGGTATGCAAGCTTTAATGGAAAAGGAAGGTGAGTGGCGCGTTGCGTTCGCGCTGTTTGCGGGCTTTTTAGGTAAAGTCGTCGGTATGCGCGGGCTGTTTTATAAATGGGGCGGGCGTCAAGCGGCTCTAATCGACGACGTGACGGGCACAATGCCGCCGTTCGATAAATGCGTCGTCTACGGTCCGGAAAATGTCGATAAAGTTGTCGGCGACCTTAAAGCTCGGCTGAAATGTTTCGGCGCGATGATTGCCGATGTCAACGATTTAAAACGTTCGCGGATTGTCGGTGCGACGCCGGGCATGAACGCGCAACTTGCCTCCGATTTGCTGATTGATAATCCGTTCGGCAACGCCTCGCAGAAACGCCCGATTTGCATTCTGAAAAATTTCCGCTCGTATCAGGAGGCGCAAGGAGGTATTTAAAATGTCCGAAGCTCAATCAAAAGAAAACACTTCGCGGATCATACCTTTCACACCAGAAGAGCATATTTATCTCCAACAAAAAGATTTACGTGAAGAAGTTCGCGATTCGCGCAAGGAATTAAATTCTCGCATGGACAGAATCGAAGTTCGTCAAGACCGGCTCGAAACAAAAATTGATAAACTCGAATCAAAAATTGAAACTGTGCGAAAAGAATTGAACGTTCGCATGGATAAGCAGGACGAGAAATTTGATAGACTCGACGCAAAGCTTGAGAAATTAGCAGATAGAATGGATAAGTTTTCGGACAAAATAGATTCGATGAATAAGCACGGCAACATCATGACGGCAAGTGTTATCGGCGTTGCGCTCGGCGTGCTTTATGTGATTTTTTTCAAGTAAAGG
>JAFPVP010000084.1 GCA_017412925.1 Selenomonadaceae bacterium
GGCACTTGCATTGAAGTTGGCAAAAATTTTCGCCAGCCTTGCGGAGGATTTTTCTTCCAATACAAGCGGCGCGCCTCCTCGGTCGTGTGTTTTTCGTCGACGAGTTGAAATTTTAAGCCCGCCACCGCAATTTTTTTTGCCGCCGCCTTATGCGTGGTGCCGTCGCCCAAAATTACCGCTTCAATTTCAAACTCCGCCGCCAAATTTTTTATCACGGCGTCAAGCTCCTCCGTCACGACAACGCGCTGAAATTTTATCTCGCCCGCCGCCGTCAACACCGCCACGCCGCATTTGTCGCGTCCGGGGTCTATTCCCATGTACATTATCTTTGCTCCATTTTTATATTCAACCTGAGCGGTCCTTGAGAATCCGTCTCCTCGCGTGCCGTCGCCGTCAGCTGAATTTTTCCCTTAGCGTCAATCAGTGAATCGAGCACTTCATAAAGTTGCGTGCCGTCCATGCGCCCGACACTGCCCGTCAGCGGGTCGCTCAAAATTCCCTTTTCGATTGCAAGCCGATTTATCTCCGTCAAAAAGTCCTGCAAAATTATTTCGGGCTCAACGTCGCCGAGTTCGTATGTTTTGGAAAGAATAAGTTCACCCTTCTTAAAAATCAATTCATTGGGATAAAGTTCAAGCCGCGAACGAACGGGCTCGCCGCGCACCAAATTGCCCGCCGCCGATATTCTCAAGACCATGTCGCGCCTGCTTGATTCAATTTCCTCGATGACGCGCTGCAGTTCGGGCTGATAAATCCAAACGGAAGTATTCTCGTCGCCGCCGAAACGCTCAACTATATTTCGTGTCGCCTGTTCGGCAATGGCGTTTATATCGGCGGAAATTTCCTCTGCAGTGCGCCCGCCCTTTATAATGCCGCTTCCCAAAATTTCGCCCGCACGCAACGTTATATCGCCCTCACGAATCGCAATGAGACCTTCGCGCAGACGATTATTGCGCTCCTCCAGCTCGCTGTTGTCGGCGGAAAGTTTGTCGTTGTCGGAAGAAAGTTTGTCGTTGTCAGCGGAAAGTTTGTCATTGTCGGCGGTCAGTGTCACGTTGAATTCGCCGAGTTTTTTATTGTCAGCCTCCAGCGCGGCGTTCGTGCCCGAAAGATTTTCATTCTGCGCGGCAAGTTCTGAATTGGTCGCCTCAAGCTGTTCGTTGCCCTCCTTTAAACGGTCGCTTTCGGCGCGGAGTTCTTCCTGCTCCGATTTAAGCGCGACAATTTCTTCCTTAGACATGCGCAAATTTTCGTTCGCCCGCTCAAATTCCGTCTGCGCCTTGAATAAATTTTCCGTCGCCTCGTCCAGTTCCGAAAGCGTCGCGTCCATTGTGTGGCGCAGTTCGTCCATGCCGAAAAGTGCCGTGCGAACGTTCTGCGAAATTAAAAGCATGAATCCGATTGACGCGAGCGTTATGAAACAGCCCGTCGCCACCGTCACGATCATAGACGTATGGCGCGGGCGCAGTCCGAAAATTGACAGGCGTTTCTTGCCGATTTTCGTGCCGAGTTTGTCGCCGATAAAGGCAATCGCGCCGCCCGTCACAATCATAACCAGAATCAGATAAATTCCTTCCAATCAATCACCCCCGACCAATTTCATGGGACGCACGACACTGTAGACACTTTCGACGCGCCGCAATTTATTCATGAGCGTATCGACCTGCGCGGCATTGCTCATTTCGACGCCGAGCTTGACCGTCGACGTTCTGTTATATCTGTTCGGCGCGGCGTGTATCGAATGCAGATTGAGTTTCATTTCGGCGGGCACGGCGATTAAATCAGCAAGGACGCCAGTTTTATCCTCGCAGACAATCTCCAGCTCGACGTTGTAAAGTTTATCGCTCGTCTCGTCCCAGCTGACTTCAATCATGCGCTCAACGTCGCTCTTGCCGTTCAAAATGTTGGGGCAATCAGCGCGGTGAACGGAAACTCCTCTGCCGCGCGTGATATATCCGGAAATTTCGTCGCCAGGAATCGGGTTGCAACACTTTGCCAGCCGCACGAAAAAGCCGCTCTCGCCTTCGACCAAAATGCCGTGTTCGGATTTATCTTTCTTGCGTTCGGGAATTTTTTTAACTTCGGCAAGCAACGCGGAAACATCGGGCGGAGTATTCGCGGCAAGTTCCTTTTTATGAAGCTCGACGAGTTTTGTTACCACCGAATGCGCCGAAGTCGCGCCGTAACCTACGCCCGCCAACAAATCGTCCTTGGTAATGTTCATGCGCTTTGCGATTTCTGCCAGCCGACTTTCTTTAAGCAAATCTTTAGGGGCGTAGCCGAGCTTTTTAAGTTCCGCCTCGATCATCTCGCTCCCGTGAGCAATATTTTCCTCGCGATTTTCCCGTTTGAACCACGAACGAATTTTTTGGCGAGTATCACTCGACGCAACGATATTGAGCCAATCGCGGCTCGGTCCGTTGTTCGATTTATTCGTCACGACCTCCACGAAGTCGCCGTTCTGAAGTTTATATTCAAGCGGAACAATCCGCCCGTTGACTTTCGCGCCAACGCAATGATGACCAACCTCCGTGTGAATTCGATAGGCAAAATCAATCGGGCAGGAACCTTTTGGAAGGACGACCAAATCGCGCCCCGGCGTGAAGACAAAAACTTCGTCGCTGAAAAAATCCAGCTTCAACGTCTCAAGATACTCCTTAGGGTCTTTAATCTCCTTTTGAAGTTTGGCGATTTGCCGGAGCCAAGAAATTTTTTGGTCGCGGTCGCTGTTGGCGGGTTTGGAGGAGCCGCTTTCCTTGTACTTCCAATGAGCCGCCACGCCGTATTCCGAAATTTTGTGCATGTCGAACGTCCGAATTTGAATTTCCAGCGGATAGCCCAGAGCCATAACCGTCGTGTGCAAGGAACGATAGCCGTTGCTTTTGGGCATGGCGATATAATCTTTGAACCGCCCAGGAATCGGTCGCCATTTCGTGTGAATCACGCCGAGAACATTGTAGCAATCCTTAACGTCGTCAACTAAAATTCTAACCGCCGACAAATCGTAAATCTCGCCAATCTCTTTGTGGTCGCGCAACATTTTTTTGTAGATGCTGTAGAAATGTTTCGCGCGCCCGCTAATTGACGCATGAATCTCCAGTTCGTCAAATTCCTCCTCGATAAGCCGCACCGCCTCGCTGATATAAATTTGCCGCTCGCGTCGCTTCTGCCTGACGTGTTCGACTAAATCGTAATAAATGTCCGGCTCAAGGTAGCGCAGGGACAAATCCTCCAGCTCCCACTTGATATTTGAAATGCCCAGCCGATTTGCCAGCGGCGCGTACAGCTCCATTGTCTCCTTGGCAATTCGTTTGCGTTTGCTTTCCGGCACAAACTTTAATGTGCGCATGTTGTGCAGACGGTCGGCGAGTTTTATCAAGATGACCCGCAAATCTTTTGCCGTCGCGATTATCAGCTTGCGATACGCTTCGATTTGCTGTTGCTCTTTTGTCTTGAAATAAATTTGTCCGATTTTCGTCACGCCGTCGATTAACAACGCGATTTCCTCGCCGAACATTTCTTTTAGCTCGTCCAGCGTGAAAATTGTATCTTCAACCACGTCGTGCAGAATTGCGGCGGCTATCGTCTTGTCGTCCAGTTGCAGTTCCGTTAAAATCGCCGCGACGTTCAGCGGATGATTTATGTACGGCTCGCCCGAAGCCCGCGTTTGTCCGGCGTGCCCTTCCTTAGCCACAAGATACGCCCGCTCAATTAATTCCAAATCTGCATCGGGCTGATAGCTTTTGACCGTGTCCAACAAAAATTTTATCGTCACGGGTGGTTTGTCCTTGTCGTTCATAAATTATTGCCCCTCCCCTCCGGAGCAGTAAAAAAAATTTATCTCAATCAGTCTCAGACCGAAATTTTTCCCGCTTAGTAGCCACTGGATTGCCTCCGTTTAGCGACAGCCTCCAAGGAAATAATTTTGCCGCTCGTAGGTTTCGCAACTTGCTCCCTGCTTCCGAGCCTGAAGGTTCGCGAATTCGTCAGCTCCAATTTATTTTTCGGGCGCGGCAATTCAAAGGTGCTCTTTTCGCGGTCGATTATCAGCAAGCCCAGCTCCTCGAAAACTTTAACCGCGCTGTCGAAAGTGTACGTGGAAAAATTTTTGCCTGACGTATTAAACGCCTTAACCAAATCGCACAAGTCAAATTTTTCCGTGAAGGCGCGGGCGCGGCGCAAAAAATTATAAATGTCAACGAGCTGCTCACGGTTAGGGAATTCACCAGCCGCCGCCACAGGCTCCAAACTCGACACGTGGCATTGAATGCGAACTTCGCCCTGCCACTCGTCCAGCGACGGCTCATAAGCTAAATCAATCGGCTCATTCTCGACAAGCGGCGCGAGATTTCCACAGTTCCACGCAACCGCCCGAATATTTTCGCCGACGCTAAAACTTAAATGCGCCCCGCCGGAGCCGATTGCCTTAGCCGCCGACCCGCGAACATTTTTGCAGGCAAGCACAGGGTGCGGGTTTCCCAAGCCGTAAGGCTCAAATTTATCAAACTCGTGCGCCACGTCTAAACTTATCTGCGCGGGTTCAACAAGCGCGTCGACATTTAAAACCGGCTGAAAATCTCCGTCGTTCAAACGTTGCCGAACGTAATTATCAAACCGCCGCGCGAATTCGGGAATATCTTTGTTGGCGATTGTCAAGCCCGCCGCTTGCGAGTGACCGCCGTATTGCTCTAAAAGGTCGCTCATGGCGTCAAGGGCGTTTTTCATGTGGAGCGCGGAAATACTCCGGCACGAACCGCGCGAAAAAATCCCGTCCTGCGTCGTCATAATAATCGTCGGCAAATTGTAGCGTTCGACGAGTTTGGACGCCGTCAAGCCGATAACTCCTTCCTGCCAGCCTTCGCCCGCGATTACTAAAGAGCACAAATCGCCGCCGTGCTCCTCGCGCAGTTCACGAACTTTTTCCTCCGCCTCAACCAAAATTTTAGCTTCGATTTCCTTGCGCCGCCGATTCATCTTGTCGAGCCGCTTAGCTAAAGTTCGCGCCTCCAGCACGTCTTCCATCAGCAAAAGTTCCAAGCCTTCGCCGGCAGTTTTTAATCGCCCGACGGAATTTAAACGCGGCGCGATTTGGAAGGCGACGTGCCCCGCAGAAATTTTTTTGTTGCCGAGCCCTACCACGTTGACGATAGCACGCAAGCCAACGCAATTTGTATCAGCCATTTCCTTCAAGCCCATGCGCACAATTTTGCGATTTTCGCCGACGAGTTGAACTAAATCCGCAACAGTCGCCAGCGCGGCAATTTCAATGTCCGTCGTGTAGCTTTGATAATCGACGCCCGCAAGCTCCTGCGCAAGTGCCTGACTGAGTTTAAAGGCGACGCCCGCCCCGCACAAATTTTTTTCGGGATAAGGGCAACCTTTTTGATTCGGATTGACGACGGTGACGGCAGATTGAATCGGGTCGAGCGCGGGCAAGTGGTGGTCAGTGACAATCACGTCCAGCGAATCTTTGACGGCGGCAATTTCTTTCTCGTTGGTTATTCCGCAGTCCACGCTGATTAAAAGTGTCGCGCCCTCTGCAGAAATTTTTTTCAGCGCGGGCACATTTAAGCCGTAGCCTTCCGAACGCGCGGGAATATAACTTTCGACGTTCGCGCCAAACTTTCTGAACAGCCGAATTAAAATCGCCGACGCGCTCATTCCGTCCACGTCGTAATCGCCGTAAACGCAAATTTTTTCGCCCGCGTCGAGAGCCTTTTTAATTCTGTCGACTGCGGTGCGCATTCCCTTCATTGTGAACGGGTCATTAAAAGGCGCGGCTTCCGGCTCCAAAAAATTTTTCGCCGACTGCGCGTCCCTTATCCCACGATGATACAAAACTTTCGCAGTCAATTCACTCACGCCCAGCGCGTTTGCTATCGCCTTAACGATTGCGGCATTTGCCTCTTTAACAACCCATTTCTTTCGCATACTAATTCTCCATCTCTTTTTATTTGCCGCTTGATTGTACAATTCTTTCTTGAAACTGTCTACAACAAAAAAAAATTCCCCGCAACGATACGGGGCGAAGAAAATTTTTATTCAAGTATCATGGCGATTTCGTCACAGTTTGGAAACTTTGGACAGTCCATGCAATCTTTCCAAATTTTGTGCGGCAAGGATTCTTTGGTCGTCAGCTCGAAGCCCAACGATTTAAAAAATTCGGGGCGATAAGTCAGCGTGAAAAATTTTTTTACTCCGACGGTGCGTCCTTCCTCCAAAAGTTTTTTGACGATTGACGAACCGATACCCTGCCGCGAAAAATCCTCGTGCACCGCCATAGACCGAACTTCTGCCAATTCATTCCACGTCAGGTGCAGTGCGCCCACGCCGACGATTTTTTTTGATTCGACTTCCTCGGCAACGACGAATTCCCGCAACGTCTCATAAAGTACGCTGTGCGGTTTGGGCAACATGACGCCTTGCGCCGCGTAGCCCGCGATTAAGTCGTAAATTTCGTCCACGTCCGCGAACGTCGCCTTGCGATAACTTATCATTTTACTATCGTCTTCAAAATTTCTATAGTCTTGCGCACGCCCGAACGAGTATCATCTTTGGGCGACCAGCCGAGCGCGCGAAGTTTGTCGTTGCTCATGATTCCGTTGACCGCGTTTGAAAAGCCTTTCGCCTGCGCGGCGTCCGGCAACTCGAAGACAACTTTGCGCCCGGCAAGTGAGCTGATATATTCGGCGATTTCGCGCAGGGAAAGAATTTCGCTCGAATCGGCAACGTTGTAAGCCTCGCCGCATTTGCCGTTGAGCAAGCTGTAAAGAATTCCGCTCGCCGCGTCCGTCGCGCAACAGTAAGAAAATCTTGGCACGCCCTGGCTTTTGAGGACAATATCCTCGCCGCGCACGCCGTTCATTATAAATTCGCTCATCGCCTTTGAATCATTGAGCCGCATCGTCGCGCCGTAAATCCTGCTCAATCTGGC
Source organism: Selenomonadaceae bacterium (assembly GCA_017412925.1). Classification (GTDB taxonomy): domain Bacteria; phylum Bacillota; class Negativicutes; order Selenomonadales; family Selenomonadaceae; genus Quinella. Next base: position 6,935 of record JAFPVP010000084.1, read on the forward strand.
AATCACGGTATCAATCCCGCATTGGCTGATGTAGGCCTGGCAGAGAGCCTCACTCGCCCGTTTGCTTTCGGGGTAGCCCGCGCGGAGCGTATTGCAATTAATGTAGCCGCAATAGTCCTCGGTGAAAATATCTTCCGCGTTCAAAGCTTTGCCGTAAACTTCGACGCTAGACACGAAGACGAACCGCGAAATTTTTTTCTTGCGCCCGAACTCAAGGAGATTGTGCGTGCCGAGAATATTCGTCGTCACCGTGCCTATCGGGTCAGTAGAATAAAGTAGTGGGTGCGTGTTGCTCGCCGCGTGAATTATAAAATCGACGGGGAAGTCCGCTTCAATCGGCGCGTTGACGTCCAGCTTGACGAACTCGAAATTTTTATCGCCGAAGTAATCCGCGAATCTTTCCTTAGCAATTTTTTCGTTGCGACCCGCCGCGCAGATTTTTACGTTAAGATTATCGTCACGATTTTTTTTCATGAGCGCGTCGACGATAACCGTACCGATAAGCCCGCTTGCTCCCGTCAAGAGCAGAGTTTTTCCCGCTAATTTTTCCCACGGCAAATTTTCGTTGGAAATGCCGGCAATGTCCGCCGCGTAAATTTCATGCTTGGTGAACACGTCGCCACCTCACTTGAGCCACTCGGTTTTTTTCGCGACAAGCAACGCCTTGAAAATTTCAATATCCTCGACGGTCGTGAGCTTGATATTTTTTTCGGAGCCCGCCGAGAAATAAACTTGCTCGCCCAACTCGAACAGCAACGTGTTGGAAGAAGTGGAGTTGTTTATGCCGCGCTCCGCCGCCAAACGATACATATCGCAGATTTTGCCGATAGGGTAGCCGTGCGGCGTGTGGGAGCGGCGCAACTTTTCACGCGGATAAAAATCGCAAGTTTGAAGTCCGTCCTCGGTGCGCATGACCGGTTCATAGCAGGGCACGGAAGAAATCGCGCTGCCGTATTTTTTAGCGGTGATAATGCAGTCGGAGATAATTTCCTCGGAAACCATTGGGCGGATACCGTCGTGAATCAAAACAATATCGTCGCGGCTGTAATGTTTTTCCAGTTCAAAAAGACCGTTGCGAATGGAATTGTGATTGCTGTCGCCGCCGGCGATTATGTGCTTGAGCTTTGTGATATTAAATTGGTCGGCGTAGGCCTGCAGGACAGATTCCCAGCCGTTTATGCAAACAATGCCTATCGCGTTAATGTCCACGTGCCTTTGAAAAGCTTCCATTGTGTAGACGATGACAGGGCGGTCGTTTATCGTCAAAAATTGTTTCGGGATATTCTGATGCATTCTGGCTCCCGAACCGCCCGCCAAAATCAGAGCAATATTAGCCATAAAAATTCGCGGCAAAAAAATTCGCCGCAATTCACCTCCGCAAAAATTTATCCTTGTAACGTCACCTTGGTAAAATATTCTTTATAGGAAACGTCCGCGCTGTATTCGTTCACGTGTCCGCGGTCGATAACGTAATCGTGCCAGTTGCCGTAGCGGTCAGTCAAAGCGTCTTCGTAATTGACGGGAACGGGAATATCAATCTTCTCAAAGGGCAGACGAACGGAATTTTCAAAATCCTTGTACTTGTAGGAGTACGCCTTTTTCTTGATAGTGTTGCGGGTAAATTCGCAGATATAGGGCGTCTCGGTGTAATTCTTCGCCAAAAACAAATCAAACTGCTGCGCCCGCATCTTGTAGGGCAGATTCAGGAACGACATCATTTTTTCGCGGGGAACTAAGAATTTTTCCTTGCTGTCGATAGCTGCCCGAACTTTTTCCGGGAAAACCGTCGCCAATAACAGCTCGTGCGCCATGTCGAAATTTCTTGCCGCTTCTTTGTTCGGGAAAGGCGGACACGGATCCAAGCAGAGAATATCAATCCACACGGCGTAGGAAACATCTTTCCTGTCGTCGGGCATTAAATAAGTCGTGCGCTCGTCCAAAAGCCTTATCAGCGGGAAAAACGGTGCCCACGTCGGGTGCTTATCCATCTGCTCTTTCGGAATGACGGGTAAATCAAAGCTGGCATGTTGCGCCGCCTCGCTGTCGGTTTCGAGCCGATAATTGTACCAATACCACATGCGGAAGTAGGGATGATACTTCAATTCCTCTTCGACGACGCTTTTAAATTTTTCGTAGTCGGGGCGCAACATGATGACATCAATGTCGTCGTCCCACGGAATAAAGCCTTTGTGACGAACCGCGCCCAAAAGCGTGCCGCCTATCGCGAACCAGCGAATATTATGCTTACTGCAAATCCGGTCGAATTCTTTCAACAAGCCAAGCAATACATTCCATAATTTTTTCCGCTGGCTGGTGACGAGAAAACCGTCGCGAATTTCATCATGGTAAATGTCTTCAACTAAAATTTCGCGCTTGCTGTCTTCGTAATTGGCTTCCCCTTGCTTTAAAAGTTCGTTCGGGTCGCCGGTGCCGGCTGTATTGCCTTCGGTTGCTTTTCGTAAAAGTTCATTCTGCTCACGCAACAAGGCATTTTGCTCTTTCAGAAGTTTATTCTGCTGAGTTATCGCCTCGATGCTGTTGGTTGGTTTTTTCGCCATAGAAACACTCCCATAAATTAAAACTTGAAAAAGTTTAGCATACCGCCAGAAATTTTTCAACACGAAAATTTTTTTGTGCGATGTTAAAGGTTTTATTAAAAGTGCCGCGTCCATATTGACTAAATATAAGGTACCATGTATCATGCTAATCGTAAGGTACCTTGAGCTTTACGGGAGGCTTCAACAATGGACAAGAAAAAAGATTTGGCAAGCACTTTCCTTGAGACGTATTATCTTCTGCGCCGCTACAACATGCTTTGGTATGGAAAAAATTTCGGCGGCTTGGATCCTCGGCAGGGGCAAGGACGCATTTTGATGGCACTGCAGCGCATGAGGAGCGCAACTCAAAGGGAGCTCGGTCTTATTCTGGATATTCGCCCGCAGTCTTTGGGCGAGCTTCTGCAGAAATTGGAGAGCAACGGCTACATTCAGCGGAGACGTTCAGAAATTGACAGGCGGACGTTAATCGTTGAGCTGACGGCGAAGGGCGAACTTTTTCAGCTACGGAAGCCCGATTACTCCGAACTTTTTATCTACCTCACCGCCGAAGAAAAGAGAATTTTAAAGCAGTCACTGGAAAAAATTTCCGAGCAGTTGGAAGAAATGTTTAAGAAGGAAAACGACGACGAATTTTATTGACGCTTGAGACAAGGAGGGATTTTCATGCTTAGGGACAAGCTGAAATTTTTTTCGGAAAGCTACGCGGCGCACAAAAAAGCATTCGCGTTCGTGGCAATCGGGTCGCTCCTCGGCGCGGGACTTGGACTGCTCTCGCCCATGCTGATTCGCCACGTCATGGACTCCCTTTTGCCGCACGGAATTTCAACGGAAATGATTTTGACGGCGGGCGCACTCCTTACAATTTACGCGGCGAATTATTTTTTGAATTATAAAGTTGAAGTCGTCGGGCGCGGCATGGGCGCAAGGATTGAATTCACCATGCGCGAAAAACTTTTCCGCCACCTGTTGCGCATGGGCTATTCCTTCTACGACAACGCGCAAAGCGGACAACTCCTCTCAAGGCTGGTCAATGACATCGCCGAAGTCGGCAACCTCATGTTCGCAATCCCGCACCTGCTGATAACTTGCGTGGTGACGATATGCGGCTCCGTCGCGTTGCTGTTTTATTTGAATTGGCAACTTGCCGCAATCGTGACGGTTCTGCTTTTGCTAAAGACGCTGTCGACGATTAAACTAAACGCCGATATGAAAAAAATGTTCATGAAGGCGCGGGAAAATACCGGCGACTTGAGCGGACAAATTTCAGAGAGCCTGCAGGGGATTCGCCTCGTGAAAATTTTCAGCAACGAAGATAAGGAACTCGACAAAATGCTCCGCGCGGGCGAAAATCTTTTGTCGATTCAAGAAACGTCCTTTAAGACGGTCGGCAAACTTCACGGCGGCGTGGATTTTTTCTCCAATGTCATGAACTTAACGATAATCGTCTTGGGCGGCGCGTTGATAAGTTTTGGTCTGATGACAATCAGCGACTTGGTTGCGTTCCTGCTGTATATGATGCTGTGCATGCGCCCTGTTTTTCAGCTGATGATGTTGACGGAAGTTTATCAGCGCGGCATGGCTGGCGTCGAACGTTATCGCGAGCTGATGAACTTGCCCGAAAGCAGCGAACTTTCCGCCGAGCGCGTCTCCAAACTTGACAGCGCGTCGGCAATCGAATTCTCCCACGTGAATTTTGGCTACGAAAATAATCCGCCGATTTTTAGCGATTTCAACTTGAGCATAGCGGCGGGCGAACACGTCGGGATTGTCGGCATGACTGGCGGCGGCAAAACTACTCTTTGCGAACTTTTGCTTGGAATGTACGAACTCGACGGCGGAAAAATTTCAATCGACGGGCGCGACATTAAAACCGTAAAGACGGACAGCTTGCGCCGTGAAGTCGGCATGATTCAGCAGGACACGTTCCTTTTTTCCGCCAGCGTCAGGGATAATATTGCTTACGGGCGCGAAGATGCTACCGACGAAGAAATTTTTGAGGCGGCGAAATTGGCGGAGGCGCACGAATTTATCAGCGAACTTCCGAACGGCTACGACACTTTTATTGGCGAACGCGGCGTCAAACTCAGTGGCGGGCAGAAACAACGCATTGCAATCGCGCGCATGTTCCTGCGCAATCCGAAAATTTTAATTCTCGACGAAGCAACTTCTGCTCTCGACAATGAAACCGAACGCCAAATTCAACGCGCTATGCAGAAACTTTCGGAGAACCGCACGACGATAACCGTTGCACACCGCCTGGCGACCGTTCGCAATTCCAACAGAATTCTCGTCCTCGAACACGGCAACATAACCGAGGAAGGCACGCACGAAAATTTGATGGCTCAACGCGGCGTCTACTACAATCTTTCGACGAACGCCGCCGCTTGAAAATAAAAAATTCCAAACGAAAATCCCTCCGACCATGCGCCGAAGGGATTTTTTTTAGTTGAGATTTTTGTCCCTGTAAATTTTCGTGCCATTTAGCGTAGCATCAAGTGCAAGCCCTTTTGTTGTCATTTGAAAAGCCCAGACGCCCGGCGCAACATATTGCGCGCCCTCGATTATGCCGCCGTCAGCAGAAGCCTCCGTACTCGCTCCGAATCGAGTTTTGCCCGCGATGAAATTTTCCCAAGCGTCGCGCGTGTTGAGCAGGAAAATCAGATCGTACTCCTTGGCACCGATACCCAAGCCAGCCGATAATTCCTTCATGTGCAGATAAACTTTCTCGCCCGTCTGATTGTTGTAAGCCAGCCCGCGCCCGTGACTTGAGCCGATAAACAAAACTTTGACGCCGGAATTTGACAGCGTCGCGTAGGCGTAGCACTCGCCGACAACTCGCCGTGCGTGCGGATATTTGGCGTAAAGTTTTTCAAGCGTCGCGGCAGAGATTTGGTCAATTTGCCGGCGTTGTTCGGCTACGGAATCTTTGCTTGCCGCTGAAACTGTCGCCGCCGTGAACAGACAAATCAACAGTGCCGTAAGCGCGAAAAATTTTTTCATACAACGCACATCCAATCAGTCAAGGGTCATCTGTCCGTATCTGCCAACGTTGAAGAAATACGTTTGCTCGAATTTGTTATCCAACATCATCGCGGTCGTCGTGCCGGAGCAACGCGCCGCAACCAAAGCATTGCACATGGAAAGGAGCCATATCTGCGTTAAATACTCCTTGCCCTGCAGATAATAATCGTTCTCGCGGTCAATGCGGCAAGTGCTGACAACTTTGTCCTTCAAAGAATTGAACTCTACATATTCCCTGTCGAGAATCACGCAACGATAGCCGAAAGTTTTCTGGAAATTATCCAAAATTTTTTTGTCCTCCGTTGCCAAGAAAAATTTGTTGCAGTTCCAATCTTTGAGCTTAGCGTTGACGATACTTTTGGCGAAGTCAACCGGCGGCGGTATCGGGCGTCCTTTAATTTTTCTGGCAATGTAATCCGTCCCGCGCAGAATCACGCCGAGCACGCGGTCTTCGGGCGAAAATAATTTTGCCCACGTCGCTGAAATTTCTTCCTCTAACTGCGGCTTCATCTTTATCAAGCCCAACTTGATGAGCATGCGCCACTCGGATAAATCGTCGTTTTTCCTGTCAAGAAACTTAAGCGAATGTCCGGGATAAGGCTTCACGGCGTCGCCGTCGCTCAAGATAATATTTTCGCCGCTGTAAGCTTCCTCCAGCCCAATGCGCAACGGTTGCTTAAAATAATATTCCCAAGAATTTTCCTTGCCGAGCTTTTCGGGGTCTAAGTAAGGATTCGGATAATTTTGCATGTCGACGACGGGTATCCAGTTATTCGACAGCGCATAGCGAACATGCCCCATAATCATTCTATAGCGCGCCAGAAGCCCCGTCGTATCCGGCAGGCGACGGATTATGTAGTAAGTCGGCTTGCTGGGGTCGCCTTTCCTAACGTAATGTTCTTCGGGCTTGTCATCAATCAAAGAACCTTCGGTATCATTATCGGCAGATATTTTTTCGGACACGCTGTCAACCGAAAACTCGTCGGGATTCCTGTCTTCTAAAAATTCGTCAATGCTCTTATTAATCCAAAGTCCGTTGTCGTCCTCTTCAGCCGGAAGTTCATCGAGATTTTTTTCAGCTGAAACTTTCTCAGAATTATTGTCCACCAAAAATTTTACCTCCTTAAAAACAAAAATCTAATCAATATTCTCCGAGATTGAAAAAGTGCGTGTGCTCAAATTTTGTAGCCAACAACATCGTGCTTGTCGTGCCGCCGCATCTTTCAGCAAGAAAAGAATTGCAACTGGACAGGAGAATCATCTGCGCCAAATGCCTCTTGCCCCACATAAAGTAATCGTCCTTGCCGTAGGGAGTATTATCACTGGCGGAAAGTCCTTCGTCGGTATCGTGATGAGCCGTGTAAATCTGGTCGAAATTCACGCATTTGTTGCCGAAATTGTCTCTGAACAGCTCGACAACAGCTTTATCCTCCGTTATCAGGAGAATTTTGTTGCAAGCCCATTCGTCAAATTTTTCACGCGCTTTATTGCGGGCGAACTCGACGGGCGGCGGGATAGGCTGTCCTTTAATTTTTTTGTCGGAATAATCGCGCCCACGCAACAGCACGCCGAGGATATTATCTTCCGGCGAAAAAATTTCTTCACGCATCGCTAAAATTTCTTCCTTAAGCTGCGGCTTCACCGTCAAGAATCCCATTTTGATTAGCATGCGCCATTCGGTTAGCTCTTCGTTTTTTTTCTGCGATAAATTCATGGAGTAATCGGGGAAAGGTTTCACGCAGTCGCCGTTGCTTAAAATGACATTCTCGCCGTCATAAGCCTGCTTAACGCCGACGCCGAACGGTTGCTCAAAATAATATTCCCAAGAATTTTCCTTGCCAAGCTTTTCGGGTGCAAGATAAGCGTTCGGATAATTTTGCATGTCGACGACGGGAAGCCAGCCTTTCGAAAGCGCGTACCAAACATGCCCCATTGTCATTCGATACAGCGCGGAAATATCCGTGTCCTTGTCCATGCGGCGAATTATGTAGTAAGTCGGCTTGCCGGGGTCTCCTTCCTTTATGTAATGTTCTTCGGGGTTATTGTCGAACAAAATTCTTCCCTCCTTATGAAAAACGGGCGACGACTTAAAAGCTTAAACCGCCGCCCAAAAATTTTTCGTCAATATTTATTTCATAGTAACGAGCGGTTTGCCCGTCATTTCTGCAGGAATTTCCATGCCCGCCAAAGTCAAAAGCGTCGGCGCAACGTCGCAAAGTGCACCGTCTTTAACTTCAGCCACGCGGTCGCTGACGACGATAATCGGCACGGGATTTGTCGTATGCGCGGTGAACGGCTCCTTAAGCTTGTAATCGAACATTTGATCGGCGTTTCCGTGGTCAGCGATGATGACAACTTCGCCGCCGATTTTCTTCATGCACGCAACGAAAATTCCAACGCAAACGTCAACGGTCTCGACAGCTTGAACTGCCGCCTTCATAACGCCCGTGTGACCAACCATGTCGCCGTTCGCGAAGTTCAAAATTATAAAGTCGTACTTCTCGGAAAGAATAGCCTCAGCAACTTTCAACGTGACAGTCGGCGCGCTCATTTCCGGCTTGAGGTCGTAGGTCGCAACTTTCGGACTGGGAACAAGAATTCTGTCTTCGCCGGGATACGGTTCCTCGACGCCGCCATTAAAGAAGAACGTGACATGAGCATATTTTTCCGTCTCGGCGATACGCAACTGATTCAAGCCCGCCTTGCTGATCGTTTCGCCCAAGCCGTTCGTGACACTTTCGGGCGGATAGGCAACGTCGACGTTCAGACCTTCCTCGTATTGGGTCATTGTCGCAAAGGGAATTCCAACAATTTCTTCGACGCGCGGGAAGCCGTCAAAAGTTTTATCGGTGAAAGCGTGCGTGAGTTCGCGGGCGCGGTCGGGGCGGAAGTTGAAGAAAATAATTCCGTCGTCCTTGCTGATACCCGCGTAGTCGCCGATAACAACGGGGTTGACAAATTCGTCTGTGACTTTTGCATCGTAGGAAGCTTTAATCGCCACGTCGGAGGAAGGTTGCTTGGGCGCGTCGGCTTTGGCGATAGCGTCGTAGGCTTTTTGAACTCTGTCCCAACGTTTATCTCTGTCCATTGCGTAGTAGCGGCCGCTAATCGTTGCGATTTGCCCCGCGCCGATTTCTTTAATCTTCGCCTCAAGGTCGGCTAAAAATTCTGCGGCACTGCTCGGAGGAACGTCGCGCCCGTCAAGGAAGCAGTGAACGTAAACTTTCGCGACGCCTTTTTTCTTAGCGAGTTGGAGCAAGCCGTAAAGATGGTCGGTGTGGCTGTGGACGCCGCCGGGCGAGACCAATCCGAACAAATGCAACGCGCCGCCGCTAGCCGTAACTTTATTGATGACGCCAACCAAAGCTTTGTTCTCGAAAAAGTCGCCGTCACGAATCGCCTTTGTGATTTTCGTCAGCGGCTGATAAATAATTCTGCCCGCGCCAATGTTCATGTGCCCGACTTCGGAGTTGCCCATTTGCCCGTCAGGCAGTCCGACGTATTCGCCCGAAGCCTGCAGTTGCGCGTTGGGATAATTTTTCGTCAGCTCGTCAAGGACGGGCGTGTTGCCGACTTGAATCGCGTTGAAGTTGTCGCGGGCGTTGCCGATGCCCCAGCCGTCCATGATGATTAAGCAAATCGGCGCGTGTTTAATTTTTGCCATTCGTAACACTCTCCTTTTAAAACCTGCGTTGACAGTTTATCACTTAGAATTTTCCACGCTGAAAAGTTTTATCCTGCGTCGATTAATTTTTTTGTTAAAGAAAAACCGCCAACCTAACAACTAGCAACTAGTTACTAGCCACTAAATTGGCGGCTCAAATTTTATATGGAACGCTTCAGAATTACTTTAGAAAGACGGCGACGACCATTGCGGCGATACCGATTATCGTGACGATAGACATATTGCGAACGTGTTGCCCCATGTTGTCAATCTTAGCGTCCATTGAGGCGAATTTAGCATCGATTTTGGCGTTCATATCATCAAATTTGTTGTAGAAACGCTGATTCATTTCGTGCATATCGGCATCGTGTTTTTCACGAATTTCCTTCATATCGGCATCGTGTTTAGCTTGAGCGGCTTCCTGCCTTTCGCGAATTTCCTTCATATCGGCATCGTGTTTTTGTCGAGCCTCCCGCATTTCAGCATCTTGCCTTTGACGAGCCGCGCGGCTTTCCTCGATAAACATATCCAGCTTGGTCATGACGTTGCTGACTTGCTGTTCGAGCGTCGTAACTCTGGTTTCGATTTCCGCCATAATCATCACCGCCTTTCCGTTCTAATTTTAATTTCTAAATCAGAAGTTTACAATCGCGCTGAAGTCAGCAGATTTGAGGCTCGCGCCGCCGACGAGTGCGCCGTCAACGTTGGGTTGCTTCATGAGGTCTTTAATAGTTGCGGGTTTGACGGAGCCGCCGTATTGAATACGAATCGCGTCCGCCGCCTCTTGACCGAACTTCTTGGCAACGCATTCGCGGATAGCTTTGCAGACTTCCTCGGCCTGTTCAAAGGTCGCGGTCTTGCCGGTGCCGATAGCCCAAATCGGCTCGTAAGCGATGACGAGTTTCTTGACTTCTGCGGGTTTGAAGCCGTCGAGGTCTTTGTCAATCTGTCCGGTGACGAAATCAATGTACGTGCCCGCCTCGCGAATTTCGAGGGACTCGCCGCAGCAGATTATCGGAGTGATGCCCGCGTTGAAGGCAGCCTTCGCGCGTTTGTTGACGCCTTCGTCAGTTTCGCCGAAATAATCGCGGCGTTCGCTGTGACCGAGGACGACATAATCAACATTAATTTCGTTGAGCATGCCGGTTGAAATTTCGCCGGTGTACGCGCCTTTGGGTTCCCAGTGCACGTTCTGCGCGGCGACGTGAATGTTGGTGGACTTAACAGCCTTAGCGACAGCGGCAAGAGCGGTAGCAGTCGGAGCAACGAC
>JAFPVP010000085.1 GCA_017412925.1 Selenomonadaceae bacterium
AGAGAGGAAAAAATCAAGAAAATCAATGACGCGCTGGAAAATAGAGCGATGAGGAACTCGAAAAGGTCGCGGGCGGCCTTTATGCTCGTTCTAACGTGGGAGATGTTAAACCGGACGTAAATATTGATAATCAAGGTCGGATAATTCATGTTAGGGATGAGCAAAGTCGGATAATTCATGTTAGGTAAACGCGAAACAAGCTAACAAAAGCCCTTCGGCACATGTCGGAGGGTTTTTTCGTTGCCAAAACAAAATTTTTTTGCTAAACTGTGTAACGAACTCGGATTTTCAACGTATAAAGGACAGAAAATGATTTGGAGGTTGATAAATATGGCAAATCGCGAAGAAAACATTAAAAAAATCAATGATGAACTCGAACTTATGAGCGATGAGGAACTCGACCAGGTCGCAGGCGGCTCGTGGAAATCAACAGCCGGAGACACCCGCTTCCTGAACGATTTGGCTGGACTGTGCGATCGTTTCGGCGCAACTGCAGGATTTTTCAAGTTCGGTACAGTTTCAGATGAAGCCACTAAAGGTTGGAGTAAAATCGGAATCCAGGTCAACACGAGCTGGTTCGGCGAAAACTACTACTACCTTGAAGGTAAACCAATTCGTCGCGAAGAAGCACTTAACTACGCCCTCAAAAAGTTCGGCAAAACGTGGAAAGATATGCCCGAAGGGAAAGGCTATTGAAGATAATCCGTTTCGACGGAAAAAAACGCGGCGTCACGGTCGCAACTCGAATAAAAAAAGCCCTTCGGCAGTCGGTCGGAGGGTTTTTCGTTGACGGAGGCAAATTTTTTTGCTAAACTGTGTAACGAACTCGGATTTTCAACGTATAATAGGCAGAAAATGATTTGGAGGTTGATAAAAATGGCAAATCGCAAAGAAAATATCAAAAAAATCAATGATGAACTCGAATTGATGAGCGATGAGGAACTCGACCAGGTCGCAGGCGGCTCGTACAAAGAAACAGCCGGAGATACCCGCTTCCTGAACGATTTGGCTGGACTGTGCGATCGTTTCGGCGCAACAAAAGCATTTTTTTATAACTTTACAGTTTCAGATGAAGCCGCTAAAGGTTGGAGTAAAATCGGAATCACTGTCAAAACGGGCTTTTCCGACAGCAACTTATACTACCTTAATGGTGAGAAAATTAGTCGCCAGCAAGCATTTGACTACGCCTGCAAAAAATTCGGCAAAAATTTGAACGATCTGCCCGAAGGTAAAGGCGGTTATAGTTTATAATCCGTTTCGACGGAAAAAACGCGGCATAAGGTCGCAATCAGCAAACAAAAAGCCCTTCGGCAACGTGTCGGAGGGTTTTTTCGTTGCCAAAACTAAATTTTTTTGCTAAAATCTGTAATGAACTCGGATTTTTAACGTATAAAGGGCAGAAAATGCTTTGGAGGTTGATAAAAATGGCAACACGCGAAGAAAACATCAAGAAAATCAACGACGAGCTGGAAAAACTCGACGATGAGCAGCTCGAAAAGGTCGCGGGCGGAATATTAGTGAGGCAAATGCCGGATTCTGACCCGAAAAAAGAACAGGAAAACAAGATAATACACGTCAGAGCTTAAAAACGTCGCGTCACAATCAAAAAAGCCCTTCGGCTTAACGTCGGAGGGTTTTTTCGTTGACGGAGATAAAATTTTTTGCTAAAATCGTGTTCGGAGATGATTATATGGAGAAATTTAATCCAAATTACAGCTTAGCGGAATTTAAATCATCAAATTATTCGATTACGAGGACAGCAATCAGAACTGCTCAAGAATTAGGCTTTTACGAATCGGATATTCGGCAAATAATATCAACAATGGAGCTAAAACACTTTTATAAATCGATGATCTCATATGCAAATCATAAAATTTGGCAAGATGTGTATCATTTACCCTTTGGAGACTTGATTTTGTACGTAAAATTTACTAAAGATGTCCTTTCAGAGTTTACATTGCTATCGTTTAAGGAGAAATGACTATGGAAACAAGAATCCACCCAGAAACAGGAGAAATATTAATTAGAGACGTTCGACCGGTAGAATTTTCGTATAAAGGCGAAAGAATAACGGTAGATATGCCTGGTTGGTATCCTGCAAAAGGCGATGACGGGATTTTCACGCATGAAGATATGAAAGTATCAGACCAAGCATTAAAAATCTTAAAATCGCGTCACGAAATTAATACAGGAGAACATACGGTAGAATTCAGCGAAAAATATTTAATCTGATAAAAAAAAAAGCCCTTCGGCAATGTGTCGGAGGGTTTTTTTTTAATCTAGGAAGACTTTTCCGAGTTTACCGGCGCGGAAATCGGTTAAAATCAATTTCAAAGCCTTATCGGTGTCGATGACGCCGCCTTTTTTTATGCAACCGCGCTTAAGAGCGATTTTATTTATAATTTCTAAGCCGTCAGCGTGCAAATTGTCGATTTTATAGCGTTCAATCAGTCCGTTGGGGAATTTTTCGGCTAAAATCTCCAAAAGTTTGCAAACAGTCGGCTCTAAATCGTGAATTTCATCGCTGATAGCATAAATCCACGATAATTTAAGCGCGACATCGGGATTATCGAACTTTGGATATAAAATTCCAGGCATATCGAGCAAATCGAGCCCGTCAGAGATTTTAATCCACTGTTTAGCGCGCGTTACGCCTGGTTTATTCTCAATTTTAGTGTGATTCATGCCGGCGAGGCGATTAATCAGGGAAGATTTGCCGACATTAGGAACTCCGACAATCATAACGCGCGCGGAGCGGGGTTTTTTTGCGCCGAATTTGGCAAATTTATTAGTTTTGGGCGCGGCGAGGGCTTTTGCGAGTGAAATAAGCTGTTTAATGCCGGAACCTTTGACGGAATCGACCGCGACGGCTGGAAAATTGTTTTCGCGGAAGATTTTAAGGGAATTTTCGACGTTAGCGGCGAGGTCAGCCTTATTTAGGACGATTAAACGTGTTTTTTCGCCGATAATTTCATTTAGGAGCGGATTTTGGCTGCTGACGGGGATTCTGGCGTCCAAAAGTTCGATAACGAGGTCTACGAGCGATAAATTTTCGATAATTAGGCGTTTAGCCTTCTGCATATGCCCTGGGAACCAATTCAGAGTAAAATTTTGCATAAAAATCACCTTCCGAGCCGAAAAAATTAGCCGCGAGCGTGAAAAATCCTGCCGCGCGACGATTTTAGCTTCAAAAAAGGTTTTGAAGGCGATTTTGGAGCTTGAAACTGGGTTTTGAGTGGCGATTTTAGGGTCAAACGAAAAATTGCAAATAAATGCAATTTTCAGGGCTGGAAAATGGCGTTTCGGGCTGAAAATTTCAATCCGGAACCGATTTTGAGGGTGAAAATTGGGGCTTGGAGGGGTCGATTTTGGGGTCAAACGAGAAATTGCAAATAAATGCAATTTTCGGGTCTGAAAAATGGCGTTCTAATGCGGGTTTTTCGTGGGGGTAAAAAAACGCCCTAAATTTGGGGGTATTTTGGAGGTTGAACTGGAAAAATGCATTTAAATGCAATTTTGCATTTGGGCGCAAAAAAAGCCCCCTCTGCGGGGGGAAAAGGTTTTTAAGTCGTGATTTTATCTTTGAAGGCGTCGAATTTCTTCTGAGCGATGCCGCGAACGTTTTTAATCTCGTCGATCGACTTAAATGCGCCGTTTTGTTCGCGATAATCGATAATTCGTTGCGCGAGGGCAGGTCCGATACCTTTAAGCGTGGCTAATTTTTCGGCGTCGGCGGTATTTATGTTGACGAGGTCGCTTGAACCGGAGGAATTTTGCGCTTGCAGGAAAATTTCTTTGGCGGGAATGTGAATATGTTGCCCGTCGGAAAGTTTTTCGGCTAAATTCACGGCTTCGGTGTCCGCCAAAGCGGTTAGACCGCCCGCCATGTTCACCGCGTCGACAAATTTTAAATTTCCGGTGTCTTCGAGTTCAACGACGGCGATATTTTTGACTTGACCGGAAACATACACGCTAATTTTCTTAGTTGGCGGCTCAAGTGCGGGAGTATCGTCGTTCAAACCGATTAAAAATAAAATTATCAGCGCGGCGAACGCAAAAATTCCGAATCCGATTAAAAATTTTTTGTTAAACATCGTAAGCGACGGGCGTCACGTCGAAAATCGGCTCAAGCGTCTTCATTTCGGCGAGAACATGCTGTGGAATCGGGTTATCGACAGTCAAAACCATCAAACTGGTGCCTTCAATGGCAGTTTTGCCGACATTCATGCCCGAAATATTAACATTGTGCTTTGCAAGGAGCGTTCCGACCAAACCAATGACGCCTGGGCGGTTAATATGCGGGCAAATTAAAATTCTGGCGTGCGGATCGACATCGACGCGGAAATTATTTATCTCAACAATGCGTCCGGCGTTGCCAAAGAGCGTTCCGGTCACGATATTTCCGTTTGCGGAGACAGTTACGAGATTTGCGAAGTCGCGGGCAAGATTTGATTTAATTTCGGACAGATGAATGCCTCTTTCCGCCGCCAAAATGTTCGCGTTGACCAAATTAACGCCAGTATCGAGCGCGGAGCTTAAAATTCCCTTCAAAACGGCTGTAGAAATCAAACTTGAGTTCAAATCGGCGATTTTTCCGTTGATTTTGACTTGAACGCTGGAAATTGGGTCTTTACTCATGCCGATAACGGTTCTGCCGAGTCTTTCCGCCAAATCGAGGTAAGGAGCGAGCTTTTCGAGGACGTGCGAGGGGATATGCGGCAAATTTACGGCGGTTGCGACGGGTTTATTGTTCAAAGCGTCGATAATTCCCTTTGCAACGTCGACAGAGACGCCAATTTGGGCTTCGACGGTCGATGCACCGAGATGCGGCGTTAAAATTATGTTTTTAAGGGTTCTAAGCGGCGAATTTTCGTCGAGCGGCTCATTTTCAAAGACATCGATAGCTGCTCCGGCGATAATTTTGTCATTTAGGGCGGTTACGAGGTCATTTTCGTTAATAATTCCGCCGCGCGCGCAATTAATCAGCCGAACGGTCGGTTTCATCATGCGCATTTGCGAAATTGAGATCATATTGCGGGTAGAATTGGTCAAAGGCATGTGCACGGTGATAAAATCGGCAATTTTGATTAATTCTTCGAGATTTACGAGCTCCACGCCGAGATTTTTAGCTCTTTCCGCGCTGACGAACGGATCATAGGCGACGACGTTCATTTCAAAGGACTGAGCACGTTTCGCGACGCCCGCACCGATTTTTCCGAGCCCGATTACGCCCAAAATTTTATTTCTAAGCTCGACTCCGACGAATTTTTTCCTATCCCAGCCGTTTTCGTGCATAATTTGACTAGCTTGGGGAATATTTCGGCTGACGGCGAGCATCATAGCAAAAGTATGTTCAGTTGCGGCGATTGTGTTGCCGTCTGGCGAGTTTATGACGATAATTCCGCGTTCAGTGGCGGCTTGCACGTCGATATTATCCACTCCGACGCCCGCCCGCCCGATAATTTTAAGATTTTGGGCGCGTTCGAGGACATCAGCGGTAATTTTCGACGCAGAACGGACAATCAGCGCGTCGAATTGCGGAATAATCTCCAAAAGTTCTTCGTGGGAGATTTTATCGCGGATTTCGACGGAAAAATTCTTTTTAAGCAGTTCGATACCTTCATTTGCGATTCCGTCGACCGCCAAAATATTAAACGTGTTCATTTTAAATCAGTCTCCTTTGTATTTCGTTCTTTCGGCGCGAATTGCGGCTTGTAAATCATTTTTTTGCCGTCAATCTCGTCGACAAGATAAATTGGGCGTTGTTTGCTTTCGTGGAAGATTTGCCCGATATATTCTCCGATAATCCCCAGCGATAAAATTTGAATGCCGCCGAGGAATAACATCACGGTTATCAGCGTCGGGTAGCCCGCGACCGGATCTCCGTACAAAAGTGCCATCGTCAAAACAAAAATCATGTAGAGCATTGCGACGAGCGAAATTGTTATTCCTGTGAACGTCATCAATCTGAGCGGCGCGGTCGTGAACGACGTCATGCCCTTCATTGCCAGATTGAACAGCGCGAAATAATTCCACGTCGTCTTTCCGGCGGCTCGCGGCTGCACTTCAAACGGAATTTCTTTTTTGTGGTAGCCTACCCACGTAAATAATCCCTTCGTGAACCGCTGATTTTCCCGCATGAGTTTTAACGCCTCGATACACCTTCTGTCAAGCAGACGGAAATCGCCAACGTCGCGCTGCATTTCGTAGGACGTGGAAAATTTTTTCATGACGGCGTAGAAAAGATTTGCGCAACTGCGTTTCAACCAAGTTTCGCCGGCTCGGTCGACGCGCTTAGCGCAAACATCGTCATAGCCCTCACGCCAAAATTTTATCATCTCGGAAATTTTTTCGGGCGGGTGCTGAAGGTCGGCGTCCATGATAATCACGGCGTCTCCGTCGGCGTAGTCAATGCCCGCCATCATTGCCGATTCCTTCCCGAAATTGCGCGACAGGCTGATATAAGTCACGTCGTCGTGAGCGGCAGAAATTTTGCGGAGTTTATCCAAAGTGGCGTCGCGGCTGCCGTCGTTGACGAAAATATAATTGAAGTGGCAGTTGGAAATTTTTTCAACGTGCGCCTGCACCGCCGGATAAAACATGTCGATAACTTCTTCCTCGTTGTAGCAAGGAACTACGATTGTAATTTTGTCCATGCCTTCCCCTTTAAAGTTGATAAATATTCAAAGCCGTATATACCACAACAAAAAATTTTTTGCAATAAAAGTTGTGTCTGTAGTAAAATCGCATAAAAGATTCTGAAAATTAATTTGACATTATTAAAAAACGTGTTAGTATAAACGTAGGATATTGAGCAACGCCAAATTCAGCTGTCAGTTGTAGCTTTCAGCTGTCAGGGAAAAATCCTAACAGCTAACAGCTAACAGCTATCAGCTAACAAAGGGGAGTTTTAGATATGACGCTTTTGGAGAAAACGAGGAAAATTAACAAGCTGCTCCAGCGTTCCGAAAATGTGGAGTACGATGGGATTTCGCGTGTCCTGGGCAATGTCCTTGAGGCGAGTATTTACATCGCGGGCAAAGACGGGACGCTCTACGGCTACGCGCTTATCGACGACGAAGAGAGCAATTCGGGTGTCAGCGACGTTATCAGCAAGGGAAAATTTCCCGCGCCCTACGTCAAGTGGCTCAATCGTTTCGACGACACTCAGACGAACCCGAAAAGCTACACCGATAAAGCCGGCGACGCGCCTTTGGGCGGGAAAAATTTTGCTATCGTCCCGATTTACGGCGTGGGCAGCAGGATTGCCACGCTGATTATCGCCCGCCAAGAAGGTTCTTTCACCGATGACGACCTGCTTTTGGCGGAATATGGCGCGACGGTTGTCGGCATGGAAATTTTGCGCGACCGCTCCGAGAAAATTGAATTGGAAGCGCGCAAGAAAGCGACCGTTCAAATTGCGCTGGCGACTCTTAGCTATTCGGAGGCGGAGGCGGCGATAAATATTTTGGGCGAACTCGACGGCAATGAAGGACTCCTCGTCGCCTCGAAAATCGCTGACCGCGTCGGCATCACTCGCTCGGTTATCGTCAACGCCCTGCGCAAATTTGAATCAGCCGGCGTTATCGAATCGAAATCGCTCGGCATGAAGGGCACCTACATTAAAATCAAAAACGAATATTTGATGGACGAAGTGCAAAAGCTTCACAGATAAAAATTTTCAGCGGAAAAAAAATCCCCGTCACTCACGGCGGGGAAATTTTTTTTTTTAGAAAAGGGCGTTTCGGAATTGACAAAAAAAAAAAACAATTATTATAATGCACGGGACAAAAATTTTTTTAAGGAGGTGATTTTATGTCGACACCGGTTGGAATCATCAAGAAATTTGTTGACACGCTGACCAAGACGAAAAAGACGGGCACCGCCGCCGCCGATGAAGCTTTTAAAGCCGTTGGAGCAAAAAGTTACAGCGCATTCAAATCGAAGTTCAACACCGATAAGGCATCAATTAACTTAATGGATGATTTTCTGAAAGAAAAATGCGACATTCGGCTCAACAATGACGATACGGGCGCGATTACAGGTTCGGACGCGGGCGGCGATACCGTCAAGACAGATGAATCTATCGTGCCCGAAACCGCCAAAGCCAAAAATCCCACCTCCGCTGAGTATAAATCCTTCACAAAGGGCGGAGTCACTTTCAATATCGACTATGACGAGGTCGACGACGACGAAGCAGAAGAGCTTGATGATTTTGGCTACAGTGCCGCGACTTATTTGGCTAAACAAAAACTCGTCGTGAAGAATTTGTATAACTGGTGGATTCCCGAAGCCTTAAGTCTTATCAATGAATCATTCGGCGACAAATTCACCGACAAGCTCGCCAATATCTACAAATTCGACATAAAGTTTGAAGATGACGGTAGTGAATCTCCCGTAGAACTCGATTTTGATTATAACAACGGTTACGCTTTTGAAGTAACTTTGCGAATTGACCCGAAGCAACTTTACACCATCACTGCCAACGACAAGAACGGCAAACTTCCCTCCAATAACGACGGCGGCTACTGGGTTGTCAGCGATTCTTATGCCGATAATTGGGCTGATGCTCCGTCGGCACCGTTCACGAATTATCTCGACAGGCTGATTCTTCAATCTATGGCGGAAGTTGCGTTGAAATCGAATATTCCCAACTTTAACAAGTTGCCGCTCGGAATAAGGAGCGGGCTTATCGAACTTGTCGGCGGCTACGACTCCGGCATCGGCGGCGACTCGAATTTTGATTATGACTTCTATCAGTACAATGATATTGATTATGACGGCATGGGTTACACTACGCTCCGCTACCTCGCCAAGCAATATTCGGACGGAATGCCCGACGGTCTCTCTTACAATGCAAAGAAAACTGTTTTGACTGCCACGACGGAGTTCACGGGTAGCGCGATTGATTTGGCGGATTTTGCTAGCACCGTTAAAAATGTCAACGCTTCGGCACTCAAGAAGGGCATTAAAATCACGGGCAACGCGCTGGCAAATTCAATCGTCGGTGGCGCGGGAGCTGACAGCTTGAACGGCGGCGCAGGTAACGACACGCTGAAGGGCGGCAAGGGCAACGACGTTTTCATTTACACGGCGGGCAAGGACGTTATCGCTGACTACGCGACGGGCGACAAAATTTCTATCGGCGCGGCAATTTCTAAGGCGACACTTGACGGCTCCGATGTAATTTTCACGATTGGCAAGGGCACGTTGACTGTTAAGAACGGCAAAGATAAAACGCTCAGCATGATTGATTCCAAGGGCAAAGGCTTCGATACGGTTGTCAGCGGCACGACGACTTTAACGATTAATAACAAGACGACTTCGCCCGTAACACTTGCCGCAGATGTCGGAACTGCAGACGCCTCCAAACGCACTAAGGACGCAAAAATTATCGGCAACAAATCCGACAACGTGATTTTGGGCGGCAGCAAGAACGATATAATTTACGGCGAGGGCGGCAACGATTCGATTATCGGCAACAAGGGCAACGATAAAATTTACGGCGGCTACGGCGCGGACACACTCAAAGGCGGCGCGGGCAATGACACTTTGATTGGCGGCGCGGGCAACGATTCACTTTGGGGCGACGCCGGCGCGGACGTTTTCATTTACTCTTCGGGCGGCGGCAAAGATGTTATCTTCGGCTTCGACAACAAGGACACCTTGACGCTCGACACTTTGGATTTCACGGCGACTTATAAAAATTCTGCCGTCACGCTCAAGTTTGAAGACGGCTCAATTACTCTTAAAAATTACACGGCGACGACTTTTAACATTAACGACGAAACCTATCAAATTAAATCCAACAAGTTCGTTAAAAAATAAATCTGCGCGGCAACAAAAATCCCCGTCACTCACTGCGAGCGGCGGGGAAAATTTTTTTTTATGGCTAGAAACTATTTGCCCTTGATGTCGGAGGCGCAATGCGGACACTTTGTCGCGTCGTCGGCAACAACTTCACGGCAGAAGGGGCACTTGCGCGGGTCGGGCGGCGGAGGAGGTGGTGCCGGCATAAAGCGATTTACCTGTTTTATGAGGATAAAAATTGCGAGTGCGACAATGAGGAAATCCAAGCACACGTTGAGGAATGCGCCGTATGCTATGATTGGAGCACCTGCCTCCTTGGCGGCGGCAAATGATTCGTATTCAACACCCGACAAATTGATGTAAAAATTCGAGAAATCCACTTTTCCGAGAAGGAGTCCGAGCGGAGGCATGATAATATCTGAGGTGAACGACGAAACAATTTTTCCAAAAGCTCCGCCGATGATGACGCCCACGGCGAGATCCAAAACATTGCCCCGAAGGGCGAACTTCTTAAATTCTTCTATCAAAACTATTCACTCCTTGCAAAAATTTATCCTCTCTGATAAAATGCGTTCGTCAAAAAACATTCACACGTTCTCAGAAAGGAGTTCTACGTATGAATCATAACAAAAACGAAGCTGAAAGTCAAACGCCTCCTCTTTTTTCCGTTTACGTTATCTGGTGCAGACAAACCAACATGCATTACGTCGGCGTCACAGGTCAGGAAAGCGTATATAAACGCATTCGTCAGCACAGTCGCGGCAAGCAATTTGTCGACCGTGAAATCCAGCACATCGGCTGGGAAGGAAATTTTGACTGGTGGATTGTCGAAGAGCGCGTTCCGTCGAATCTTATCAGCGAATGCGAGCAACGATGGATAAAGTTTTTCGACTGCGTACACCCAAAAGGTTACAACAAAACCATAGGCGGAATAAAGCTTTTCAGGCATTCTGAAGAAACAAAAGCCCAAATGCGTAGCAGACGTCACACCGAGGAAGAAAAAGCCAATATTAGTAAAAAAATGACCGGCAGAAAGCTCACCGAAGAACACAAAGCTAAACTGGGCAAATTGCACTCTGGCAAAAAGCTCACCGAGGAGCATAAAGCTAAACTTCGTGCGAAGGCTTTTGCAAGAAATATGAGCGGTGAGCGTCACCCAATGTACGGAAAACATCATACGGAAGAATCCATAGAAGCAATGCGTCAAGCACATCTTGGCAACAGTGCGCATAAAGGTAAGCATCACACAGAGGAAACAAAAACAATTTTACGCGAAAAAGCTCTTACTAGAGATGTGAGCAGTGAAAATAACCCAATGTATGGCAAACATCATACAGAAGAAGCAATCGCCAAAATACGAGCAAAAGCTTTAGCAAGATACGCCGCAAAAAGAGCCGCTAAAGCCGTCGCTAAAGAAAATCTTGCCGCTGCCAATTCGACGCCGACGAGCCTATCGACTCTAAATGACGCCGTAATATTTCAGCAGGGCTTGAGTTCCTAAGTTGCCCTCGCCCGATTGTTCAAGCTTGCGCACCTCGTGGAGCACCATCGCTAAAATCGGGAGCGACGCGCCGTAAGCTGTGGCAGTCTCCGTGCCGATAGCTAAATCTTTTCCGAAATGTTTCAGCATGAAGCCGGGATTAAAATCGCCGTCAAGCCCTTTGCGAGCGACGCCCGTCATCTGGAAGGAGCCAGCCGCGCCCGTGGCTATTGCCGAGTAAACTTTTTCCACGTCGAGCCCCGACGCTTTAGCATAGGCAAAAGCTTCGCACACGCCCGCCAAAGTTCCCGCGATTGCGATTTGGTTGCAAGCCTTAGTTTTCTGACCTGCGCCCGCCGCGCCCTCGTAGACGATATTTTTTCCCATCGCCGCGAAAACCGGTTGCAGAGCGTTAAAATCTTCTTCCGCGCCGCCGACCAAAATTGTAAGCGTGGCATTCTTCGCGCCGACATCGCCGCCCGTGACTGGAGCGTCGACGGCGTGGAGATTTTTTTCTTTAGCCGCCGCAAAAATTTTTTCAGCGAGAATCGGCGAGGAGGTCGTCATGTCGACGAGATAAGCTCCCGCCCGCGCAGATTCGATAATGCCGCCCGCGCCGAGATAAATTTCCTCAACGTCCTTGGGATAGCCGACGATTGTAATCACGACATCTTGACCTGCCGCACATTCGCCGACGGTGTCGCACCATTTTGCGCCGCGTTCAATCAGAGCTTGCGCCTTGGCTTTCGTGCGATTGTAAACGCTAAGGGAAAAGCCCGCGTCCATCAAATGACCCGCCATAGCCGCGCCCATTATGCCGGTTCCGACGAAGCCGATTTTTTTCAAAGCTGCCATTTACGAATCACCTCTTTCACGCGGCGAAGTGTATCATAATTTTTTCAGTTTTTCAAGACAAGCGCAAGGAATTATTGACAGGAAATGAATCAACTTGTAAAATTGGCGGCGAACGGAGGCGGTCTGACTTTATGAAATATAAACGTGTAGTTCTGAAGTTGAGCGGCGAAGCTCTTGCCGGAGAAAAAGGTTTTGGCATTCAACCTCCCGTAGTCGAGAGCATTGCTAGGCAGATTAAAAGAGTTCACGAGGCGGGCTTGGAAGTCGGAATCGTTGTGGGCGGCGGAAATCTCTGGCGCGGACTTGCCGGCGCGGCTAAGGGCATGGACAGAACCTCGGCTGATTATATGGGAATGCTGGCGACGATTATGAACGCGCTCGCCCTGCAAGACGCCCTTGAACAGCTGAAAGTTTTCACCCGCGTGCAGACGGCAATCGAAATGCGCGAAGTCGCCGAACCTTACATTAGACGCCGCGCAGTTCGTCACTTGGAAAAAGGGCGCGTCGTCATCTTCGGCGGCGGCACCGGCAATCCTTACTTTTCCACGGACACGACGGCGGCACTTCGGGCGGCTGAAGTCGAAGCGGACGTTATTTTAATGGCGAAGCGCGGAGCCGACGGCGTCTACGATTGCGACCCTAATCTTTTCCCCGACGCTAAAAAATTTGACTCGATAAGCTACATTGATATTTTAAATCTCGGCTTGCACGTCATGGATTCGACAGCAACAAGCCTTTGCATGGATAATCACATTCCGCTTGTCGTCTTCAACATCGACGACCACGAAAATATTTATCGCGCCGCTATCGGCGAAGTAATCGGCACTACTGTCAATTAAGGGGGAAAAATTCAAATGACTAAAGACGTTATCAAATCGGCGGAAGACCGGCTCGGCAAAACTTTAGACGGCTTGAAGAAAGAATACGGCACACTCCGCGCTGGACGCGCCGCACCCAGCTTGCTCGATAAAGTCATGGTTGATTATTACGGCACGGCGACGCCCGTCAACCAAATCGCAAATGTTACAGTCCCCGAACCGCGCATGATTATGATTAAGCCCTACGACAGAAATTCGCTTAAAGACATTGAACGCGCCATTCAAAAGAGCGACCTCGGCTTGACGCCCAACAACGACGGCACGATGATTCGCTTGCAAATTCCTCAGCCCACGCAGGAACGCCGCAAAGAACTCGTTAAAGTCGTCAGCAAGAAGGCGGAGGAAGCCAAAGTTGCCATGCGCAATATCCGCCGCGACGCCAACGAATCGATTAAAAAGTTGGAAAAGGGCAAGCAGATAACCGAGGACGACCGCAAAGACGCGCAGGAAGAAATGCAAAAACTTTTGGACAAGTATATTAAGCTCGTCGACGGCGCACGGGCAACCAAAGAAAAAGAAGTTATGGAAGTTTAAATTATGTGGGAAAGCGACGGCGGCTTGCTTGCGCGAGTCGATAAAGCCAAAATGCCGCGACACGTGGCGATAATAATGGACGGCAACGGACGTTGGGCAAGTTACCGCGGGCTTTTGCGGAGCGCGGGGCATACCGCCGGCGTCAAGACCCTCAAAAATATTTTAAAAACGGCGGTCAACCTCAAGCTTGAGGCTTTGACTGTCTACGCTTTTTCGACGGAAAATTGGAAACGACCTCATGCCGAGGTTGATTTTTTAATGCATTTGTTTTCGGAATATCTGGAGCGCGAGAAACTCGAAATGCACCAAAACAACGTCCGCATAAAATTTTTGGGGCGCACGGAGGATTTTGCTCCTTCCCTGCAAAAACTTATGCGCGATTCTGTTGAGCTGATGAAAAATAATACCGGCGTCAAGTTCAACGTGGCGGCAGATTACGGCGGACAAGATGAAATTATCCGCGCCGCGCAGAAATTGGCTCGCCGTGTCAAAGCTGGCGAACTTTCGCCCGAAAATATTTCCACGCAGATGTTTGAAGACGAATTGGACACGGCAGGTCAACCGCCCGTCGATTTGCTGATTAGGACGAGCGGCGATTTGCGCGTCAGCAATTTTTTGTTGTGGCAAGCCGCCTACGCCGAATTTTGGTTCACCGACACGCCCTGGCCGGAGTTCACGCCCGAAGAATTTATCGACGCGCTGATTGACTTCGGCAAGAGAAATCGACGCTTCGGCGCACTTAACACCTAGGGAGGAATTTTTGTGGCAAGTACCCCTGCAATTTCCGTGATTATTCCGCTGTACGATGCTGAAGAACATTTAGCCGAATGCCTTAACAGCATCATGGCGCAGACATTTAAAGATTTTGAAGTAATTTTAATCAATGACGGCTCGACCGACGGCAGCCGACAAATTGCCGACGATTACTTGGAACGATTCGGCGGTCGCTTGAAAATTTATGACCACGAGAAAAATTTGGGAGCCAGTGCCGCCCGCAACAAGGGGCTTATTCTTTCCCACGGTGAATATATTTTCTTCGCGGATAGTGACGGCGTATTTAAAAGGACGGCTCTCGAAGAGCTGAACAATTTCGCAAAAGATTTCGATGCTGAAGTTGTCTATTGCGAAAGATTTCTTGAATCAGATGAAGCGGGCGAAAATATTCAGACGAAAGTTTCCACGGGATTTAAGAGCGTCGCTAAACCAAAGTTTGAGCCTGAAAATTTAGCGGAGCGATTGGAATATATTTCCATAGCTGGCTTTTTAGGAGTGACGTGGAATAAACTTGTCCGCCGCGATTTTCTGCTTGAGAAGGAACTCTTTTTCCTGAATTTGACTTCTTGCGAAGATTATATCTGGACTTTGGGGCTGTTTTTTTTCGCGAAAAAATTTTTGCGTGTCCCAAATGCAAACTACGTGCACCGTTTATCACAAAATTCAGTGGACGAATTGCCGCTTAGCCGTCAGAAGAGAACGATTTTAGGGCTTGATGCTGTGATTTTAGGCATTAAAACGCTTAATCAAATGATGAATAAAGTTGAATTCCTTAAGGGAAATACTCCGTACCGCTACAGAATCTTGGAAAAGCTGTCCTTGAATACGTTTGAACGTCTAAGCGAAAACCAAAATACGCTGTATGTCCCTTCTTACTACATTTATTGGGCGATAAAAGATGAATTCGGCGATAAATTGGGCGAACAAGATGCTTTGATTTCTGTCTTGTGCAGTCTTATCGACAAATATCAAAAGATTATCGAGGAAAAGGAAGAAAAGATTGCCGAACTTGAAGAGAAATTAAAAGCTAAATGAGGAGAATTTTATGGCGAATATCCCTGCAGTTTCCGTGATTATCCCGCTCTACAACGCTGAAAAATATCTTGCCGAATGCTTGGAAAGTATTTTAGTTCAGTCGTTGCGGGAATTTGAAGTAATTTTGGTTGATGATTGCTCCACCGATTCAAGCCGCGCTATCGTCGAACGTTATATCCCGAAATTCGGCGGACGATTGAAACTTTACGCCATGGAAAAAAATTCGGGTAGCGGCGCACTTCCCCGCAACAAGGGCTTGATGTTCTCTCGTGGCGAATACGTCTTTTTCATGGATAACGACGACTTGCTCACGCCGACTACCCTTGAAGAGCTTTATACGCAAGCAAAAAATTTTTCCGCTGATGTTGTCTACCTTGAGCGACATTTTGAGGCGAGCGGCGACCTTAACGAAATTCATTTAGCGGGCGAAACTTCCGGCAAGCCGACTTTGGAAACGAATAATCTTGCTGAAAGAATCCGCGCTTTGATAGACGGGAAAATTTTTCTTACGCCGTGGAGTAAGTTCGTTAAGCGCGATTTGCTCCTCGAACACGAAAATTTTTTCCCGCACTTGACTATTTGCGATGACGACATTTGGACTTGCGCCTTGATTTTTTACGCTGAAAGATTTTTGCGCGTCCCGAATCCCGTTTACGTTTGGCGGCTGACAGAAAAATCCGTTACGCGCAGGGAACGCACGCCGCAGGAAACGATTAATTTCTGGCTTAATCCGATTATCTTCGGCATAAAGACGCTTGATAACTTCATGAGCCGAATTGAATTTTTTCAGCACAACGTGCAATATCGCTGTGCCGTGCTGGAGTTTTTCGTCCACACGAAGACAGCGCAGGTTTTCAAGAGCAGTTTGAATCTTTCCTTGCCCGAAATTTACGCGGCGATAAACGATAACTTTGGCAAACTACTCGGTGAGCATGACGTTTTAATTTCGTGGCTCCTCACCGATTTAATAATTCAGCAAAAAAATTTCGCTCAACTAAAACAATGAGGAAGTGACGCCTTTGGTTTTAAGAATTATCACGGGGATTATCGGCATTGCGATTGCGGCGTTCGTGATTCAATATGGCGGCGCACCGTTCGCGGGCTTTGCAATGCTTCTGTCCCTGCTCGCTTGGCACGAATATTCCTCCGCGTTCAGGCGCGCGGGAGTCATCACGACTTACATTTTCGGCGCATTGGCTTTGATTCTTCTTCTGTGTTGCGCGTGGCTCGGCAATGTGGAAGAACTTTTGGCGGTCTTGACTGTCAGCATGATGTTAATTTTTTTGTTGACGGTGATTCTGCGCGGGAGCACGCGCCCGACCGACGCTTGCGTTTCTGTGGCGGGGATAATGTATATTGGTTTGCCGTTCGCGCATTTGGTTTTCCTGCGATTCTTGACTGATGAGCCGCAACCGGGCGAGACGGTGACGACAGTTAATGAAATTGCCACGAACAATGCGACAATTTTCGACAAGCTCGACCTCGGAAAATTTTTAGACTTCCTGCCGTCGATTGATTTAAGTTTGAATGTAAACGTTGACGCGGGTTGCGCTTTAGTTTGGGTGCTGTTCGCGTGCACTTGGGCGAGTGATACTTTTGCTTACTTTGTCGGCTCGGCTATTGGTTCGCACAAGCTTGCCTCGTCGATAAGCCCGAACAAAACGGTGGAAGGTTTTTTAGGTTCGATTGTCGGCACGGTTTTAACGGCGGTCATTGTCGGCACGATTATTTTCGGTTTGCCGCTGATTAAAATGGCGATTGCGGGTTTTATCCTTGCGATTGCTGCGACGCTCGGCGATTTGGTTGAATCGGTGCTGAAACGTTTCGCGGGCATAAAGGATTCGGGTTTCTTCCTGCCCGGTCACGGCGGAGCTTTAGACCGCTTCGACAGCATACTTTATACCGCGCCCGTCTTTTATTATTTTGTGATTTTATCGGGGATAGCTTAGATGAAAAAAATTTCGATACTCGGCTCGACCGGCTCAGTCGGCACGCAAGCTTTGGACGTTGTGCGGCATTTGCCGGAAGAATTTTACGTGGAAGTTTTAACGGCGAATTCAAACGTCGAACTTTTTGCGCGGCAGATAAAAGAATTCCGTCCAAGAGTAGCGGTTCTGGCTGACGAGGCGGCTTATAAAAAATTGTCCAGAAAAAAATTTCGCGGCACGGAACTCGCCGGCGGTCGTCAAGCTTTAATCGACGCGGCAGGCTTTGGGGCTTCGGAAATTGTTTTGTCGGCGATAAGCGGCTTTGCGGGTTTGGAGCCGACGATTAGAGCTATTAAAGCTCGAAAAGATATTGCGCTCGCCAACAAGGAAACTTTGGTTGTGGCGGGCGAATATATCAACAAACTTGCTGAACTTTGCGACGTGAAAATTTTGCCCGTCGACAGCGAGCACGGAGCTTTTTTCCAGTGCTTGCAGGGCGAAGACAGGCGGAAGATAAAAAAACTTTTGCTCACGGCTTCGGGCGGTCCGTTCAGAGGAAAAACTCGCGACGAACTTTTGAACGTCACGGTTAAAGATGTCCTCGCGCACCCGACGTGGAACATGGGCAAAAAAATTACCGTCGACAGCGCGACGCTCCTAAACAAGGGCTTTGAAGTCATAGAGGCGAAATTTCTTTTCGGCATGGATTACGATCAAATTCAAGTCGTCGTGCACCCGCAAAGTATCGTTCATTCCATGGTTGAGTTTTGCGACGGCTCGATAATCGCACAACTTGCCGCGCCCGATATGCGCCTGCCGATTCAATACGCGCTGACTTATCCGCGCAGGTTGCCCTCGCCAATAAAGCCGCTAGACTTTTGGGAGCTGAACTCGTTGACTTTTGAAAAACCCGACACTAAAACTTTTCGCGGGCTGAATTATGCATATGCGGCGGGCACAGTGGGCGGAACGCTTCCTTGCTCCTTAAATGCCGTAAACGAGGTCGCCGTCAACGCTTTCTTGCAAGGGCGAATAAAATTTTTAGATATTTACGACGTGATAGAAGAAGTTATAACTCGTTGCGACGCCTTTGCTCCGACGCTTGAAAATTTATTTGAAGCGGACAGAGAGACGCGACGATTAGCGGAACAATATATCGAACTGGCTTATTGAATCTTTCGAGGAGGATTTTAATTGATACTGACGATAGCGGCGGCGGTCTTTGTCTTCGGGCTGTTGGTTCTCGTCCACGAGTTCGGGCACTTCATAACCGCAAAGATGACGGGAATGCGCGTCGACGAATTTGCAATCGGCTTTGGTCCGAAAATTATCAGCAGGAAATACGGCGAAACGATTTACTCGTTGCGGGCGGTGCCGTTGGGCGGCTTCAACGATATTGCGGGTATGGATCCCGATAACAACACGGCGGGCGAACGCGGCTTTTGTGCTAAGCCCGTGTTGTCGCGCATGGTCGTGATTTTGGCGGGCGCGACTTTTAATTTTATTCTGCCGATTGTTTTATTCTTCGGGATTTACGCGACGCTCGGCGCGGGCAAACCGGCAACAGAGCCAGTTATCGGCGACGTGATTCAAGGCATGTCTGCGGAGAAAGCTGGACTTCAGGCGGGCGACAGGATTTTGAGTGTCGACGGGCAAGTTGTCACGACGTGGAAAGATTTCACCGACAAACTTAGAAACGTCGAGGCGGGAGAAAATATTTTGCTCAAATACGAACGCGACGAAAAAATTTCCGAAGTCACGGTATCGCCGAAGTATAACGAGCAGGAAAAGCGGGCGTTGGTCGGCGTGCAAAGTTCAATCGTCTATGAATCGAAAACCTTGCCCGAATCATTTACATTGGCTATTGAGCACACGAAAGAAATTACGGTTTACATGCTGGATTCAATCGCCACGCTGTTCAAAGAGCCGGAGCAAACGGAAAATCTCGCGGGACCGATTGGAATTGTGCAGATGTCGGGGCAAGTGGCGGAGCGCGGATTCATACCGCTGCTAAATTTCGCCGCGTTGCTCAGCATAAACTTGGGCATAGTCAACTTGTTGCCCGTGCCCGTGCTTGACGGCGGACATTTCGTGAATTTATTTATCGAGGCAGTTAGGGGAAAGCCGCTCGGTGCCAAGGCGGTCGCTTACACTCAGCGCGTCGGCATCGCGCTTTTGCTTATGCTAATGCTCTTCGCCACGAAAAATGATTTGGTTCGCGTCTTTATGAAATGAGGCTTTCACATGGGAAAAATTTTTACAATCGGTTCGACGCGCAAGACGGCGGAAGATTTTTTTGAGTTATTAAAATCGGAAGGCGTTACGAAAATTATCGACGTTCGGCTTAACAATACGTCGCAACTTTTGGGCTTCGCGAAGTATCCGGACATTGAATATTTCACGAAAAAAATTTTGCACGGCGAATATTTCCACGATAAAAAATTTGCCCCTTCGGAAAAAATTTTGAGCAGATACAAAAAGAACATCATTAATTGGGACGATTACGAGCGCGAGTTTGCCGAGCTGATGAATTACCGCGACATTGACGTTTACATTGCTGATAAATACGCGGGGCAAGAAAATTATTGTCTGTTGTGCACAGAGCCGACACCCGAATATTGTCATAGGCGGTTGGTCGCGGAAAAAATTAAAGAAGTTCTCGAAGACGTTGAGATTGTTCATTTGTGAGGAGCTACAATGGAAATTCGCAAGTTGATAATTTTGGCGGCGAGTGCCAAGTATAATAATTTCTGCGTGGCGGGCGTAGACATTGACACGGGCGCATGGATTCGCCCCATTTCGGAGAAACCGGAGCTTGAAGAGGCGGTTCCGCTTGAAGATTTAAAATATCCCGACGGCTCGCGCGTGGAGTTGTTGGACGTTGTAGAGATAAAATTTTCCGACAGGTCGGCTAACAATCCGATTCAGCCGGAAAATTTTTTTTACAACGCGAAATATTTTTGGCAAAAGGTCGGGCGCGTGACGTTGCAGGAAGTTATCGACGGGCGCGGCTTTGATTTGCGCGACAAAATTTTTTTCAGCGACGAACGGTCAATCTTCGGCGCGGACGTTGAGAAAATTTCTGCCCGCGAATCACTTTTGCTTTTGCCCGTGGAAAATTTATTTATCGCCGTCGAGGAGGCAAAGGATCATAAAAAATTTTTTGCGGACTTCGACTATCGCGGCAAGAAATTTTTCCGTTTCAGTGTCGGAGATATTGTCGTCAGAAAAAAATTCGAGAGCAACGGCGCGGGGAAATATTTTCTGAAGAACAAAGCCGCCGTCGTCTTCAGCTTGACCAATCCTTTCCACGCGAATTATCAATGCTACAAAATGCTCGCGCAGATTTTCTAAACGACTGCGCGGGTTTTGTGCTTTTAAGCTGTGCGTGATATAATCGGAAAAAAATTTCAAGGAGACTCGTTCATTGAACTTTATAAAAAAATTTTTCATGACATTAATCGCGGCTCTGACTTTTACCTCCAGCACTTCCGCCGAAAAAATTTCAAGCGTCATGCACAAGCTGGAAGTTTATTCGAGCGATTCGGGTGGCACGTTGATTTTTTCTGACAGCCCCGAATACGTCCGGCGCAACGGGATTTTGTACACGGACACGGTTGAAGGCGACGCGCGGCTTTTGTTTTATCATCTAAACGATACGGGCGTGCGCAAAAGGTTCGCGATAATTTTTGAGAACACCAAGAATGCCAAGACCGTCATCAACATAACGCGCGGCGGCTTGAGTGCGCCGAACAAAAATTATTTCAGCGTCGGCAAGATTACGCAGACAATGTACATGCAGAACGATTTCAGCGACCGCATCGAGTTGAATGCCTACGAGCGGAAAGTTTATCAGCCTTACGCCAATTATTTTCTGCTAAAGCCGGGGCAACTGATTCACGGCGTGTGCGATTTTTTTTCAAACAATCCCGTGAAAATTTTTTTGATGATGTATCCCGAACACGCCGAGCCGCTGAACTTTTTAAACTACGCGGAGATTTTGCCCAAAGATGAGAATCGACTGCGCGGCACGTTTAAGCAGATGAACCGAACGTTGACGCTCAAGAAGCCCTACGACGGGAAGCGCGACGGTTTCGGCTACATTTTAATCGGCGACAACATCAGCGACCCGTTCAAGCGCGGCGTGGACGCGACCGACGGCTCCGAGGTTGTCAACTACGGCAACTACGGCATAAACTACACGCTCAATTTCCACACAAAATTTTTAACGCGCTTCTGCCTAAGTCCGCTCGGCGGTCACTACGCGGGAGCTTTGCGCTACAAATATTACGGCGAGTCGGGAGTGATTCAGACGCCTGATAAAAAACTTTACTTCGGAGACAGGACGCCGCCGGAAAATCCCTCCGTTGCTTTGGCGCGTTCGGAAGGAATTTCGTTGATGACGGAGGGCACCGAACTTTCGGAGCTGGGAAAATATCGCGGCTACGTCAGTTTTGAATATTCACCGCCTGGCGCGTCGAATTTGCCAGTTAATATCGTGCTCATGCCGTCGAACTGATTAATTTATTTTTTACGCGGGAGCTTTGCGCTACAAAATCTAGCCGTTGCTTTGGCTCGTTCGGAAGGAATTTCGTTGATGACGGAGGGCACCGAACTTTCGGAGCTGGGAAAATATCGCGGCTACGTCAGTTTTGAATATTCACCGCCCGGCGCGTCAAATTTGCCCGTCAATATCGTGCTCATGCCGTCGAACTGATTAATTTATTTTTTACGCGGCAATGAAGGAACTTTAACAAGTCGGGCGAATAGTAGCTAATAATTGCTTTGAAACGGTTGACAGTGACGACTGTCGACGTAAAATATTTTCGGACAAGGGGAGGCACCCAAAGTGATTCGTGTTTTGATTGCTGATGACTCGGCTTTTATGCGAAAAGTCCTCTCTGATTTATTCAAAAGTCAAAGCGACTTCGAGGTTGTCGGCACGGCGGTGAACGGTCAAGACGCCATAGAAAAAGTAAAAAAATTTCAGCCGGACGTGCTGACGCTTGACGTTATTATGCCGGTAATGGACGGACTAAACGCGCTGGCGGTTATCATGGAGCAATGCCCGTTGCCGGTCGTTATGGTCAGTTCGACGACGCAAAAGGGAACGAATGAAACGATTCGGGCGTTGGCGTTGGGCGCGGTGGATTTTGTCAGCAAGGCGGGCGGTGCCATTTCAAAAATCGACACGATTAAAGATGAGATTTTGGCGAAGTGCAGGTTGGCGGCAAAAACCCGCGCCAGAAGGAGTTTCGCCGCGAGCAAGCCGCTTGTCTACAATCCCGTATCGCCGAATATCGAATCGACAACGCGCCGTGTTGAAGTGCGACGCCGGACGGGACTTGTCCTTGGGCAGAAGCCGACGATAACCCGCACGCCCGCGACTGCCGCGCCCGTCAGAAAAATTATCCCTGGCACCGGCAAAAAACTTGTGGTCATTGGAACTTCCACGGGCGGTCCTCAAGCTCTGCAAGCGGTTGTAACGCGACTGCCCGCCAATCTTCCCTGCGGCGTCGTCATTGTTCAGCACATGCCTGCGGGCTTTACGAAATCGCTGGCGGAACGGTTGAACTCAATCAGCACGATAGCGGTTAAAGAGGCGGAGCACGACGAGATTATAAAACCCGGGCAAGTTTACATTGCGCCGGGAGATTATCATTTGCGAATTATGCCCGCAATCGGCGGCGAGCGGAAAATTGTCCTTAGCCAAGAGCCGCGCGTTGGAAACCTTCGCC
Organism: Selenomonadaceae bacterium; assembly: GCA_017412925.1. Taxonomy (GTDB): domain Bacteria; phylum Bacillota; class Negativicutes; order Selenomonadales; family Selenomonadaceae; genus Quinella. The sequence goes on from JAFPVP010000085.1 coordinate 23,033, forward strand.
CGACCGTCAATTACATGTTCGACTCCGCCGCGCAGTTCGGCAGAGATTTAATCAGCGTGATAATGACTGGCATGGGCTCGGACGGTTGCGAGGGCATGAAGAAAGTTAAGGCGACAGGCGGCTATTCTATCGCGCAAGACGAAAACAGTTGCGTCGTTTATGGCATGCCTAAAGCCGTGGTTGATGCGGGGCTTGCCGACGAAATTCGACCCTTGGATAAAATCGCCGAAGCTATTGTCGATGCAGTCAGGAGATAGCGGTTTTATTGGACCGATAAATAAACAGGAGGAGTTTAAATGGAAACTAATCAATACATGGATATGTTTCTCGACGAGTCGCATGAACATTTGCAATCGCTCAACGACGGCCTGCTCGGCTTGGAGGACAACGCCGAGGATTTGTCCATACTAAATGAAATTTTCCGGAACGCGCACACCCTAAAGGGCATGTCGGCGACCATGGGTTATAATAAAATCGCCGAACTCACCCACGAGATGGAAGACGTGCTCGATATGTTGCGCAAGGAGCAGTTGGCGGTAACCGGTGACATTATCGATACGCTGTTCAAATGTATCGATTCGCTGGAGCAAATGATTAACAACGTCGCTAACGGCGACCCCGAAGACCTTATCGATGTATCCGAGTTGGTTGCCAAATTGACTGCCATTATGCGCGGTGAAAAAGCCGCCGCCCCTGCCGCTCAACCTTCAACGGAAACTGCACCCGCCGCCGAGCCAACTACTACTGCTACTCCCGCCGCCGCTACTACTTCCGCCGATACGCCCGTCGAATTGACCGACACAGAAAAAAGCGTCATCGCCGAGGCCTCTAAAAACGGCATGCACGGCATTTATCTTAAAGTCACCCTCGCGGAGTCTTGCCTTCTCAAATCCGCCCGCTCTTATATGGTTATGAACGCCCTCGAAGAAGTCGGCGAAGTCATTCGCACTATCCCCCCAGCTGAAGATTTGGAGCAGGAAGCTTTTGAACGTTCCTTTGAAGTCATTTTAATTACCGCCTCCGACGAAGAACATATTCAAGAAGCCGTCATGGGCATTTCCGAAATCGAAACGGCGGAGACTCAAGTCATAGAATTGGGGAGCGCGCCTAAACCTGCGCCCGTCGTCGAACAAAAATCTGCGTCAACTTCAGCGGCTACGGCTACGGCTCCCGCACCCGCCCCTAAACCTTCCGCACCCGCTAATAAACCCACTCCACCTCCTCCGCCGCCTCAAAACCCCGCTAACGCCGCCGCTCAAAAGAAATCTCACGCCGGGCAATCCGTCCGCGTCGACATAGAAAAACTCGATACGCTCATGAATTTAATGGGCGAGCTCGTTATCAATAAAGTTCGTCTTGAACAAATCGGACAAGTTCACCGCCTCTCCGAACTCACTGAAACTTTGGAGCAAATGGATCGCGTTACCACCGACCTTCAAAATATCGTTATGAAAGTCCGTATGGTGCCCGTCAGCCAAGTCTTTAACCGCTTCCCCCGCATGGTTCGCGACGTTACCAAAGAACTCAACAAGGAAATAAATTTGACTATCGAGGGCGAGGACACCGAACTTGACCGCACCGTTATCGACGAAATCGGCGATCCTATCATGCACTTGCTTAGAAATTCCCTCGACCACGGTATCGAAATGCCCGACGAGCGCGAGGCTAAGGGTAAGCCCCGTATCGGTGAAGTCGGTCTTATCGCCCGCCACGAAGGCAACAACGTCGTCATCATGGTCACCGACGACGGCAAGGGCATTGACGCCGACATTATCCGCCACAAAGCCGTTGAAAAAGGTCTTTACTCTCAAGAGGAAGTCGACGCTCTCGACGACGCGGACGCCGTTCGTATTATCTTCCTGCCAGGCTTCTCCACCGCCGAAAAAATCTCCGACATTTCAGGCCGCGGCGTCGGTATGGACGTTGTCAGAAGTAAAATCGAATCCCTTTCCGGGCAAGTCGACGTTGAAACCCGCGTCAATGAAGGCTCCGTCTTCAAAATTAAATTGCCTTTGACTTTGGCTATTATACAAGCTATGCTCGTACAAGTCCAAGCTGAAATGTACGCTATTCCGCTCGCCTCTATCGACAGCACCTTGAGCGTCCAACCTAGCGATATTCGCACCGTCCAAAACAACGAGGTTATCGTCCTGCGCGGCGAAATTATCCCCATTATCCGCATGGAAGAATCTTTAATGGTCCCCCACGTCAAAGACACCAAAGAGCTTTTCGTCGTCGTCGTTCATGCCGGCGACTCCAAGGCCGGTATCGTCGTCGATAAATTAATCGGTCAGCAGGAAATCGTCATCAAAACCCTCGGCAATCTCTTCATGGGTCTTAAAATGTTCTCCGGTGCTACCGTTCTCGGCGACGGGAGAGTTGCTCTTATTCTCGACGTGGCTACTATGCTTAATTAATGCGTAATGCGCAATGCGTAATGCGTAATGAAACCCCTAACCACTAACTACTAGCAACTTATCACTAAAAAATCCACTGAAAGGAGATTTTTTTATATGGCTAAAGACAGCGTGGCTAATGCCCCTAAAAACGCTTTGAGCGACGACGAAGAACAAGTTACCGCTATGCAGGTTGTCGCCTTCAAACTCCGCGACGAAGAATACGGTGTCAATATCTTCCAAGTTCAGGAAATTAACGATATGTCCGATATTACCCGCGTCCCCTTCGCCGCTTCCTTCATTAAAGGCGTCATCAATCAACGCGGCTCCGTTATGCCCGTTATCGACCTCAAAAAACGCCTCGGTATCGAGGAAACTCCCTACACCAACACCGCCAGAATCGTCACCGTTATCGTCGGCGACCTCCAAGTCGGTATGCTCGTTGACGCCGTTACCGAAGTCCTCACCATCCGCTCCAAACTCGTCGACCCCAAAAAAACCGTCAGCGATAGGGCTATGGAAAAATTCCTCAGCGGCATTGGCAATATCGACGGCAGACTCGTCACTATGCTTAATTTGGAGGAGATTGTCGCTTTGAATTGATAACGTACTCGAAATATTTTTTTGGAGATGATTTAAATGATTGATGAATTCGATTTGACCCCGAATCAGCTCGACGCAATGCGCGAAATCGGCAACGTCGGCGCAGGCAACGCAGCAACGGCTCTTTCGCAAGTGCTTAACAAAAAAATCGATATGAACGTTCCGAAAGTTTCGCTCGTCCCGATTGAAGACGTTCCCGACTTGGTGGGCGGTCCCGACGCTTTGATTGTCGCGGTCTTCCTGCGCGTCTACGGAAAAGCTCCTGGCAATATCCTTTTCCTCATGCCTAAAGAAAACGCTTTTCTTATGGTTGATGACTTGATGGGCAGGCCGCACGGCACAACTCAAGAACTCGGCGAGATGGAAGTTTCCGCGCTAAAGGAAGTCGGAAATATTTTGACCGGCTCATATCTAAATTCGTTTTTCCACTTCACAAACATAGCAATGATACCGTCGATACCGTCAATGGCAATGGATATGGCGGGGGCAATTTTAAACATTGTGCTGGTGCAACTGGGGCAAATGGGCGATTATGCAATGGTTATCGAAACAAAATTCTTGGCAGAAGACGACAGCGTACAAGGACACTTCTTCCTCGTGCCCGACCCAGGCTCGCTGGGTACTCTGGTCAAGGCAGTGGGGGTTGAATAATTATGGCAGACCTTATCAAAGTCGGCATGGCTGATTACAAGGTCGGGCGCAGTCCTTCCAATCTCATAAGCTACGGTTTGGGCTCGTGCATTGGCGTTTCCCTCTACGACCCGATTAGGAAAGTTGGCGGGCTGTTGCATATTATGTTGCCCGACAGCACGCAGGCAAGGGCTAGCGACAACCCCGCAAAGTTCGCCGATACCGGGATTCCGCTCATGATTAACGACGTTGTGGCTCTCGGCGCGACGAAAGCTCGGCTGGTGGCTAAATTGGCGGGCGGTGCGCAAATGTTTGCTTTTTCCAATGCAACCGACATCATGCGCGTTGGCACCCGAAACGCCGAAGTTTGCAAACAGGTTCTCAAACGCAACGGAATTAAAATCATCGCCGAAGACACCGGCGGCAATTACGGGCGCACAGTTTCTATTGATTTGGCGACGGGCGTTTACAAGATTAAGACCATCGACCGCGGCGAGAAAACGATTTAGTGCCGCTGAGGTGGTGAATGTTTTGACTGGATTTTACGGTTATCTTGAAAGCGTCCTGCCAATCAGACAGATTTTAATATCGTTGGCGGTGGGCATGGTCGCCTTGTTTATCGTACTTATTTCTGGGCTGACGAGCGATTTTGTGCGCGGGGCAACTGTTGCGTCGCGAACTTTTTCAGCCTTTTGTTTTGCTAGCCTGCTGACTTTTATTTTTTTGATGAGTTGCGAGGAATACGCCATCTTCAAGACCAAGCGCGAATTGGAAAGTTTCGTGGACGACGCGCCGCTTGCAGAAACCGACGAAGACTTCAACCGCGCGGAATATCTTCACGAAGAAGAAGAACCTGCAACGGAGCCTGAAACTTTCCACCCGATGGACTTTGCCAATCTCTCCAATCAGCATTGAAATAAAATTTTTAAGCGTGCGCGAAGGACGGTGAATCGACTATGGAAAGTGACGCGAAAGACATGACGGCGTTGTGGCTGAAGTATCGCGAAAATAAAACCGTGGAACTGCGCAACGAAATCGCCGAATATTATCTGCCGCTGGTGCGGATTGTTTGCGGACGGTTAGCAGTCAGTCTGCCGCCACATTTGGACAAGGACGACCTTTTGAGTAGCGGCTTTTTCGGCTTGCTCGACGCCATTGACCGATTCGACGTGACGCGCAACATAAAGTTTGAGACGTATGCGGGCGTGCGGATACGCGGCGCGATGATTGACTATCTGCGCTCGAAGGATTGGATACCGGTATCGATGCGCCAAAGAATTCGCAAATATGAGCAAACAGTTTGCCGGCTGGAAAATGAATTGGGACGGGCGGCGACGGACGAGGAATTGGCGGCGGCGTTAGAAATTTCGCTAGAGGAACTGGCGACGCTGGTCAATCAGTGCAATTCGGCGACGGTCATACCGCTCGAAGACTATTTAAAAACGGACGCGGCGGAGGCAATCGACACGAATCCGGCGAACTCGACGGAGCTTTTTGAGCTGAAAGAGACGTTAGCAAAGGCGATAGAGCGGTTGCCCGAACGGGAGCGGCTAGTCGTGTCGCTTTACTATTACGAGGAAATGACGCTAAAGGAAATCAGTTTGGTAATGCACCTGACGGAGGCGCGAATTTCCCAACTGCACACGAAAGCGATAATGAGAATGCGCGGCTATTTGGCGCAAAGCAAACAAGATTTGGTTTAGGAAAGGAGGTCGCGGCATGAGTGAAAATCTTATCTTGGGCGGCCCTGCCTCCGGTTACAAATACGAATTCCGACCGGACGGCGTTTATCTGACGGTTTATCCCAACGTGGACGGCGAGCGGCTTTTTGAGCTGTCCGATATGCGCCAAATTCTACGCGATTGCAGAGTATTAGATTATGACGTAGGAATTTTATCGCGGACGATGCGCGAGGCGAACGGCAGAGCGCAGAGGATAGCCGAGCCGGTGCAAATTACTGAGGCGGCGTTGAAAGCGGCGGTGGGCGACGAAGATATTTTCGCGGGAAATGAGGAGGAGGAGCCGTATGCGCGCCTAGTCGTGGAGATGACGCGCGACCGCATGAAGGCGACGATACGTTACGACACGCGAGAGGGCGCACGCTTGCCGACGAAGGAAATGGTTATGGCGGCATTGAGTGAGGCGGGCGTTGTTTACGGCATAAACGAGGACGCGATAGAAATTGGAATCCGGAGCTTGACGCCGTTTGTAGCGGCTGAAGGTCTGCCGCCGATAGCGGGCGAGAACGCTTACATTGACAGGAAATTTAATTTGGGCGTTCAGGGCAAGCCGATAATCGACGAGGCTGGTCGTGCTGATTATAAGGACTTGAATCTTTTCGTACTCGCCAAGGAGAATCAGACGCTGGCAATTCGCATTCCGCAAACTAAAGGCACGCCTGGGAAAAATATTTTAGGCGAACCTGTGCCCGCGCAGAATGGCAGACCTTGCCCGATGCCGGAGGGGAAGAATACTAAAGTCGTTGGTGAGCACAGATTAATCGCGACGGTGAACGGTCAGATCGTCGACAAAGGTTCGCGAATCAGCGTAGACCCGCGTTTGGAGATAAAGGGCGGTGTCGGCGTTAGTACGGGCGATATTGAATTTGACGGCACAGTTCAGATTAAGGGCGACGTGGAGCAGGGTTTCAAGGTTAAAGCGACGGGCGACATAGATATTAAAGGCTCGATAAATGGCGCGGAGGTAACTGGACGCAATGTTTACATAAGCGGCGGCATCACGGGCGCGGACAGAGCCAAAGTTTTCGCTGAGCACGACGTACGGACGGCGTTTGCTGAAAATGCATTGATAGAGGCAGGCAACGACGTTTTCATAGCGGATATAGCGTTGCACTCGCAAATTCGTGCGGGCAAGCGTTTAATCATGGAGGACAAGCACGGGCAGATAACGGGCGGACACGCGGTGGCTGGCGAAATGATTAGTGTTAAAACTATCGGCAACACGTCCTTTGTAGTCACGAGGGTTTCTGTTGGCGTCGACCCTAACTTACAGAAAGAGTATCAAGCGTTGCGCAAAACCTACAAAGAATCGAAACGCCGCCTTACGCACATCACCCAGACGCTAAACACCCTCTCGAAGATAGATATTAACAAACTGCCCAAGAGCCGCGTCGAATCGATAAACGCGCTAACTCGTTCTCAATTCCCGCTGGCCGGTCAAATCAAGCGCGACGAAAAACGCATTTTAGAAATCGAAGCACAGCTTACAAACATGAAGAACGGCAAAATTCGCGTTAGCGGCACAATTTACCCCGGCACGCGCCTTTCCGTCAACAGCATTGTAAAGAGCATTCAATCGGAGTACAAACACTGCAGCATTTTCCTAAACGACGAGGGCGAGGTCGAGGTCGGAACTTATTGATTGGAGGAAGGAAAAATGGAACTTGCACCGGTTGGAGTACAAATGACGTATGCGAACGCAAATAACGCGGCTCAAGTTCAGCACGACATGAATAACGCCTCGGCATTGCAACACGCCTTTCAGACAGTGCGCGAGAAAGAGGACGCTCAACTTAAGCAAAAACAAGTTCGCAACAAGGAAGAGGCGGAAGGGCGTTTGATTAAGGACGACCCCGACCGCAGGAACAGGCAGGGCGGCTATTATTACCGCAGTCAGCCGCGCGAAGAAGAACCTGAAGCTGCAGACGACAATTACGCCGTCGACCCTCAGCGCGGATATTTCTTGGATATTTCCCTGTAAAAAGTTATGATTATCGAATTAATGTTGCTGATGATTGTGCTCGGCGCGGGAATTGTCTTCGTGGCGTGGTCAAATACGCGCCGGCGCAGACAAGACGCCCTAGAGCGCAGAGAAGTTGAAGATTCGACGGGCAAGCTTAAGCAGGAATTGGAGCGGACGGCGAACGAAATAATCGGGCGCATGGAAAATCACGTCACGCACTTGGAAAACGTCTTGGACGAATCGGAGCGCAATCGCACACAACTTGAAGGGCGCGTCACCGAGCTGAAAAAATTGCTCAAGAAAAGCGAGGGGCAATCGGGCGAGATACGCGACTTGCTGGCGCGGCTTGACGACGCGGGCGAAGAAGTCAATTCAATGCAACGGAAAATGGACGTCGTCGAGCGGAAATTGAATTTTGCGATGACAACGCCGTTGCCGGTACAACAGCCCGTTTCAATTCCGCAAATGCCAACGCCGCTTGTCCCGCCGATAATAACGCCGCCGCCGATTGTGCCGAGGACTCCGGCTCCTGCCGCAACCGTAACGACGCCGCCGCCAGAAAAAATCAATCCGCTCGGACCGATAACGGTGCCGCCGATTATCCGCCCGACAAATGTTGCGGGCAAAGACTTCGACAAAATTTTGGAAGAGTCAATCGCCGAAACTCCAAAGCCCGAAGAGCCGCCGCCGCGAAAGTCAATCGTCCTATCGCCGGAAAATAAAAAACCCGTGGCAGTCGTCGAAGCGGATCCGGTGAAAATCGAAGCTACGCGGAAAAAATTAAACGAGGCGTCGGCGGAGCTGGCAAAAACTTCAGAGGAAGAATCAAACGCCAATCAAGCGCAGGGTTTGCAAAAAAGACGGCGCGGTTCACGTTCGGCGCGCGACGTGCGCAAGGCGGCACTCGAAGCGATAAAGGCGGCGGAGCAAAGCAGTCCCGTTGCCGAAAAGCCGCAACAAAAACCTCCGCCCGAAAAAGAATTGCTCCCCGAACGCCGCGACCTTAAACTCGTAACAACGGATTCTTCTGTAATCAAAGAAATGTTGCTGGCGGGCATGTCAATCGAAGACATATCGCGGGAGACGGGATTGGGACGCGGCGCGATTGAATTGATTCAAGAAATGACGCGGCGACAACTTAACAGAAGATAACGAGCCGCTCCCGTGTGGGCGGAATTTTTTTTGAGAGATGACTTTTTATGAACGAACCGAAAATTTCAGTGATTATCCCGCTGTACAATGCAGAGAAGTATATTCGCCAGTGTTTAATCAGCGTGCTAGCTTCCAAGTTCAACGATTATGAAGTGCTGGTTGTGGACGATTGCTCCACCGATAACTCCGTCGCCGAAGTGAAAAAACTTTTGCCGCACTTCGCCGGTCGCTTGAAAATTTTCGCCACAGAGAAAAATTCGAGTGGTCCAGGCTTGCCGAGAAATATTGGAATAAAAAATGCGTCGAGCAAGTATATAGTTTTCGTCGACGCTGACGATATGATTTTGCCTGACGCGCTTGAAAATCTTTTCGAGACGGCGGAAACTTACGGCGCAGATGTCGTTCACACGGAAAAATGGCTTGTCTTCGATAGAAAATTCGACGCCGAAAATTTAAAACTTTTTTTCGAGGGCAAGGCGGAAAATTTAGTCGATAAACCGACGTGCGCACCCGCCGCCCTCAATGAAAGAATGCGGATTTTCACGAGCGGAAATTTTTCTTGCGGGTCGTGGGGAAAAATTTTTCGTCGTGAATTTTTGACGAAGAACAAAATTTTCTTCCCGCAGATGAGACGCGCCGAAGATAAAATTTTTTGCTTCGAATGTTTTTGCCTTGCTGAAAAATATTTTTTTGTACCCTTCGTGACCGTGATTTACAGATTCGGCACAATGTCTGCTTCGCGTATCGTCATGAATTTGCGGGAAGCCGTTCGCTTTTGGCTGAAAATTTTATCAAAAAGTTTGGGCACTCTTGATGAGTTTATGAGCAGACTGGCGTTGGAGCCGAAACTTCGCCGCGATGTTCTGAAATTTTTCACAGAGACTGACTTCGGCATAGTAAATTTTTCTGAAGAAGTACCCGCTCACAAACTGCAAAAAATCTTCTTCGACGAGCTGGAAAATCCTGAACTCAATCCTACAGGAAAAAATCTTCTCACGGCGTATCTTTGCACGGAAAAATTTTTAAATAGGTGATTTCATGAACGAACCGAAAGTTTCATTGATTATCCCGCTGTACAATGC
>JAFPVP010000086.1 GCA_017412925.1 Selenomonadaceae bacterium
AAATTACCTTGGCTCAAAAGTTGACACCACGTCGACACGTCTACCAGATTAAAGAAGCCGCGTTCGTCAGCATTCCAGCAGAGGTCGCCGTTGCGCAGAAATTTTTTCCTAATCAAAACAGTCGTCGGCTCGCCGATATAAGTTTCAAAATTGCTGAAGAAAATTTTGCCTGCTTCCTCGCCGTCAATTTTTACCGAAGACTTAAAAGGGGTTTTTACCTCGCCAATAACTTTTCCGTCCGCGTCGATAAGGTGCCGCCGCGAAGTGACGAGCGACACGTCGGGATTGTTGCGATAAACTTCAACCATCTTTTCAAGTTTCGGCGGGTAGAAAATATCGTCGTCCATGAGCCAGTTTACGAATTCGGCGGCGGGATTGTTATAGTCGCGCGCAAAATTCCAGTTGTCGTGCGCGTCGAAGTTTTTATGGTGAAAATATTTTATCCGCGCGTCGTCGTAAGTTTCAATCAGGCGTTCGGTCGCGTCGTCGGTCGAGTTGTCGCTGATAAAAATTTCAATGTTGCGGTAAGTTTGATTGAGCGCACTGTCGAGAGCCTCTTTAAAATATTTCGGGCGATTGAACGTCGGAATTATCACGCTGATAAGCGGAAATAAATCTTTGGAGTATTCGTCCAAGAAAACATTCTGCGCGTCGACATCGAGCGCAAAGTTTTTGTCGTCCAAGAAAATCCAATCGCCGCCGATAAAAATTTTGTAGCCCGCCCGTTTGAATTCGACGCATTGAGCTTGCCCGCCGAAAAAATTATCCTTGAACAGGTCGTGACGCCACGGCAAATCATACTGTGTCGCGAAGAAAAATCCGTCGGCAATTTCCGCGTAGTCATAAAAATTTCTCGGAGCGCGTTTGGCAGAATTCAAAGATACTCCGTGCGTGGAAAGTTCAATCGCGCCGCTCGTGCCAACTGCCCCGATTTTTTTATCGGCATTGAAAATCTGCAGCAACTCAAGCAAAAAATTTTCGTTCGCGATTAGTGCGCGTTCGTCAAGGTAAATTTTATATTTGGCGTCGCTCGCCCGCATTGCCGTATCATACGCGAAATATTTTTCCGCGCCCTCGACGAGCTGAATTTCCGCCGTGAAATTTTCGGGCACGATGACTTTCTGCAAGGAATTTATCAGCCGATTACAAGTCGCCGCGTCCGCCACGTGGATTATGATTTCAAATTTTCGTTCGTTCAAAGCCGCACCTCCAATTTTTTTATGTAAAGCTCGCGGAAATTTTTAAACGAGCCGAGCCCGTCGCGAATCACGCGAACTTTATAGCCCGCATTGCTCAAGTTGACAAACCAATCGCCCGCAATGTCCTCCTCGACGTGAACGCCGCCGTTAAACAAAAGCGGTGCCAACAAAATTTTTTCTGCGCGGGAGTTTTCTAATCGCTTGACGACATCGGAGAAATTTGGCGTGTCGCTCCGTTCGATAACGCCGATATGAACTTTTGCGCCCGCTATCCGCTGTAAATCCTCGTAAACGGGATTGTGTCTGTGCGGCGAGCCGTGCCCGATTAATATCAAGTCTTCGTCCGCAACCGGTTTAAAGCAGTCGATTATCACCGATAAAATTTCTTCCAGCGAATCGTTCATCAGCGGCGAAATTATTTCAATGTCCGCCGCCGCGCAGATTTTTATTTTGTTGTCGAATTCCTCGCCCGCCGTCAAATGCGTCGGCAATAAAATTATCCGCTTGAAACCTTCCGAGCGGAATTTTTTTATCGCTTCGGGCGGCGTGTCGATTGCAATTCCGCGCCGCGCCAATTTTTTTATCATAAAGTTTGACGTGAACGCTTGCCGAACTTCACACGCGGAAAATTTTTCCCGAATCTCCGCCGCCAACTTGTCGAAAATATTTTTCCTGATTGAATCGTCTGCCGAACCGAAATGCGCCAACAGTATCGCCTTATCCACTGACTTTTTCCACCTCGGCTGCTATCTTGTTGCAAATTCTGTTGAGCTGATTTTTGTCGCGCCCTTCCGCCATGACCCGAATCAAAGGTTCCGTGCCCGACGCCCTGACCAAAATTCTGCCCGAAGTGCCAAGCTCCGCCTCGCCCTCGGCTATCGCCAACTTCACCGCCGCAGAATTTTTGCAAGCCTCTTTATCCTGCACGCGAACATTTAAAAGCACTTGCGGATAAGTCGTCATCAGCGCGTTGAGTTCGCTCGCCGTGGCTTTAAATTTTTTCATCGCCGTCAAGACTTGCAACGCAGTTATCAAGCCGTCGCCCGTCGTCGAATAGTCCGAAAAAATTATGTGCCCGCTCTGTTCGCCGCCCAAATTGTAGCCGTTCGCCCGCATATTTTCCAGAACGTAGCGGTCGCCCACCGCCGTAATTTCGCAAGCCAAATTCAGCTCTTCCAACGCCTGCCGAAAACCGATATTGCTCATGACCGTCGCCACGATTGTTTTTTTCGGGAGCGCGCCGACTTTGAGCATCAACTTCGCGCAGATAATCATGATGTGGTCGCCGTCGATAATTTCTCCGCGCTCGTCAATGCAAAGACACCTGTCCGCGTCGCCGTCGTGCGCTATGCCGATGTCCGCGCGGTTCCTCAAAACTTCCAGCCGCAAATTTTCCATGTGCGTTGAGCCGCAGTTGTCGTTGATGTTGTTGCCGTTCGGTCTGTTGCCGAGCAAAATTAAATTCGCGCCGAGCCGCTCCAGCACAGTTGGCATTGATTTATACGCCGCGCCGTTCGCGCAATCCAAAACAATTTTCATGCCGTCGAAACGTTCGCTCGTCGTGTTCATCACGAAGCTGATATAATCTTCCAAAAGATTTTGCCGATATTCAATGTGCCCGACGCCCTCGCCCGTCGGTCGCTCGAATTCTCTGCCGCTTTCCATGTCGCGAACAATTTTTTCTATCTCGTCCTCGACCTTATCGGGCAATTTGTAGCCGTTGCCGCCGAAAAATTTTATTCCGTTGTCTTGAAAGGGATTGTGCGACGCGCTGATAACAATGCCCGCCGCCGCGTGGAGTTTTCTAGCCAAGTAAGCAACCGCAGGAGTCGGAATTACGCCCGCCAAAATTGCATTGCCGCCCGCCGAACAAATTCCCGCGACTAATGCCGCCTCCAACATTTCCCCAGAAATTCTAGTGTCGCGTCCGATTAAAATTTGCGGCGTGCCCTCCGAATGTTGTCCGAAATAAATTGTCGCCGCTCTGCCCATGCGAAAAGCTAATTCGGGCGGCAATTCGGTATTCGCCTCGCCGCGCACGCCGTCCGTGCCGAATAATCTTGCCATTTAAATTCCCTCCGTCGCCTAAAAAATTTTTTGCCGCCATTTTAGCCCTTATCGCCGCTTAAATCAACAATAAACACGCCGCAAAAAAAATCCCTCCGCGTCGTTCGGAGGGAAAAAATTTTTTCAGATATGTTTACTGCGGTTTAATGCGTTTGACGGCTTCGGAAAGCGGCGGAATAATTTGTTTCTTCCTTGACATGACGCCGGGCAGGAAAATATGCGTGCCGCTTGCATCTTTGCGGAAGGCTTCACCAATCAGCGAACGCGGAGAGCCGGCGTAAAGCAGATAAGTTGATTCTTCGAGAATGTCCGTCGCCATCAAGCAATGCATATCGAATCCTTCGCGCTCAATGTTCTCCTTCATGAAGGCGATAAGCTGGTCTTCAATGTCGAGAATTTCTTTCGGATCCATGACGGAAATTTGGCTGACGATGATTCGATAATCGCCGATTTTGAATTCTTTAAGGTCGTTTTTGGCGATTTCGGCGGGAGTTTTATCGCCGATGCCCGCGCCGGCTCTTAGCATTGCCAAACCGTATTCCTTGAGGTTGACGCCGGCAATTTCCGCGAGGCGTTCGGCAGTTTTTCTGTCTTTGGGCGTGCAGGTCGGCGACTTGAACAGGACGGTATCGGAAATAATCGCGCTCATTAAAAGTCCGGCGATTGACGGCGGGATTTCAACATCTTGATCCCAATACATGTTCGCGACGATTGTGCACGTGCAACCAACCGGTTCTTGATGAATATAAATCGGCTCCGAAGTTTGAACGCCGCCGAGCCTGTGGTGGTCGATAATCTCAACAATCTTTGCTTCCTCAATGCCTTCGACGGCTTGCCCGCGCTCGTTGTGGTCGACAAGGATAACTTTTTCGTGTTCGGGGAGCATAATTTCATCTGCGCTGACCAAACCGACAAGCTTGCCGTTTTCGACGACAGGATAGCTACGGTAGCGGTTCTCGTCCATAATGCCCTTGATGTCGCTCAATAAATCCATCGGGCGGAAACAGACGGGATTGGATTTCATGATTCTGCGTATCGGCACGCACTGATTAATCAATCTGCCGACGGTGTAAGTATCGTAGGGCGTCAAGAGGACAAAAACGCCGCGCTTTTCGGCTTCTTCCAAAACTTCGGGCGCAATGCGGCTGTTTTGCGTGACGACAAGGCAAGCGATTCCACATTCAAGGAATTTGAGCAAAGTTTCCGCGCTCCTGTCGCCGACGAGGACAATATCTTTTTTGTTTAGGATGCTGACGGTCGAGAAAGCAGAGCCCGACGCGATGATAATATTGCCTTCGATAAGTGAATTTTCGTCGCCGCTGATTAAAACTTTAGCCTCCGTCGCTTGGATAATGTCGCGGTAACGGACGCGCAAATCGACGAGGCTTTGGAGACCCAGCTCAAGGAAATATCTTTTCGCAAGGTCGCTGACAGTGACGATACCGACGAGTTCGCCGTTGGAATCGGTGACGGGCACGGATTGCAGCTCGCTTTTGCGCATCACTTCGCCGAGGTGACGGAGCGTGTCGTGCTGGCGGACGACGGTTTTGCATTCGAGCGCAACGTCCTTGACGCGCGGATACAAATCGGTCAAGAGCAAGGGTTGATCTACTTTAAAATATTCGAGTGCGTATTTCGTTTCGTTATTAACTTTGCCGCAACGGGCGGGAACAGCGTTGACGCCGTGCGCTTGTTTCAAGTTGGAGTAGCCGATAGCCGAGCAAATCGAGTCCGTGTCGGGATTACGGTGTCCGATGACATAAATTGGTTTGTTGCCGCCTTTCATTAAAAAACCTCCCCTAAACTGTCAAAAAATTACAACTTCCATTTAGCGAATTATAAACAAAAAAATTTTCGCTGTCTAGTCAAAATGGAGCCGGATTAGTCGTCGGTAGTTGCCATTAGAAAAAATTAGTGTTAAAATCGCGGAAAGTTTCAAAGCGGAGGTTGTGGCATGTGTGGCAGTGAAGACAATTTTGCGGGCGCGTTGTTTCTCTCGCTGATAAGTTTGGGAGCTTTCCTCAAGCTTGACGATCTTATCGGCTGGTTCAGCGGCGCAGTCTTTGCCATTCTTGCGGCGGCAAGTTTAAGGCGAGCACTTTCCAAAGCCGCGCAGGCGACCGAAGACGATTATCAACGCATAGAAATTCAATTCCAACAGCTGCGCAACAAGATAAACGAAACTTCCGCAGTCACCGCCGAGGCTATGGATTCCGTCAATGCCGCCGCGCAACTCGTCCAAGAAAATTTGCAAGTGATTCGCGTGCGCCTCGCCGAACTCGACAACTTGACGCAGATAGCTGAAAATTCCAAAGCACTCAACACAACAATCAGCGGTTTTGGCGAAAATTCTTCCGCGCTCAATTCGGAATTGGAAAAACTCAACGCGATTTCGGCGGCGAACAAAGCGAGCCTCCAGACAATCTTGAAACTTTTGCAGCTGGTCGCGCAACTGCTTAACAATCAGCCCTACGCAAAAGATTTGGAAAAAATTAATTCGTCGGTTGAATTGCTTGCCGCAAAGATAAAATAAAACGCGCCGATTCGACGCGATAAGGAGTTGTAAAAATGATTCTAACCGTTGAAGTTTTCGGCGTCATTGACGAGAACGCCTATTTTTTTATCGACGACGAGACGCGCCACGGATTTTTAATCGACCCTGGCGCACAGGCTGACAAACTTTTAAAAATCATCGGCGAGCGCAACTTTACCGTAGAAAAAATTCTGTTGACGCACGGGCACTTCGATCATATCGGCGCGGTCAACGAACTTCAACGCGCGCTGAAAATTCCAGTCTGCATGAGCAAGGGCGGCAATTATTACGCCAAAGACCCCGCGATAAATTGTTCGGCGTTCGTCGGTGAGTCTATTGTCCTTGACGACGTGACTTGTCTGCCCGATGACACCGAAATTTTTTTGGACGCGAATAAAAATTTTTGCGTCAAGCTGATTCCCGCGCCAGGGCACACGACTGACGGCGCAATTTACTACAGCGCGAAAAATTCTGTGGCGTTCGTGGGCGATACGATTTTTTGCGGCAGCTACGGACGAACCGATTTGCCCGGCGGTAGCTATGTCGACCTTATGCGAACGATTCGCGAAAAAGTTTTAACCTTGCCCGACGAAACGATTTTATACACGGGTCACGGCTCGCAAACTACAGTCGCCGCTGAAAAGCAATGCGTAATTTTTAATGCGTAATGCGCAATGACGACGTTCTTTTAATTACGCATTACGCATTGCGCATTCCTAATTGCCTTTCAAATATCCGCCTCGACGCCGTGACTGTCGAAGACCTTAAGAATTTCCCGGAGCTTAGTTTTTTCGGGGTTGTAGTCAATGGTCGTCTCGCCGTCGTGCGCGTGAATGTGGACGTAGAGCACGCCCGCCAAGCCGAGCAAATTTTTTTCGACGGCCGCCGCACTCTCTTGCGTATAACCTTTGGCGGTGAATTGCAGGCGGGTATTGCCGCCGCCTTCGCCGCAACCGCATTCTTTACACATTTTCCAAACACCTCGCTGAAAATTTTTACTGCCGAATTATACAGCGCGAAAAATTCTTTAACAAGCCCCGCGCAGGGTTCAAGGAGGACGCATGACAAAACTTTTACTGGTATTTATCGGCGGCGGGCTCGGAGCGGTGTCGCGTTTCTTAGTAACTACGGCATTGGCGGGCAAGCTGGGCAACTTCCCGCTCGGCACGCTCACGGCAAATTTTTTCGGGAGTCTGCTCATGGGTTTGGTCGTAGGAATTTTGGCGGGACGATTCGAGTCGATTAGATTGTTCGTCGCGGTAGGATTTTTGGGCGGCTTCACGACGTTTTCTAGTTTTTCCGCCGAAACACTCGCGCTGATTCAAGACGGACAAATTTTCGCGGCAGCAGCCAACATAATCGTCAGCGTCGCGGCAGGTTTGGCGGCGTGTGCAGTAGGATTAAAATTGGGAGGGATTTAACACATGGCAAAAGCATTGATAATCATCGACATGCAAAACGATTTCGTGACGGGACCGCTCGGCACGCAAGAGGCACGGGCTATGCTCCCGCGTCTGGTCAAAAAATTGGAGGCGATAGTCGAGGAGGGCGCAGTAGATTTAATCTTCACGCAGGACACTCACACCGACAACTATCTTGACACGCAGGAAGGCAGAAATTTGCCCGTCAAGCACTGCATAAAAAAAACCGACGGCTGGCAGATTGTCCCCGAATTACAAAAGTTCACGCCGCGAGCCAAAGCTGTCATCGAGAAAAAAGCTTTCGGGTCGACGCGCTTGCCGTCGCTCATCAAGCCCTATGAAGTCGTCGAATTCGCGGGCGTGTGTACTGATATTTGCGTCGTGTCGAACGCGCTTTTAATCAAGGCGTTTTATCCCGAACAGCGCATTCAAATTGACGCCGCCTGTTGCGCCGGCACTAATCCCGAAGCTCATCAAAAAGCTTTGGACGTCATGCGCAACTGCCAATGCAAAATCATCAACGAATAAATTTTAGGAG
>JAFPVP010000087.1 GCA_017412925.1 Selenomonadaceae bacterium
GCGACAAGTCGTTTAGCGTTTTTACTATCGTGCCGGCGATTGGGTCTTGAACGGCGACTTGCTCGTTAATCGTCACGAATTGCTGTCCGTTCTCGCCCTCGACGCGATAAACTTTTTCCGCCGTGTAAAATTGTGGGACGATTCCCGCGTGTCCACGCCGCCCCCAAAGTAAATTCGCGATTCGTTTTTTCGCTCGCCGCAAGCTGTCGAAAATAACCGCTAAATGCGTGACTGCTTGTTTCTGGCGCAATTCGATTGCGCGACCGCTTGCTTGGCTCGGCACGTCTACGCCCAAAAGACTTTCGTTTATGCCGCTGATTGCTTTTAAATCTTCGGTTGCGGCTTGTTCGGCTTGAATCACAGCGGCGGGCGGATTCTTCGGCTCGCGTTCGCGGATTTTGCCCGTAGTTACCGCGCCCGCCATGACTTTTTGGAAATGCCCCGGCAGGGTGCCTTTGCGCTCGAATTCGGATTCTTGGTCGGGCGTCATCGCGCCCTCTTCTATCCAGCCGCCGCCGTTTGCTGAAGTGTTGAGCAAATGCAACGTTTGAATGCGCCGCTTATTTAATTCTCGTTGCGGGTCTTTCATCGCGCGGACGAAACCTGCGGGTGTGTCGCCTACGCCGTAGTGGTGATAAACCATGGGCACGTAGGGAAACTCGCCGTGCTGATACGGGCTTTGCATTTCCTCAAGTAGCGTTCTGTCGAAAAATACGCAACATTTGATTTCGTTCGTCGGAATGTCCTGACTGCCCGCTATCATGCCCAAATCAATCATTTCGGGCGTAACTTGTTCGAGTTGTTGCCCGTCCGCCGTGAAAAAAATCGTCCGCGTTGAATGTTCGCGATACCAGCACTCGACGACACGAACTTTTTGCAACTCGCTAGAATAATACAGCGGGTCAACGTCTCTGCGCGATTCCCCGTCTAGTTCCACCGTGTCATACACCGCGAAATTATTTTCTATCGCCTCGGCTTGTTCGGGATAAACTTGCTTGAGCTCGTCCTTGGCTACCCACTTCGCACGAATTAAAAATTTTGCGTCGGAAAAATCCAACTCGTGCGCTTCGGGGTCTACGTAAATTCCGAACGGGTCAAGCCGCTCTATCACCGCCTCCCCGTCTTGAATCTCGCTGTCCCATTTATATCGCACGCCGAACCAGCCCAGCCCGCCTATCCCGCTTTCCACAAAAACTTGCGATTCCACCGCGTCGTAGTCGCACCTGTCCATGATGTATTTCGTCATGCCGCGCCGCACTTGGCAGAGCTCCACGTCGTCGGCTGTGCGTCCGAGAAAATCAATGTCATATCTATTGAGACGTTGGTAGCCGCTCAAAATATTGATAAGTGGGAGAATTCGATTAATTGTAATGGCGGGGCGTCCGTCCTTTTGGAATTGTTTTATTTCCTCGTCAGTCCACTGCTTGCCCGCCGTGAACTCGAAATCTTCCTTGGCTTCTTCGCGCCACTTTTTGCCGCCGTCGACCGCCGCTTGAAACCACCTGCGGCATTTGCGAAGAGTATCCGTCGGCTCCGGCAAAATATTCTCGTTCAATTTATCACCCCTCAATACGTCCAAACCGAGCGACTACTTTTCTTTGTGCGCCAATAATCAAGCCCCTCTTTTTTCCGCACGGGCACCCACGGGCGGCTCATGCACCCGTAAGCAATCGCGTCGTAGGCGTGGTCTTCGGCATCGGTGTCGGGCAGTTCGGGCTTGTGCTTGTCGTGACCGATAATCGGAATCGTCCGCAAGCAGTGTATGCACGTTGAGAAAAATTTTATCGCGGGCTTGTAAGTGCCGTCTTCGAGTTCGTTGCCAATCAGCCGTTGCTTAAAGGCGTTAGCTCCTTCCATTCTGCCTTTCGAGCTTGGCATGAACGCCACCAAACCTTTTTTTATCAGCACCGAATTTAATTCTTCCGCAATCGTGGGACCCGTCACGCCACTGCGCGCCCAGCACGCCGAATCCAATACCGCATACAGCAAATTTTCTTCGCGCGTTTCAAGTTCCACTATTTTTTCGCCGATTTGCCGCGCCGTCTCGCCCGTCCCGACGTTCGGCTTGCCACCCCAACCGTATAGCTCCCGATAAACATATGCGTTGCCGTCATAGTCTATCGCGAACCACAAAACCGCATACGGGCGCGCCGTTCCGAAATCCATTGCTCGGAATTTCACCCAGTCGCGCGGAATCTCAAAAGGCTTGACCACGTGCAAACTTTCACGCCACATGCTGAAATATTGCCCGCTTTCAATGCCCCACATGCCCTCGCAGACGACTTTGGCGCGGTCGGGGTCTGTTCGTTCTATTTCTCTGAACAATGCCAAATCGTTCTCGCTTAGCCATTCATTATTTTTATAAGTCGTCGTCATCGCCAAAACATTTTCGCTTGGCGTGTCGAAAAATCGCGCTTTGAGCCACGAGCTTGCGCTGTACGGATTGAACGTTATCAGCCACTGAATATAGTAACCTTCGGGCAGTATTCCGCGCAACGATTCGTCCACGCGGTTGAAGTCCTCTTCCGAAACCTCAAACGCCTCCTCCAGCCACGCAAAGCACAAATGCCCCTTCTCGACCGCGATTGACGTTATCTTCATTGAATCGTCCATGCCGCGAAAAATTATTTTTTGTCCCGTCGGCACGTACGTCATCTGCAGAGGGTTGACTGTCATTTTCCAAAATTTGTCCACGCCGAGACGATTTATCGCCCACTGCAACTGCGCGTAGCACGAATCTTTTAGCGTCGCTTGCGTCTGACGCACCACCAGCGCATTCGCCAGCGGCATTTGCATTAATCGCGCTATCAACTTCAACGCCGCTGTCGTCGACTTCTTTGAGGCTCGCGAGCCCTTGCACACCACGTAGCGTTTCGTGCTCTTCCAGAACTCATCATAGCCGCCGCCTACCGCTTCCTTCAGCGAGATTGCGCTTTCCATTCGTTCACCCCATTCTATTTTTTACAATCGCACTTGCCAAGTAAGCACCAAGTAAGCAAGCAGTAAGCAAGAAGTAAGCAAGACCACAGGCGGTTTACTCTATGCCGGCGTTGCATTGGCAACAAAATACTGTCTTTTATTAGAATCGGATTAAAATTTGGTTAGAATCAGATTAAAATTTCGGGGGTCAAGCAGGAGTTTTCGACACTCGCGCCGAACCAACCCCTTGGGTTTTTGGGGGGGGTTGGCTGAAGACGAAAGACGTAAGACACCCACCCTCCCCCGCCCGTCGGGTCACGCTTGATTGTCTGATTTTTGTATGAAAGGTCGCGCCGTTTTTTTTGCACTTGGCGTTGGGAACTTACCTTCCGTGTTTTCGGGGGTTAATAAAATGGGCGCGGATTCCGAAAGTCCATGTATACCCCCTCGAAGTCCATATGCGGTTCAGAAGTCGTCGCGAATCACGACGGGAACGACGCCTTGCAGGTCGACTTCCTGCCGCGTGATAAACATGCCCTTGACCTTGGCTAGCATTTCGGCGGCTTTCAACCTGTCCTTGGCGGAGACCTGCGCCGTCACCTTCTCGGCACGAGTGAA
>JAFPVP010000088.1 GCA_017412925.1 Selenomonadaceae bacterium
AAAGGTTCGGGCGGCGGCGTTTCGACTTTTGGTGGCGGAGTTTCGTTTTTCGATGGCTCGATTACAATCGCCTCTTCCTTGCGTTGCCTGTCCTTTTTATCCGAACTCTCCTTAAGTTTCCGCTCGTTAGCTTTTTCCTTTTCCTTGCGCGTCTGCTTGAGTTTTTTCTTGCGCTCTTTAATTTCCTTGTCCGTTTCCTGCGTTCGTTCCGTCGACAGGCTGTCCTTCAGCGCGGGATTTATTTCGCCGAGCTGTTCATCTTCGCCGGATTTTTCTTGTTCAGCCGCTATAAGTGACAGCTCTCTATCTTCTTCCGCCGCGTAAGTCGCGCACGGGAGTTGAATCGCCGCCAGCAATGATAGCACGACGATTTCTTTTCTAAACTTCAAAAATATTCCTCCTCATTTCTATGCATGCGTCGATTATAATTCATAAAAAAATTTATCGCAATGCCGAATTCGCCTCCGAACGTCCTTGCGCAGAAAATGTTATCGTGACGCGCTTTTTGTCTTTGGGAAAACTTTTTAACGTAAAAGACGGGTTTTTTTTCGAGGTCGCGCCATTACGGGCTTGACAAGCATTTTTGGCAATGATAATATTGGCGCGCTTTTAACTAGGCATGAAAATTTTGGAAGGAGGTGGGCGCATGCCAACCATAAATCAGTTAGTGAGAAAAGGTCGTCAGATGTTGGAAGAAAAATCAACGGCTCCGGCTCTGAAGGAGTGCCCGCAGAAACGCGGCGTGTGCACTCGCGTTTACACGACGACGCCCAAGAAACCGAATTCGGCACTTCGTAAGGTTGCGCGTGTCCGCTTGACCAACGCCATCGAAGTCACTGCATATATCCCCGGCATCGGGCACAATCTGCAGGAGCACAGCGTGGTTCTCATTCGCGGCGGCCGCGTCAAAGATTTGCCGGGTGTTCGCTATCATATCATTCGCGGCTCCCTCGATACCGCCGGCGTGCAAGACCGCAAGCAAGCGCGTTCCAAGTACGGCGCGAAGAAAGCTAAGGCTAAGAAGAAATAATTTCTAAGGAGGAACGCAGTAATGCCGAGAAAAGGTGCTGTGCCTAAACGAGACGTTCTGCCGGATCCTGTCTACCATTCAAAGACGGTTGCGAAGTTCATAAATAAAGTCATGCTGAGCGGCAAAAAGAGCGTTGCCCAGCGCGTTGTGTATGACGCCTTCGACACCATAAAAGAAAAGACAGGCAAAGATCCGTTGGAAGTCTTCGAGACGGCACTGAAAAATGTTATGCCGGTTTTGGAAGTCAGAGCGCGTCGCGTCGGCGGTGCAAACTATCAAGTTCCCGTCGAAGTGCGCCCCGACCGTCGTCAAACGTTGGGAATTCGTTGGCTGGTAAATTAC
Organism: Selenomonadaceae bacterium; assembly: GCA_017412925.1. Lineage (GTDB taxonomy): Bacteria > Bacillota > Negativicutes > Selenomonadales > Selenomonadaceae > Quinella. The sequence goes on from JAFPVP010000088.1 coordinate 1,373, forward strand.
GCCAGACTGCGCGGCGAAAAAACTATGGACGCTAGACTTTCGGGCGAACTGATGGACGCCGCCAACAACACCGGCGCATCGATTAAGAAAAAAGAAGACACCCACAAGATGGCGGAGGCGAACAAGGCTTTCGCGCACTATCGCTGGTAAGGAGCAAGTTTCGTGTCAAGAGAGTTTTCATTAGAAAAAACTCGCAACATCGGTATCATGGCGCACATAGACGCCGGCAAGACGACTACGACCGAGCGGATTTTGTTTTATACGGGTGTCAATCACAAGCTCGGCGAAGTTCACGAAGGCGCGGCGACTATGGATTGGATGAAGCAGGAGCAGGAACGCGGCATTACGATAACTTCTGCGGCGACAACCTGCTACTGGAAAGATCATCGAATCAACATCATTGATACGCCAGGACACGTTGACTTCACGGTCGAAGTAGAACGTTCTTTGAGAGTTTTGGACGGCGCACTCGCGATTTTAACAGCTCGCGGCGGCGTCGAACCGCAGACGGAAACCGTTTGGCGGCAGGCGGAAAGATACAACGTCCCGCGCATGGCTTACGTCAACAAAATGGATACAACCGGCGCAGATTTTTATCACGTTATCCAAATGATGCGCGATAGACTTCACACAAACGCCGTTGCAATTCAACTGCCGATTGGCGCGGAAGATAATTTTAAAGGAATTGTCGACCTCGTCAAAATGGACGCGATTGTTTACGACGACGATTTGGGCAAAGTTTCAAGGGAAGTTGAAATCCCCGCTGATATGCTTGACATGGCGGAAGATTATCGCGACAAACTTTTGGAGTCCTGCGCGGAGCTTGACGATGACTTCATGGAAAAATATCTCGGCGGCGAAGAAGTCACAATCGACGAAGTTAAAGCCGTGATTCGCAAGGCGGTTATTGAATGCAAGATTACGCCCGTAACCTGCGGCACGTCCTACAGGAACCGCGGCGTTCAACCGTTGCTCGATGCGATTGTCGATTACATGCCCGCCCCGACGGATATTCCTCCGATTGAAGGCGTCAAACCCGACGGCGAATCTGATTCGCGCCCCGCAAGCGACGAGGAACCTTTTGCCGCGTTGGCGTTCAAGATTATGACTGATCCTTTCGTCGGTAGGCTCGCGTTCGTCAGAGTTTACAGCGGCGTTTTAAAAAGCGGTAGCTACGTTTACAACTCGACGAAGGGCAAAAAGGAACGTATCGGACGAATTCTCCAAATGCACGCGAACAACCGCAAGGAAATTAATTTCCTCTACAGCGGAGACATCGCGGCGGTTGTCGGCTTGAAGGACACGACGACGGGCGACACTCTTTGCGACGAAGCGCACCCGATTATTCTTGAGTCAATGGAATTCCCCGACCCAGTCATCTCCGTTGCCGTTGAACCCGCGACTAAGAACGACCAGGATAAAATGGGAATCGCATTGCAGAAACTTGCCGAGGAAGACCCGACGTTTAAAGTCCGCACCGACCCTGAAACCGGTCAAGTCATAATCTCCGGCATGGGCGAACTTCATCTGCAAATTATCGTCGACCGCATGTTGGACGAGTTCAAAGTTGACTGCAAAGTCGGCGAGCCGCAAGTTGCTTATCGCGAGACAATTCGCAAGACGCAAAAGGGCGAAGGCAAATTCGTTCGGCAGACGGGCGGTCACGGGCAATACGGTCATTGTTGGATTGAAATTTCGCCCAACGAGACGGGCGCGGGCTTCGTCTTTGAAAATAAAATCGTCGGCGGCGTCATTCCCAAGGAGTATATCAATCCGATTGAGGCGGGCATTAAACAGGCAATGGAAAACGGCGTGCTTGCCGGTTTCCCGCTCGTCGACGTCAAAGCCACCGTTTACGACGGTAGCTTCCACGAAGTCGACAGCTCCGAGGCGGCGTTCAAAATCGCAGGCTCCATGGCGTTCAAAGCGGCGGCCGAAAAAGCCAAACCCGTTTTGCTTGAACCTTATGTCAAAGTCGAAGTCACTGTCCCCGAAGATTACATGGGCGACGTTATCGGCGATTTGAATTCGCGACGCGGGAAGATTGACGGCATGGAACCGCGCAATAATTTGCAAATAATTCATGCGTTCGTTCCGCTCAGCGAAATGTTCGGCTATGCGACTGACCTGCGCTCCAAAACTCAAGGGCGCGGCTCTTACTCAATGGAAGTTGCCTACTACGACGAAGTTCCGAAAAATATTTCGGACGATATTGTTGCGAGATACAGAGGCGAGCCTATCTAGGAACTAGAAACTAGGAACTGGAAATTAAAGGCTCGGAAAATTTTAATTACGCATTGCGCATTACGCATTGCGCATTATTTAAAGGAGTGTTAAATTAATGGCAAAGCAAAAATTTGACCGCAGTAAACCCCACGTAAATATTGGTACTATCGGTCACATCGACCACGGCAAGACGACCTTGACGGCGGCTATTACCAAGATCCTCTCGGAAAAAGGTTTCGCAAAATACGAATCCTACGAGAACATCGATAAGGCTCCGGAAGAACGCGAGCGCGGCATCACGATTAACACCGCTCACGTCGAATACGAGACCGAAAAACGCCACTATGCACACGTCGACTGCCCAGGTCACGCTGACTATATTAAGAACATGATCACTGGTGCGGCTCAAATGGACGGCGCGATTCTCGTCGTGGCTGCCTCCGATGGTCCCATGCCCCAGACTCGTGAGCATATCCTGCTTGCTCGTCAGGTCGGTGTTCCCGCTATCGTCGTTTTCCTTAACAAAGTTGACCAAGTCGACGACGAAGAACTTCTCGAACTCGTCGAAATGGAAGTTCGCGAACTCCTCAGCAAGTACGAATTCCCCGGCGACGATATTCCCGTTATCGCGGGTTCGGCTCTGCTCGCTCTCGAAGGCGACGAGGAACAGAAGAAAAATATCCTTAAGCTCCTCGATGCTGTCGATGATTACATTCCGACGCCTGCCCGCGACACTGATAAACCGTTCCTTATGCCGGTTGAAGACGTATTCACGATTACCGGACGCGGC
>JAFPVP010000089.1 GCA_017412925.1 Selenomonadaceae bacterium
AGCCCGAAAACAACGAGGATTGGGTTGACAAGTGGATAAAGAAAAAGCAGAAGGATAAAAAGAAATGACAGCTTACAAAAAAATTTTCTTAATGATGCTATTGGCGGCGGTGTTCGTCCTTGGCGGTTGCAATACACAGGCCGCGATTAGTGGGGAAGTTCACGACGCTAATTTAAAAATTTCTATGCTGAATATCGGGCACGGCGACGCGATTTTAATTCGCACGGAAGAGCAGACGATTCTAATTGACGCGGCGGACGTTAGCGAAATTCCCCGCTTTGTCAGCGAGCTGGAAAAATTTTCCGTCACGAGAATTGACAAGCTGATTTTAACGCACCCGCACGCCGACCACATCGGCGGCTCAAATTTATTAATTAATCCGAGCGCAGAAAGACTTGCCGAGTATCCTTACCTTGCAAAAATTTCCGTCGGCGAAATTTACGATAACGGCGTTGTCTACACCAGCGGGATTTATCGGAGTTACATTAAGAGTGCCAAAGAAAAAGGCATTCCGCTCCGGAGCTTGAAGAGCGGCGACACGTTGGATTTCGGCGACGGCGTCAAGTTTAAGCTCTTCTGGCCGACTTCAGATTTCGTTGCGACGGTTAGCGGCAAGACAATAGATAAAAAAGATAGGGAACACAACATTAACAACGGTAGCATGGTCGGCAAGCTCACTTACAAAAATTTTTCCATGATGTTTACGGGCGATTGCGAAAAGGAATCCGAAGCTAAAATTGTGATGAGTAACGGAGCTGCGGATTTAAAATGCGACGTGCTAAAGAGCGGGCACCACGGTAGCTGGACTTCTTCTTCTAAAGATTTTGTTGAAGCGGTCAATCCGAGCACGATTTTAATCAGCGCGGGCGACGAAAGCACCGCCGAAAATCCCTACAACGGGCACCCGCACATTCACGTTTTGGAAGCTTACTTGGTAGCGGGCGTCGAAGCAAAAAATATTTTTTGCACGCGCTTTAATGATACAATCACAATAACCAGCGACGGCGAAAAGTTTTCTGTTCAGCCCAAAATTGATGTGGATTGGGTTGCATTTTGGATAGCTGAAAAGAAAGCTCGCATAAATAAATAACCGCGTCAAAGAAGGAGGATTGATTATCATGAATGGGGAAAAGGAAATCAGCGCGTACCTTGACAGAATCGAGGAATTGGAAGACAGTTCAGCGACGGCAGTTTTTTTAGTCGAGGAAGAGGAGGACGAGTTCCGCGAGTTTGTTTTGCCGGCAGATTTTTTGCCAGAAGACGCTGGCGAGGGCGAATATCTCACGATAAAAATTTCCCGTGCGCAAGAGAAAACTCAAGCGGCACTGGACGAGGCGCAGGAGCTTAGGAAAAATTTGGAGGAATGAGGAGTTAATTTGCTAAAAAAATTTTTAACGTGTTTCAGTCTGCTGTTCGTCTTGGCGTTGGCGTCGACGGCTCAAGCCAAACCCGCCGAGCTGACGGGGATAAACGCCTACGACTTGGACAGGGAAACCGTGCGGATTGAAATTTCTTATCGTGACGGGCGACTCGACACAAGCGACGTTTCCTCCGAATTTTCGGCGGCGGGCATGAAGCTTGACTTGGACAACGCCTTGCCGGGCAGAGTCAGTCGCGTCTCCGGCATTCAAATTCAATCGGGCGCGAAAAGTTTCATTGAAAAAATTTCCGTCAACGAAACCGCCAAGCGACACACGAGCATACGAATCAATTTCAAGTCGGCGGTGAGCAGCGGCGACGCGACGATTAACTTTGAACCCGCTAACCGCTCCGAGAAAAAGGACGCGCGCATTATCGTCGACGTGAAAAAATCTGCCGCGCGTAAAGAGTTGCTGACGGAAAATTTTAGCGGCGATGGCAGAATTATTGTCCTTGACCCAGGGCACGGCGGTTCTGACGCGGGAGCAATCGGACCGAGCGGCGTCACGGAAAAATATGTTTCTTTGGCGGTTTCGCTTAAGGCTCAAAGACTTTTGAACGCTTCGGGCTATCAAGTTGTCATGACGCGCACGACCGACGTTGATGTTGCCGCGCCGGGCGTCCCCGATGCAACTGAACTTCAAGCGCGTGTCGACAAGGCTCCGCCCAACGCCGCATTGTTTATCAGCGTCCACTGCAACGCCTTCTCGAACGGCAAGGCAAACGGCATGGAAACTTATCACGCGCCGACCGCCGCCAAAGGTGCACGCCTCGCCCGACTTTTAAACGAGGAACTTGAACGGCTCGGCGGCTTGAGCAATCGCGGCGTCAAGGCGGCAAGATTTTATGTCATGACCCATTCAAAATGCCCCGCCTCGCTGATTGAGCTGGGCTTCATCACCAATCCGCGTGAAGAAAAATTATTGGCAAGCGACGATTATCAACAGAAGCTTGCGCAGGCAATTACAAACGCCGTCAATCGCTATTTCAATCAAGGAGGATTTGATTAATCGTGAAGAAAATTTTAGTGCCGGCAATGCTCGCGCTGCTTTTGTTTACTGCGGGTTGTGAACAGCCCCCGACTGAAGACTCGTCCACCGCGCCGCCTACCAAGCCCGCGCAGACGAATTCCGACGTTAAGCCAGAAAACAAACCCGAATCGCCGAAATCTGCGCCCGAACCTAGAGACACCGTTAAACCTGCCGAGAATAAGCCCGCCCGCAATGAAAAGACGGAGCAAACGATTAAGGTTAAAGTTTATTATCCCGACGATTCGGGCATGAAACTTGTCGAAGTCGAACGCGAAGTTCTCGTCGACGATTCTGTTGACAAGTACACCGCCGCCGTTGAAGCGTTGCGCGAGGAGCCCGACGAGGAAAACTTGACGACGATTTTCCCGAAGAAGGCGGTTATTAGGAGCGTCACGGTTAGAAACGATCTGGCGACGGTCGATTTCGACGGGAGCATTTTAAAAGGTTTTGTCGGCGGCTCTACGGGCGAAGAATTTTTAATCGGCTCGATAGTTGACACGCTGACCAATTTCCCCGAAGTCAAGCGCGTAAAATTTTTGGTCGACGGTAAAGAAATTGAAACTTTATCGGGGCACATGGACTTGAGCACGCCGCTCGAACGCATGACTTCTTTAACTGAATAACGCAGTATAAAAATTAAAATCGGTGCGAGAGATTAAACCCTCCGCGCCGATTTTTTAATCGGAAATTAGAAAGCGTTAAGTGTTGATTAAATGTTCCAGAATCTAAGCAAATTCTAAAAAAGACGTTCTATAAATGCGCTCGTGGAAAACAAGCTTCCAACTTCATCAGCGGCGCAAACAATCTCAGCAAAATCAATTCAAATAAAAGTACCCTCGGTTCCGAGAGCCACGAAAAAAATTTCGGCGGCTCTTTTTTTTGTTGCACGAAACGCCGCAAGGTTGTAAAATTTCAGCGTAAAGATTTTTGAGTGGAGTGTTGAATTATGCACAGCTTTGAATATCATTGCCCGACGGAAATAATTTTCGGACGCGGCGCGGAGAACAGCGTTGCGGAAAAAATTCGCAAGTACGGCGGCTCGCGCGTGCTGATTCTCTACGGCGGCGGCAGTGCCGTTAAAAGTGGGCTTATCGGGAAAATCGAAAGGCTCCTCGGCGGCTTTGAAGTAAAAACTTTGGGCGGCGTCAAACCGAATCCGCGCTTGAGTTTTGCTCGTGAGGCAGTTCGCGCGGCGATTGATTCGGAAATAAATTTCGTGCTAGCGGTGGGCGGCGGCAGTGTGATTGACACAGCCAAGGCGGTCGCATTCGGCGCGGCGAATCCCGACGTTGACATTTGGGAGCATTGGACGGGCAAAGTTAAATTGAAAAAATCCTTGCCCGTGGGAGCGGTGTTGACGATAGCGGCGGCGGGCAGTGAAACTTCTGATTCAGCCGTTTTGACGGACGAGGACAGCGGGCTTAAACGCGGCTCAATTACTCCGCGCCCCGTGTTCGCGATTATGAATCCCGAATTCGCACTGACGGTTCCGCACTACCCGATGATTTGCGGTATCGCCGACATCATCATGCACACGCTCGAAAGATATTTCAGCAAGATTGAAGGCAACGAATTCACGGACATGGTTGCCGAGTCGCTGATTAAAAATGTGATGGCGCAGTCGAAAAACCTTTTGAAGAATCCGCAAGACTTGCACGCCATGAGCGAGATAATGTGGTGCGGTTCGGTGTCGCACACGGGCTTCACGGGTCTTGGTCGCGACAGAGATTTTTCCGCGCACAAACTCGGTCACGACCTCAGCGGGCGTTACGACGTGATTCACGGCGCGAGCTTGACGACGGTCTGGGCTTCGTGGGCGCGAACAGTTTACAACGTCAAGCCCGAACGCTTTGCCAATTTTGCGGAAAAAGTTTTCGGCATAACGAGTGGCACGATTGACGAACGCGCCCGCGCAGGTATCGACGCCATGGAAAATTATTTCCGCGAGCTGGGCACGCCGACGAATTTTTCCGAGCTGGGAATCGGCGTTCAAAGCGAGGACGAATTAAATTTGCTGGCGGATATGGTTACGTCGAACGGCACCAAGAAAGTTGCGACGTTCCAGCCACTCGACAAAGCTTTGGTTTTAGAAATTTATCGCAAGGCGAATCATTGAGGAAAAAATCATGAAAATTTCGGGCGATGCTCTTGACAGGGCGCGGCGTGTTAAGCTTATAATATTCGATGTGGACGGTGTCTTGACGGACGGCGGAATTTACCACGGCGCGAACGGCGAACTTTTCAAGGCGTTTCATTGCCGCGACGGTTTCGGGATAACGCTTGCGCATTCATGCGGACTGAAGACGGCGATAATCACGGGGCGGACTTCGGACATGACTACTTGGCGCGCCGCCGAGTTGAATATTTCCGCCGTCATACAGGGACAAATGAATAAACGCGACGCTTATAAAAAAATCAAGGCGCAATTCAACTTGACGGACGCGGAGATTTGTTACGTTGCTGACGACGTGATTGACTTGCCGGTTTTTGTTCAAGTCGGTTTTCGGGCGGCGGTCGGCGATGCGTCGGCGGAGGTTATCGAACGGGCGCATTTCGTGGCGAACAATTTCGGCGGTCGCGGCGCGGTTCGAGAGATTATAGAATTTATTTTGAAGGCTAAAGGATTTTGGCAGGAGATTATCGAACGGTATACTTTACCTGAATTCGACGACAAAGAATTGACTGCGCTTAATCAGTAGGAGGAAACTATGATAGAAATTTCTAATTTACGCAAGTACCATACGGGGGGGGGGCATAGTAAGATTAGAAGTTGATATAAATTTCTTGGGCGGAAACCCTTACCCAGAGAAAACGATGTACTTTGACATTCGGGAAGATTGCGGCGACATGTTCAGTGAGGACACCTACGACGCTTTTGTCCTTGTTCCGCTTTTCCTGGCAATGTATAATAAAATTCCGTTGAAAATTCGCGGCAGGATTTCAAAAAAACTTTATAAAAATCTGACGTGGTACGTCCAAAAAATTCTGTGCGACTTCATGGACAAGCTTGTGCCCGTGGATATTTCTGTTGAAGGTTTTGCGCCGACTAAGAGCGAAGGATATTTGATAGGTGCGCCGCTCTCTTGTGGCGTCGATTCACTCTCGACCGTTTACGACCGCTACATTAACGAAAACGACCCCGATTACAAGATCAACGCGCTGTTTATTTTTAACAACGGAACACATCGTTCCAATGATGATACAGTTACTGTCACTAAAAAATTTTTTCAAAGTCGCATTGAACGTGTTGCCCGTGCCGCTAATGAATTGCGTTTGCCGTTGCTTGTAATAGATTCCAATCTTGACAAATTTACCTATAACAATGATTTGATAAATTTAGCGTTCTTGATAAATTATTCGTGCGTGCTGAGCCTGCAGAATGCGATTCGGCGTTACTACGTTCCTAGTGCTTACAGCTATCAAGATATAAAAGAGTTCGGGCGCAAACCCCATGGCTATGATTTGGCTGAATTCTGCGATTCGTATTTTGTGCCGCTGATTCAAACAGAGCGCACGGAGCTAATCGTTGACGGTTGCCAATATCGGCGAGTTGATAAGGTTAAACGGATTGCCGAGTGGGACATTGCGCAAAAATATCTCAATGTGTGTTGCAAACGCGGGCGGGAGAATTCGGACAACTGCGGCGAATGCGATAAATGTGAGCGTACTTTGCTGACGCTGGATATTTTGGGCAAGCTAGACAATTTTTCTGAAGTCTTTGACCTTGATAAATATAAACGAGATTCTTTTACTATAAAAGCGAAAAATATGCATTATATCAATGAAGATGCCTTTTGCAAGGAAAATTTTGATTTGGCGGTGGAGATGAATTTCCCGATGCCGACTAAAAGGGAATGTTTCGTCATGGATAAAAAGGTTTTGGTTGTTAAATAAAAATTAAACTCGGAGGAAAACATGCTTTATAAAACGCTGATGATGATGAGCAGAATAATACGGCTCCTGCCCTACGACGTTCTGTTAGCGTTGGGCTGGGTGTTCGGACATTTGTATTATCTGCTCGTCAAAAAGCAGCGGGAACGGGCAGTCGCGCAGATGATGCCCGCGCTGAACATTTCGGAGGCAGAGGCGCGAAAACTCGTAAAAGAATCTTTCATAAATTTGGCGCGAAACATGCTGGACATTTTGTACATGCCCAACCTCAACGAAAAAAATTTGTCGCAGTTCATAGAGATTGACCACTTGGAACGAATGCGCGCGGCCTTGGCGGAAGGTCACGGCGTCGTGGTTTTGACGGGGCACGTCGGCACGTGGGAATGGTTGAGCGCGGCGTTTTCGTTGAACGGAATGCCCGTGACGGCGATTGCAAAACTTCAGCCGAACGCGGAATACTCGCGGGCACTGGACGACTTGCGGGCGACGATTCACGTTGAAATTTTTAATCGCGGAACAAATGAACTGCGGGCGGCGGGTCGTGCACTCAAGGAAGGAAAAATTTTGGGCTTCCTAGCCGACCAAGACGCCGGACCGGGCGGAGCTTTTATAAATTTTTTGGGCAAGACGGCTTCGACGCCGCTGGGACCAGCTGTTTTCTCAAGGCGTTTCGGCGCACCAGTTTTGCCGGCGTTTATTCTTCGCAAGGAGGACGGGCGGCACCTTGTAAAAATCGGGGAAATAATGCACTTCGAGGACACGGGCGACACCGACGCTGACTTGTTGCGCTTTACGGAGAAGATGACTAAAATTTTGGAGCAGACGATTCGAGAAAATCCGACGCAGTGGCTGTGGTTTCAAAAACGCTGGAACACGCCGCCGGAAATGCAGAATAAAAATAAGCACCATACGGTTAAGGTGCGCAGAAAGTCTAAAGAGGAAACGACATGAGCACACGGGGCAAAATTTTAGCGGGAGTGGCAGTAATTTTTTTTGTGTGCTTGATTGTGTGGGTTGTGCGGACGACGCCAACAGAACCGCCGCCGCTAGAAAAATTCGAGCCGCCGACCGTCATGGAATACGAGGGCAACACCCTGACCGAAGAAAGAGACGGCAAAATAATTTGGGAGCTGACCTGCGACAAAATGCGCGTCGATTCGATAACGCAGGACATGGAGCTAACGAACGTCCGAGGGAAATTTTACGACGAGGAAACAACTTGGGAGCTGACAGCGGAGCGCGGCATTTACGACAGGACGGACAAGGTTATCTACGTTGAGGGCGACGTTTTTATAAGGGATAATGAAGGCTCGGAGTTGCGTAGCGAAGAATTGAGCTGGCTTACTGAAAAGGAAACGTTGACTGCGACGGGCGAAGTTAGCATTACAAAAGATGACGGCGCAAAGCTCAGCAGTGACGAATTAATTTGGTTTTCAAAAGAAGAGATCATCACCGCGACGGGCAATGTTTACGTGATAAACGACGACGGCGCGAAACTTTTAAGCGACAAGCTGGAATGGTTCATCAGCGAGGAAAAAGTTATCGCGACGGGCAACGTAAAAATTGCCAAAGAAGACATGCGCGCTTTCGGCGACCTTGCCTATTCCGATAACGGCTTTAAACATTTCGGACTGATGGGTCATGCCAGAGTTTTAAAGGGCGTCAAAGATGACGACGAGTCGATGAAATTTTAGGGAGATGTTTTATGAAAATTGAAGTTCAAAGAACTGTTTTTGTTAATAATACATCGATTAAGTTCCAAGAACAAATAAACGTTGTTCCGGAATATTATGGGTTACTTCGCGAGCGGCTTAAGGTTAAAAGAGTTCTTGGCAAAAATTTTGTTCGCGTCGGTAGAAAAAGCGATGGCGGCTATGTCATGGTTGACAATTTTAATACTTCGGGGGGGGTTGCATTGCGTATTCTTTTGGAATCAACGACGATGTTTCTTGGGATTTGGACATGGCACAGCACGGCTACGATATTTTCATGTATGACCCGACGGTTGACACATTGCCGGCGGAAAGCGATAAATTTCATTTCTTCAAGGAGGGCGTTTTCGGCGTTGAGGTTCCGGAAAAATCTTTGCACACGCTGGATTATTTCATAAAGCGCAATGGGCACGAAAATAAATCGAACATGATTTTAAAAATGGACGTAGAGGGCGCGGAGTGGAGCTTCCTGTCAACCGTCACCTCCGAGACACTGAATCAGTTTGACCAAATGGTTTTTGAATTCCATGACTTGACGGAGCCGAAAGACCAAAGCGTAATGAATGCGACGCTGGCTTGCATAAACAAGATAAATCGGACGCATTCGTTGGTTCATCTGCATGGAAATAGTTGCGGTGTTTCTTTAATCTTGGACGATAAAATTTTATTCCCAGACACGCTTGAATTGACTTATGTTAAAACTTCAAATTATGAACTTGTTGACGATGAAAATATTTATCTTCCGATTTCTCTTGACCGACCATGCAACGGTTACAATGAAATTCCTTTAGGCTATTGGAATAAAAAATTTTCTCACTGCTAGTGGCAAAGTCATTGTGTTTAAGGAGATGTTTTAATGAACGTCAGCGTTTTCAAGGTGATTCAAGTTGATGGCGAGATCGTTCGCTTGATTGACGAATTCAACGTAAACATGGAATATTACGAGTTGCTTCGCGAGCGACTCAAGGTTAAAAGAGTTATCGGCAAAAATTTTGTCCACGTCGGAGAAAAGTATGACGGCGGCTATGTCATGGTCGACAACTTTGATACTTCGGGCGGCGGCATTGCGTATTCTTTCGGAGTGGATGATTATGTTTCGTGGGATTGGGAAATGACGTGGCGCAACTATGATATTTTCATGTACGACCCGACGGTTGACACATTGCCGGCGGAAAGCGATAAATTTCATTTCTTCAAGGAGGGCGTTTTCGGCGTCGAGGTTCCGGAAAAATCTATGCACACGCTGGATTATTTCATAAAGCGCAATGGGCACGAAAATAAATCGAACATGATTTTAAAAATGGACGTGGAGGGCGCGGAGTGGAGTTTCCTTTCGACCGTCACCTCCGAGACACTGAATCAGTTTGACCAAATGGTTTTTGAATTCCATGACTTGACGGAGCCGAAAGACCAAAGCGTAATGAATGCGACGCTGGCTTGCATAAGTAAAATAAATCGGACGCATTCGCTGGTTCACCTGCACGGAAATAATTGGAGCAAGACGTTGCACTTGGACAATAAGATTTTATTTCCGGGTGCGCTGGAGTTGACTTACGTTAAGACTTCAAATTATGAACTGGTTGACGACGAAAATATTTATCTGCCGACGCCGCTCGATTATCCTAACAATAGTAAATTTCCCGATATTCCTCTGGGTTATTGGAACAAAAAATTTAATTGTGTCAGATGAGGTTTTGATATGACTAAGCTAAAAAAAATCTGCGCGGGCTGCGCGGCGATAATGTTGATAAGTTCGGCGGCTCTGGCTGCTGATAAGGACAACTTGCCCTCCGAGGTGAACGCCGACGCAATCGAATACGACATGAACACCGGCGTTGTCGCGGCAGAAGGAAACGTTCTTTTAAAGCACGGCACGACTAAGGCGACGGGACTCCACGCAATGTACAACGTGAACACTCAAGAGGCGCACCTTATTGGCAACGTGATTGTTGTTGATGAGGACATGCGCATAACTTGCGGGGCGTTGATGAGCAACGGGCAGGGGCACATGATTGCGGACGAAAATGTTATCGCTACGCAGACAGTCGCGCCCAATGAAAAATATCCCCAAGGCGACGTGCGCACTTTCACGGGCGAGCACATTGACTTTTTCCCCGACGACAGAAAACACGTCCTTATCCCGACGGGCGGCGTTGCGAGGAGCGAGGTCGAGGGAACTTTCACGGCGGACAAGCTGGAAGGTTGGATAGACGACGAACGCTATATCGGCACGGGCAATGCACACCTTATCAGCCCAGCGCGGAATTTGGAAGCGGGCGGCGACCAAGTTGACTATGACGGCAAGCAGGAGGGCAAAGCAGTCGTTAGCGGAAATGCCTGGGCGATTCAAGACAACAACACAATTCGCGGCAACCGGCTGACGGTTTATCTTGCTGACGACGGAACTTTAAAAGCTGAACCGCGCGTTCAAATGCCCGCTGATTTTTCGGGAGCTTTTGAGCCGAAATCCGAGCCCGCGCAGGCTGAAGAAAAATCTGCTGATGAAACTGTCGTAATTAATCCCGACGAGGCGACGAAAGATGAATCTTGAGGCGCGTGATTTAGTCAAGGCGTTCAAAGGGCGCACCGTCGTCAACAAAGTTTCGCTAAGAGTTGAGACGGGCGAAATTGTCGGCTTGCTCGGACCGAATGGCGCGGGCAAGACAACTTCCTTCTATATGATGGTTGGCTTGGAAAAACCCGACGCGGGCGACGTTTTCGTTTCCGACGTGAACATTTCCAAATTGCCGATGTACAAGCGCGCGGAGCTGGGGATAAGTTATCTTACGCAGGAGGCTTCGATTTTCCGCAAGCTGACCGTCGCCGAAAATATCATGGCGATACTTGAAACGTTGCACATGACAAAAGACGAACGCCGCAAGAAACTCAACGAACTTTTGCGCGAATTCAGCATACGTCACGTCGAGAAACGCAAAGGCACGGAACTTTCTGGCGGCGAGCGGCGGCGCGTGGAAATTGCCCGCTGTCTTGCCTTGGAGCCGAAATTTATTTTGCTTGACGAGCCTTTCGCCGGTGTCGACCCGCTGGCAGTCGCCGATATTCAAGAAATTATTATGTATTTGCGCAAGCGCGGCATGGGAATTTTAATCACCGACCACAACGTCCGCGAAACTTTGCACATCGTCGACCGCGCCTATATTTTGAACGAGGGAAAAATTTTGCTGGAAGGATCCGCTAACGAAATTGCCAACAGCGATATTGCTAAGAAATTTTATCTCGGCAGTAACTTCACGCTCTAAATCGGAGGTCTTTGAATGCGCTTTAGGATACTTGACAGATACATTTTTCAAGAAGTTGTCTTCGCGTTTATGTTTGCGATTTGCGCGTTTACGGCGGTTTTTATCGGTTCGGGCACGCTGTTTAGAATTGCGCGGTATATAACCGACTACGGCGCGAGCCTCTCCTCCGTGGTGAAAATTTTTGTCTACGGCTTGCCGAATATCATCATGTGGACGTTCCCAATGTCCATGTTGCTGGCGACGCTTTTGACGTTCGGGAAATTGTCTAGTTCGAGCGAAATCACCGCGATGAAGTCTTGCGGGATAAGTTTCAGCCGAATAGCCGCGCCCGCGATTTTTTTGGGCGTTGTCGTCACGATTACCGCGATTCTCTTCAACGAGCACGTAGTACCTTGGGCGAACACCGCTTACAACAACGTCGTCTACTACGAAATTCAAGGCAACACCGAGCTTAAATCGCAAGACCACATTATCGTTAAGGAATTGACCGGCGAGCGAATGGAGCGGCTGATTTACGCCCGCGAATACAAAGCGCAGAATGAAACTTTGGAAGGCGTGACGATGCAAGTTTTCAGCGAGGACGGCAAAGTTACGCACGTGGAGAACGCGACCTATGCCGAATGGAAAAACGATGAATGGGTTATGCATGACGGCATGATTTACGATTTGGCGGACGAACAGCGCACGCACACGATGAAATTCGACCGACAAATTTTGCCCGTCAAGGCAAGCCCGCGGCAAATCGTTCGCGAACAGAAAAAGCCCGAAGAACTCACAATGAGCGAGCTCAAGTCGCAAATCGAAATCATGAAGTCGCAATACGCCAACACGAGCAAACTTGAAACGGAACTTTATCAGCGCGTCACGGTGCCCATGGCAAGTTTAATCTTCGCGCTGATTGGCGTGCCGCTGGGACTTCAGCCGACAAGAACTCCGTCTTCGGTGGGCTTCGCGCTCAGCGTCGTGATAATTTTCTTTTACTACGCGATAATGACACTCGCCAACGCAATCGCCCGCAGCGGAGCAATTCCGCCAATGTACGCCGTCTGGTTGCCGAACGTCGTCGGCTTAATCGCAGGAATAATTTTAATTTATCGGGCGTCGAGGTAGCCGGCATGAGAAAATTTTCTGTTGAGGCGGATATTGAGCGCGTCAAAAATCTTTACAAGCACGAGGACGATGCGCGTAACAAGGGCTTTGATTTAATCGCGGGCGTGGACGAGGCTGGGCGCGGCTCACTTGTCGGACCTGTCGTTGTGGCGGCGGTTATTCTGCCCGAAGATTTGTATCTTGAGCGGCTTGACGATTCCAAAAAACTTTCCGCCAAAGTTCGCGAAATTCTCTACGAAAAAATTATTTCTGCGGCGATAAGTTTTTCCTGCGTCGAAGTTCCCGTCGAAGAGATTGACAGTCTGAACGTCTACCAAGCGACGCTGGAGGGCATGAAACGCGCCGTCGCGAGCTTAAACGTTCAGCCCGATTTTGTCCTTACCGACGCCATGAAAGTTGACTTCGGCGAAAAAATTTCTTCGCAATCTATTATTCACGGCGACGCGCTAAGTGCCTCCATTGCCGCCGCGTCGATTATCGCCAAAGTCACGCGCGACCACCTCGCCGACAAATGGGCACTTGCTTATCCCGAATACGGCTTCGAACACAATCGCGGCTACGGAACCGCCCAACACCTCGCCGCCATAGAAAAGCACGGCTTTTGCGCGATTCACCGCCGCTCATTTAATCCCGTTAAAAGTCTCGTTGGAGGAACGACTAATGCAAAACTTCTTTGAACGAATCACTTGGCAAGGAATATTCGCCGCCTATTTGGCGATATTTTTTTTGCGCAACTTGTTAATGCCAAATGTCGCGGACGATTATTCCTACAAATTTATTTGGGACGGCGCGGGCAAAGGAAATTTAATCAACGGCATTGACCCAAATCGCTTGCAACCCGTGGAAAGTTTCGCGGATATTTTAAATTCGCAATGGCAGCATTATTTTGCGTGGGGCGGGCGGACGATTGCTCATATCTTCGCGCAATTTTTTGTTTGGCAAGAAAAAATTTTCTTCGACGTGGCAAATGTCTTTGTGTTCGCGGCGTTAGTTTTATTGCTGTTCAAAGTCGGGACGGGCTTGTCGTTGCGCGAAATGAACAAAAGTTATCTGCTACTGATTTTGGCGGGAATTTATTTCTGTGCGCCGTCGCTGATAATCACGACGGTTTGGCTGACGGGCACCTGCAATTACCTTTGGATGTGCACGCTCGAACTTTTATTTTTGTTGCCGTTCGCCGAAGCTTATCATCACAAAAAATCATTGCGCATTGCGCCTTACGCATTGCTCATTGCAGTTTTGGCGGGTTGGTCGATTGAACCGGGCGCGGCAGTCACGATCTTTGTAACGTTTATGTTCGTCGTGCATTTCCGCCGCGAAAAAAATCTTCAGCCGTGGATGAAAGTTGGCTTTATATTTTTGCTCGTCGGCTTTGCGATTTTAATGCTCGCGCCAGGGAATTTGCACCGCGCGGACTTGATAAGCGACCACCTGCCTCCCTCCAAACTCCAAATGCTTTACACAAATTTTGTCGGCGGATTCTTGCCGGTCTTCCTGCGCGAAATAATTTTGTTCGTGCCGATAATTTTTTACTTCGCCAAGGCAAAAACTTCGCCGGAAACTACGAAATTTATCTTGACGTTCGCGGCGGCGTCGATTTTAAGTTTGCTGGTGATGATGTGCGCACCGATGTTCCCTGAACGCGCGGGCTTTCCGTCGACGATATTTTTAATTGTCGCGTCGCTCGCCGCCCTGAAAGAAATTTTGCCGCTCGTCGAAAATTTTTTCCGCCGTCAAGTAGCGTTGGTAGCGATTTTAGCCGCTGTCTGGCTGGCGAGTTTGACGGGCTGCCTTTACGTCGAATACAGCTTCCACGCGCAGATGGCGGAGCGCATAAAAATAGTCACCGCTCACAAGAACGACGACTTGATTGTTGTCCCGTCGATTAAATTGCCCGATTGGTCGGAAAAACTTTTGGGCGCACGTACCTGGGACAAGCTGACACTTTTATTGGGCGGCGATTTGAAATCTTACGATTCAAACAACCGCAACATACTTTTCTGCCGCTACTACGGTCTGAAAAAAATCGTGACGCCTAAAGAGTAAAATTTATCTGCCGCCACGATAGCCGTTGCCTTGACCTTGCCCGCAACCGTAGCGTCCGCAATATTCTCCGTCGTTGTTGTCGCAATCTTGGTAGCAGTAGCCTCTGCAACAAATATTTTCCTGTTCAATCGAAGTTGCTTCCGTCAACGCGCCGAAACTCATCAGCATGACAGCCGCCAACGCGCCGATAAAAAACTTTTTAAACATGATAAATCACCTCGGCGGTAATGATAAATTTTTTAGGCAAAAATATCAAGCGTCTTCTCAAAAATTTATAACCTCGTCGGCGATTTTTATAAGCCGCTCGTCGTGGGAGATAATCAGCGTGATTCGATTCAGCTTGCTGCGGCGAATTTTTTCTGTAAGCTCGGAAATTGCCTTCGCGTCCAAATTATTGTCCGGCTCGTCCATAATCAAAACATCGGAAAATTTTTTAAAGGCAACGTTGATTGAAACTTTGCGCCGTTCGCCGCCTGAAGTCGTGTCGCTTTTGATAAAATCTTTTTGTTCGACGACCGCGATTAAATTTTTTCGCAAGGAAATCATATCGACTTCGGCAAGCGGCACGCCGTCAAAAAAAATCTCGCCGCCATTCGGACGAATCATTCCGCAGATTAAATTTATCAGCGTCGATTTACCCGCGCCGTTCTTGCCGACTATGCAGTAGATTTTCCCGCGCTTAAAATTTTTGCTGAAGTTCGTTAAAATTTTTTGTTCGCCGAAACTGAAGCTGACGTTGGAAATTTCAATGGAGTTGACGTGTTCCAAAATTTTCGTGCCGTTAATTTCCGTCGGCAAATTTTTTATTTCCATGATTCGCACGTAAGCCGCCAGCGCGTTTTGATAAAGTTGTCCGACACTCATGAAATACGCCACGCTCTGCATCGCTAAAAGATAGTAGCCGTTGAGCGCAACAAAATTTCCGACCGTCAATGTGCCGTCCAAAACATCCAGCCCGCCGAGCAAAAATATCAGCACCTTAAAAATTGCGTTGGCGTTCAGCGCACTCGTCGAGAACCAAAAAACAATTTTGACTTGTTGCATGACCGCGACAAAATTTTTTTCAAATGCTGCCCGAAATTTTTTCAGCCAATCGTTGTAAAGACTGTGAAGTTTTATCGAGTAAACGTAAAGCAAAATGTCGCTCAAACACGTGAAATATTTTGAATCGGTCTCGCGCACGGTCGTCGAGCGGTCGAATAAAACTTTTTCCAGCGCACGATAAGCACCGCCGTGGAGAATCGCAATAATCACAAAGAGGACGCCCCATTTAATGCCAATCGAACAGAGCAACCCGAACGCCATACACAACAGCGCAAAATTTATGCAGATGTCAACCATGCTGCCGATTGCGAAATGAATCAAATCAATCGCGTCTTGGTCAAGGCGTTTGGAGAGGTAAACCATGTCCGTCTTGAAAATAAAATCGCCGCGCACTTTGTAGACGTGATTCATGACGCCTTCGACGACGCGGTTATTTATTCGCAAACGCATTTTCGAAGATAAAATTGTGCTGAGCCAATTTGCCGCAATCGCCGTTATGCTTATCGTTGCAAGTGCCGCAATAAAAATGTAAAAGGTCGCCGTGTCTTTGCCGATTAAAATTTCGTCGATGAATTTCGCTGTTAGAAAAGGTTCCATCAAATTCACCGCCGCCGTCAAAATCGAACAGAGCGCGACGACCAAAAGCGATGCCTTATAATTTTTAAAATGCTCCCAAAGAAATTTTATCATAATAATTTTTTGTTAAGCTCGTCAGAGTCGGAGAACCGCCGCGTAGAAGTTATCGTGTCGAAAGATTCAACTGCCCGCCCGCCGCCTCGTTTTTTAGGAACGATTAACCTATAATTCTTTTAACGTTCGTTGTGGGAGACAGCCTTGCCGCACGTGCCCCAGTTGGAGTTCATGCCACAGCCGGCACCATAAATGCGCCCCTGTTCCTTTTTGACAAGGACAGGTTTCTGATACGTCTTCTTCATGGTTAGCACCTCCTTTGCCGTGATGTCGACAGTTCCCCGACTCCGACGAGCTTGAATTATAACTTTGCTTCGGCGGCGGCTTTTGCTCGCGTTAAAGTCTCGCCGCAGTCACAAAAATTTTCTCCTCTATCCAAAATCAATTCGGCGACGCAAACTTGGCAATGCTGAAGATATTCGCAGGTCTCACATTGCGGAGTTACCTTGCGCATTAAACGGTTTCGCAAATATTTCAAATCGCGCACACGCTCCCAAAGATTTTCCAAAGTATCTTCACGAACAGAGCCGAACGCCTCGGTGAATGACAGACAAGGTCGCACGCCACCGAACGGATCAACGGACATGGAACTAAGCCCCGCGCCGCAAACTCGCCCGTTAAGAATTTGTTCGCGAGAAATTTTTTCGTCAGTTGTATCGGCGGGCACATAGCGCGATTGCATTTCGTAAAATTTTTTGTAAAGTTCCACGTCACCCAATGCATAATCAGCGGCGCATTTTCCGTTGCGTCCCGAAATAATTCGCGGCGAAACGCCCACATAAAAATTCAACCGCTTGCCGAGTTCGTAAAGACTTTCCAGCGAATCGAGATTTTGTTTCATGGCGACGCACTTTATAAAAGTGTTGACACCCGCCGCTTTGAACATAAGCAGAGCTTTAAGCGTTTTATCGAATGAACCCTTGACGCCGGTAATTTTGTCGTGTTCGGAGGCGATGCCGCTGTAGAGGCTGACAGAAATGCCGTTGACCTGCGCGGCGCAAAGTCGGTCGAAAACTTTTTCCGTGAGCCCGACGCCCGTCGTGTAAACATCTACGATAAAACCGAGCTTAACGGCTTCTTCGACGATGTCGCACAGGTCGGGGCGCAGGAGAACTTCGCCGCCCGTGAACAAAATTTGCACGCAACCCATTTCCCGCGCCTGGCGCAAAATATTTTTATATTCGTCAAGCGTGAGTTCGTCTTTGGCGCAAAATTTCGGTGCGTCGTCAATGTAGCAGTGAATGCATTTTTCCACGCAACGATAAGTCAGCTCGAACGTCATAGAAAATAATTTGTGTTCTCGCGCAAAAATATTGGCAACCTCCATGGGAATTTTATTTGACCACGGCTCCTCGGTGTAGGGGTTTGCACCTTCGTACAAAATTTTTTCGTCTAAAAGTTGCCCGACGAATTCGCGCATGTCGTTTTGAAATTCTTCCGCGTCGTCAATCGCGTATTCCGCCGAAAGTTTTTCGCAAAGATTTTCAAATGAGGCGTCGTCATGCTCCGCGAAGAAATTTAGCACGTCAAGCGCAATGCCCTCGAAAATATAATCGTGCTGGCTGTCGACGCTGTGGACGTAAACTTTCTCCGCGTAGGGGTGCCACGTCACGCCCGGAAAAATTTTCACGCTGCTCACCTCCCGTGATTAAAATCGTACACTTTTTAGTTGGCATAATTTTTCCGTTAAAATTTACTTAAATCGTCTTTAAAGTCTTGCACCGCTCAAAAGTCTGTGATAAAATTCGTTTGATTTTAGAATAGTTAAAAAGTGTACTTTTTTGCGAATATAAAAGCCCTCGTTTAAATGCACGGGGGCTAAAAATTTTTTATCAATTTTCATCGGAACGAGTCCAACGTAAAAAAGTTTGAGGACTGACGCCGAGAATTTTTCCCGCCTTGTGAGCAGAAATTTTTCCTGACTTCCACTCGTCACGGACGGTAAAATAATTTTCGGGGCGTTTTTTCGGCGGACGACCAAATTTAACTCCGCGAGCTTTGGCGGCGGCGATACCTTCCGCTTGCCGGTTTTTTATAAAATCCAGTTCAATTTGCGCGAACGCGGACATAATTTGTAACGCCAAATCCGCAATGAACGTGCCGAAGAAATCTTTTTTGTCGCGCGTGTCCAAGAGCGGCATATCCAAAACGACAATCGCCACGTTTTTTTCTTTGGTAAGAATGCGCCATTGCTCCAAAATTTCCGCATAATTTCTGCCGAGGCGGTCTATGCTCTTGACTACCAAAACATCTTCTGGCTTTAATCGGCGCAAAAGTTTTCTATACTGCGGGCGATTAAAATCCTTGCCGCTCTGTCTGTCGATAAAAACTTTTCCTCAATGATTATGCTTTTTTTGATAATGCCATGCCCATGCGATTAAGACAATAGCAAAAATCACGACGACGATTATCCGAAACATGCCTTCTTCGTGCAAGATAGCATCGTGACCGATTATCGCTTCAATGCCCGTCGACGGGAACTTGCCGACCAGCGACGCCAAAAAATAATCCCACAAGCTCATCGAACTCAACGCGCCCGCCGCATTTAAAATCCCGCTCGGCACGTAGGGAACCATGCGCGCTATCAACATGACCGTGAAGCCGTTTTTGGAGCTGTATTTGTCCACCGAACTCAAGCGTTTGCTTTTCTTGATAATTTTCTTTGCACTGTCACGGAAAAAAAATCTTAGCAACTGAAAACTTATCGTCACGCCGACAGTCTCCGCTATTACCGATAAAATTATTCCAGGCACGATTCCGAAAATCAGCGTGTTCGCCGTGGAAAAAATTATCGCGGGCGGGAAGCCGATTGCGTTGACAAAAAGCGTCAGAAAAAAGCTGAATACCAACGCCAACGAGCCGTAGCTTTGAATATAATTCGCCGTCTCGACTATGTCGCCGCGTGATAAAAGCTCGACGACTTCGGGCAAAAATTCCGGCGCGGCAAGGTGAATTGCTCCGAACAGCCCGACAATCAGCAGTGCGGCGACGATTTTGACTATGAACATGAAAATTTCCTCTCTTGTCAAAAAAATCTTTTGCGTCGCCATTATAACACGTCCTGCCCGCTTTGCGCGGGATTTTTTTTCTGCTATACTTTGCGCGGAAAACTTTTTGGAGGTATGTTTATGGCGAATTCATATTTCCCGATGCTGCCGAAGGTCAACGAAGACGTTTCAAAAATTTTAAAAGACCAGGCGGGCATTTGGAAGGAAACGGATATAAATTTCTTGCTCGGACTGTCAAACAGCCTCGATTGCGGCGAATCAATCAAAGACATGGGCTCGGTCGATTCAATCCCCGACATGTGGGCGCGCCCGTTGCTGTTCAAAATGGCTCTGTTCGATTTGGAGCCGACGAAACAATTTGTCACGGGCTTGCACGAAAAAGTTCGCGGCGAGTGGCGGGCACTTTTGGCGATGTTCGCGCTGAAAGATTTCAAGCGGCTCGATTTAAAGGCGGAGCAAGTAAATTTGCTTGAAGACAATTCAGACCTTGCCGAAATTTTAAAATCGCTCGCGCCGCAAGAATCTTTGATAGGCAACAAAGACGCTTGGCTCACCGACGTTTACATAATTTTTTTCAACGGGCGACCGCTGGCTTTGACTTCGCCGACGACGCTTTTAACCTGCGCGGCTGACTACGAAAATATTTTTGACGGGAAAATTTTCGCGCCGTGGAGCATAAATCAACGCACTTTAACCGATCCGATAAAATTTTTGTCGCCCGCCGAACTCGCCGCGTTAAAAATGTGGTTGGATAATCTTTACAGCAAAATTCAGCGGCTGAATAAATTCGGGAGCAACGCCAAAGAAATTTCCAACGCTTTATTGAAATGTATCGCCGATTACCAAGCCGATATTGCCGACGTTTCGCCCGCGAATTTTGAATTTGTCCCGTCGAATTTGAATTTGCACGCCGGAATTGCCCGTTTACTCGACGAAACGATTAAAGGTCGCGAACCGCGCTTTGAAGACTCCGCCGTCCGTTTGCTCAATAAAAAAAGAAATATTTTGCTGATTTCGCCCGAATTTGTCCGCGATTTTGCGCGTTTTGAGGGCGTTGAAGCCTCGCAACTCGTTATTTGGCAGGGAATTAGCGCAAACGAAATTTCCGACGATAAATTAGCTGATAATAAAAAAATTGGGCGCGTAAATTTAAACGGCGCGGAATTTCGTCGCCCAGAAGATTTTTTTTATGACAGAATGGCGGTTGTTGAGCCCGCAAACGCTTTTCCGAATTCGCCGTCGCTTACAGGTTATGATTCGCTTTTAGAAAAAGATTTAACGCCAATTCTGCCGATTAAGCGCGAATTATTAAATCTTTTTACTCCAGAAGAGATTTCCGCGCGAATTTCCATTTCTGATGACGCCGAAAACTTTTATTTGCACTTTATTTTTCCGTTAAGTGGCGTAAATGGCGACGGAAAAGATTTTCGTTGGACTAAAAAATATCCGAAACGCGATTTAATTTATATCGACCAGGAAGTTCCCGTTATCGAGCTTTATCCCAATTTCCGCCGCGCAGATTGGAAAAATTACTACCTTTACTACGAAAATTACAAATCGAATGACATTTCGCCCGCCGCAGATATTTATTTTGTTGCTCCTTATGCTGACGACGAAAAAACTTTTTTGCAAAACAGATTCACCGTTAAACTTGATAATTTCCCCGAAATTTTAATCGTAACGTACAATCCGCCCGCTCATCTCGGCAAAAATCCCTTTGAAGTCGGCGCAATTTTGCTTAATAAGCCCGAAATTGTCGAACGCAATGCTAATTTAAAGTGGAAAATCGGCGTGGATTTCGGCACAAGTTCCACAATGATTTTTTACGCCGAAAATCAAAATTCGCCGCGTCCGTTAAATTTTTCGCCGCATTTATTCCAAATTACGGCTTCGGGCGGCGCACGCGCTCAAACTTATCGCAATTTTATTCCCTCGCAAATACCAAATCGCGCTGACGGCTCCTTTTTAAGCATTTTTCACTTGCTTAACGTCGAAAATTCCCAAAATATTCGCCCGTTAATTGACGGTCACGTTTTTTTATTGAGTTCCGAGAACGTAAGAGTTTTTGAAAAGCTCGCCGCGCGCATTGACGCAAATTTAAAATGGCAAGATGATGACCGGCAAAGGCGCAAAACGGCAGCTTATATCAAACAAATTTGTTTTCAAGCGGCTGTAGAGGCTTTTTCGAGCGGCGTTGACATAATTAATTGGAATTTTTCCTATCCAACTGCGTTTTCTCAGGCTCAAAAGGTCTCTTTTCAAGAAATTTGCCGCGAATCAGTCGAAAATACGCCGGATTTTTGGGCGGAGAGTAAAGCGGCGGCGTATCATTTCAACAAACTGAACGGTAAAAGCGGGAATTTTGCTCAAGGTGCAATTTGCGTTGATATTGGCGCGGGAACCACAGATATTAGCGTTATAAGCGGCGAATCGCCCCGAATTATTTATCACACGTCGATTAAATACGCCGCGCGACAACTTTTTAAGCCGATTTACGATAATTACGCGCTTTTTGCGGGCGAAAAAATTTCCGGTAAATTTAATGACGAAACTCAACGTCAAGCAGTTATTGACGCGGATTTACGCGAGAATTCCGAGAAATATTTGGCTGATTTAAAATTTAAAACGGGCACGGAGCAAATTAAAAACGTTTTACAAGCCGCGCAGTTCGCTACGGCGGGTTTATTCCACTATTTAGGCGAATTAATTAAAATTTTGCACGACTACGGACATTATCGCGAGAAAAAAATACCGCATTTATTTGTCGGCGGCAACGGCGCGCGAATTTTTAAATGGCTCACGGGCGGTACGGAAATTGACGGAAATATTTATTTAAACGTCCTAGAAAAAGTTTTTGTGGCGGCGAGCGGGCTTGAAAACTACAAAAAATTTAATTTACACTTCAGCGAACAGCCGAAAATTGAGGTTGCGGCAGGTATGATTGTCGAAAAACCTGCAAATGACGCGGAATTTTTTGATGAGAATAAAATTAATCGCGAAATGTTCGGAGACGCGGACGAAATTATTTATTCTGCGGTTTTGGCGGGCGAAAATTTCGTTCAAAGCGGCGAAAATCAATCTGCGGGCGCGTTCATCAGTGCACATGACATTTCGGAGGGCGTCACGATTAGAAATATTAGCGAGTTTAAAATTTTCGTCGACAGATTTAATTCCGCGCAAAAACTTTGGTCGGAGGGAATTTCTTTCGACGAGGAGGAACTTATCGGCGACGTTAATAACTTTTTTGTCGACAAAAAGGGGCGCGACGTAAAAAATTTGTCCGTTGAGCCGATTTTTATTGCCGAATTAAAAATGTTTTTACAGGATAAAATTAAGGGCGTGCAAGGCGGAAAAATTATTTCTGCAGAAAAAAAATCGCCGAACGTGGAGATTTCCGTCGGTGAAAATTTTGTAAACGATTTCAACGCGCTGGAAAAATTGAGCGGCTTCAGTGCGCGTCAAGCTCGTGAAAAATTTTTGCGCCGCTATAAAATTCGCGCGTTCAGTTGCACAAACGTTGAAGAGCGCATGAATCGCCCGAAACTCGCGCCGAAATTCGCGGAAACGGCGAGTGTAGTCGGCGGCGATTTTTGGGCGTGCGCGATTGACGAAAATATTTTCGCGGTCGTGCCGAATCTCAAAACTTACACGGAAAATCATCACGCGGAGCGGGCGTTCGGGCTGATCTTTGAATCGAATTTCGACGGCGGCACCTATTCAAAACTCTGCGTGGAGCGGGCGGCAACCTTCGAGTTTCTCGGCGATAAATGGAAACTTAAAAGCGCGGGCAAAATTATTTTGAACAGATAAATTTTTATTTCCGTTAATTTTTGCTTGACATTGAAATAATTTGCATATATATTCCAATAAAAAGTTTTGCGGAGGCTTTATGCAGGATAGATTTTTGCTCGTGGGAATTTATTTGGTAGCCGTCAACGCCGTGACGTTCGCGCTTTTTGCCTACGATAAGTGGTGCGCCAAGCACGACAAATGGCGCGTTCGTGAAAGTACGCTGTTGTTTTGGGCGGCGATAGGCGGGGCGGTCGGTGCGGGCGTGGCGATGGAAATTTGCCACCATAAAACCTTGCACTTGAAATTCAAATTCGGCGTGCCGCTGCTTTTGTTCGTGCAGATAATTTTAATCGGGCTGTTGCTCGTCAATCCGAACAATATCGTCGGGAAAATATTTTCAATTATATTGGAGAGGATTTCACTTTGACTAAAAAAATAAAAAAGACGAACGCCGCGCGAATTCTCGACGGGCTGGCGATTGCTTACGAGATAAAAAATTATGCCGTCGACGAGAGCGATTTATCGGCGGTGCACGTGGCGCAAATTAGCGGACTTGATATTAAAATGATTTTTAAAACTTTGGTGGCGCGCGGCGATAAGTCGGGCGTGATAATGGCGGTTATCGGCGGCGACGATGAACTTGACTTGAAAGCTCTGGCGAAGGCGAGCGGTAATAAATCGGTCGAAATGATTGCGCTGAAGGAGCTTTTGCCGCTGACGGGCTATGTTCGCGGAGGATGTTCGCCACTCGGCGCGAAGAAAAATTATCCCGTCTACCTCGACGCCCGCGCCTTGACGCTGGAGAAAATTTCGATAAGCGCAGGGCAACGCGGAATGCAAATAATTCTTGCGCCGCAAGATTTGATTAGGGCAGTGAATGCGACGGTCGCACAGCTCGTACAATGATTAGAGGATTGAAGAAATTTTTCCGCGCAGACACGAGCGAGATTATCAGCGCGTATTTCGACGGAGAAAAAATTTTTATCGCGCGGCTGACGGAGAAATTTGAGACGGTTGAAGTTGAAGCGGACGGCGCGGAAATCGAACAGCTTGCCGAAAAAATTTCGCGCGAGTGTCGTCAACGCGGCTGGAAAACTTCGCTGGTCGGCTTTTGTCTTCGCGAGGGCGGCATACAATGATTGGAAGATTGAAGAAATTTTTCCGCGCGGACACGAGCGAGATTATCAGCGTGTATTTCGACGGAGAAAAAATTTTTATCGCGCGGCTGACGGAGAAATTTGAGACGGCGGAAATTGAAGCGGACGGCGCGGAAATTGAACAGCTTGCCGAAAAAATTTCGCGCGAGTGTCGTCAACGCGGCTGGAAAACTTCGCTGGTCGGCTTTTGTCTTCGCGAGGAAGACGCGGTTACTTTCCAAACGGAGGTCGCCAACGTTCCCGAAAAGGAAATTCCCGCGCTCGTCAAAAGTTGGGCACTTGCTCAAACGGGTGCGGGCGCGGCTTTTTCTTTTGCCAAAATCGGCGAGGAACTTTGGATGGAAACTGTGCCGCGTGCCAAGGTCGAAGAATTCAGCGCGGCGTTTGAGAAATTCAACATGAATCTGCGCGGGCTGTCGGTCATGCCCGTTGACATGCTCAGCAAAATTTCGCCGTTCGACAGGACGGAATTTATAACAGAAGTCGTTCGCGACAGAAAATCGCCGAATCTTTTATCGGGGCATGGCGGCGCGTGGAATTGGAAAAAAATTTCGCTGGCGATTGCGGCAATTTTTTTTATCGCGATATTTATCGGCTCGGCGAAACTTTTCTTTGATTACAGCGTGGCTTCAAATAAACTCGACGCGGCTAAAACTTCAATCGACGAAGTGCGCGAAGACCTTGCCTTGAAAGAAAATCTCGACGCCACTGTCGCTGAACTGCGCAAAATAAATCAGCTCGCCGCGCAGATTGAAATTAAGCCCAATTTTAATCTCCTCGTCAATCTCGGAAAAATCGTGGGCGGCGATGTTCACTTGACGGAAATCCGCGTGGACGGAGATGCTTTGGAGCTTAAAGGCGTGGCAGATAATTCTGACGCCGTGAAATCTTATCTTAGCCGCGTGAAAAATTCTGTTGTGAACTCCGCGCGCCTTGAAAGTTCCGCTGAAAGTGACGACGGCGAAATTATTTTTGTAATTCGCGCCAACCTTAAATGACACGGCAACTGCGCGAGCAATAAAAAAAACCCCGCTGACTTGGCGGGGAATTTTTTATTCGTCGAAGGGCTCCGGCAACTCGGCAGAAATTTCGTCATAAATATTTTCGACGGTCGCCGCCTCCAACGATTTGGGCGAAGACTTGCCGGACTGTTCAGCCTCGGCATAAAGTAGCGCGTCAATCGTGACGGGCACGCCCATTGCCTTTTCCAGCTGGGCGCGGCTCGTGCTGTAGGTGTAAAGCGCGGCGTAGTAATTGCTGCGCGTCTCGACAACTTTTTCCTGCGCGTTCATGACGTTCAAGTTTGTGTCGACGCCCTCGATATAGCGAATCTGCGCGATAGCAAATTCTTCCTCGGCCTTGTCGACGGCGGAGGCAGTCACCGCGATATTTTTTTCCGCAGTCTTGAGGGCAATGTACGCGCTGTGCACTTCAAGCTGAATCGTTTCAATCTGCTGACGGGCTAAAGAATCTGCGCGGCGTTCCATGGCCTTAGCTTGATTAACGTTGGCGGAAGTGACGCCGTTGTCGAAAATATTCCAGTTCATCTGCAAGCCGACCGACCATTGCTCGGCGTTGTGATTGGAGCCGAAAACATTTTCGCCGGACATATTCCCTTGCACGACGGCGTTGACTTCCGGACGATAACCGCTCTTTGCGGCGGCGGTTTGGGCTTTGGCTTGTTTAAGGGTGTAAACCGCAGCGATACCGTCGGGGCGATGAGCCAGCGCGTATTCCAAACATTGATCCTCCGTCAAGTCGTAGTGAACAAAATCTATTTTATCGCTCGTGGCAATTTCCGTGCTGATGGGCAAGCCAATAATGTTGTTGAGTTGCGCGACGGCGGTTTGATAATTTCCCTCCGCAGTGTTCAAACTCTGTTGGCTGTTGGCGAGCTGAACGTTTGTAGATAGCACGTCTGATTTGGCGACGGTGCCGACCTCGTATTGAATGGAAACGGTGTTTAAATGCTCCTGCAGAAGTTGAACCGCCTGCTTCTGAACGTCAACCAATGCCGCACGCTGAAGAACTTGATAATAAGCCGCCGCCGCCTGATACTTGACTTGTTGGCGAGAATTCTCTAGCGTCAAATCCGCCGCGTTCAAAGCGTAGCGAGCAGTTTTGCGCTGATTTTCCAATCGCCCGCCCGTGTACAGCGGCATGGACAAATTCGCGCTGTTGTAGTTTTCGTTTTCGTAGGACGGGTCGAGGCTCATGTTCACATCATACCCCATGCTCTTGTAAAACTTGGCTTGGTCGTGATTACTACGTCGACCGCTCCTGCGATAATATCTGCCGCCGATACGATTGAGCGTCGACGACCAACTGAACCTCGGACCGGAAGACCTGCGCACGGCTGATAAATTCCAACGCGCCGCCTCTCTACTTTCCGCTGACTGTTCGATTAGCCGATTATTTTTCAGCGCAAGGGCAATGGCTTCGTCGAGCGTCAACGGTACACCTTCGGCGGCGAACGTCGAATTCGGGAGAAGGACAATCGCCGCCGCCAATGTCGCTAAAAATTTTTTCATAAGCAATTCTCCTCCGTCAAGCCGTCTGGCGTTTAACCAAGTTGGCAAAAATTCCGCCGCGTGCAACCAGTTCGTCGAAGCCGCCGCTCTCGACAATTCTGCCCGCGTCCATGACCAAAATCCTGTCGCAATTTCTAATCGTCGACAAGCGGTGCGCCACGATAATCCGCGTGGCGTTGAGTTTATCCAAGCTGTTCGTGACGATTGCTTGCGTGCGG
This sequence comes from Selenomonadaceae bacterium, assembly GCA_017412925.1. GTDB lineage: Bacteria > Bacillota > Negativicutes > Selenomonadales > Selenomonadaceae > Quinella. The sequence continues at coordinate 26,910 of JAFPVP010000089.1, forward strand.
TTGTCAAGTGCGCTGGTCGCCTCGTCGAAAATTAAAATCGCGGGCTTAGTGACAAGTGCGCGGGCGATTAAAATTCTCTGGCGTTGACCGCCGCTGATATTCGTGGAGCCTTCGCTGATGACGGTTTGCATACCCATCGGCATGAAAGCAATATCTTCGGCAATGCCCGCCGCCTCAGCCGCTTGCCAGGCGTCCTCCTGCGTCAAGGCGTTCGTGCCGATTATGTTCGTGAAAATGTCGCCCTGCATTAGCTGACCGTTCTGGAGGACGACGCCCATTTGAGTGCGCACGCTCGGCAAGTTCAAATCCGCCAAATCTTGTCCATCGAAATAAATCGAACCTTTGCGCGGAGTTTCAAAACCCAGCAAAAGTCTGACCAAAGTTGACTTGCCGCAACCACTGCGCCCGACGATAGCCACGTTCTCGCCGGCGGAAATTTTAAAGCTCACGTCGTGCAAAACGTCGCGCCCCTCCGTGTAGCCGAAAGTCACGTTGCTAAGTTCAATCGCGCCGCTCAAAATTCCCGCGTCCGCCTTCTCGCCGACACTTTCCGGAACTTCTTTAAGAATCGGGCGGAGATTTTCAATGTGCGGCTGAATCGCGAAGTATTGACCGACGAGCGGAATGATTCCGTTGAGCGTGGCGTTAAAACTGCTGAACGCGCCCTGAAACGCAATAAACTGCGCGTAAGTGATGCCTTGAATCGTCTGCCCGTTCGGACCGACCTCGTTCATGCCGTAGACCGCGATATAGTACAGGCACATCGTCAAGATAAACGGTTGCACGCTACCGATAATCATATTGTAGTTGCTCTGCCAACGCAATTTCAAATTCCATTTCCACGTTTCGCCGAAGACGCCGCTCCACAGCCAGAACGCCTGATTCTCCGCGCCGTGCTCACGGAACTTGGCAAGCCCCTTGAAAATCTGTTGGACAATGCCCGCCTCTTTGTTGCCGGCGGCGATTAAGTTGCGTTGAAAGTTGATGACGCGCCGATAAATAAACGCGGTGATGATTGCGTAAACAAACCACACAGCCACAGCCGCCGCCGTGAGCTTGAGGCTGTAGTAGCACATCAAAAAAATGCTCCAGAAGCTGAAGACGAACCCGAACAGCCCGCCGATAAACTCCGCGCTGACCAAACCTTTGATGACGCTGATTCCGCCCATGCGACTTGCCAGCTCGCCCGACGTGAACTTTCGGAAAAATCCCGTCGGCAAAGTTAGCAGTCGTGCCCAAAGTGCCGCTTCGGTCGCCATGTTCATTCGCGTGGTTATTCGCATGACGGCTATCGTCCGCACAATGCCCAAGCTCGCCGTCGTGAAACTCGTGACCATGATAACTTGCGTCACCGTCGCCAAACCTTGACGGTCGAGAATCGGGATTATGTCCGCGAAAATTGTTTCCGTGACGATTGGCATTGCAAGCGGAATGATTCCCGCGACGAGACTTATCAAGATGACCGTCCGATAATCGGCGAACCAACACTGCTTGAAGATGAATTTTATCAAGTCGAAAATTTTCAGCTCCCGCGAAGGGAAGCCCCCGTAACATTCAAACGCGCTCTTGTCAATCTGCGCGGCAACGTCGTCAGTTATCGGGAAGCCGTCGGGTTTGTCTTTGTTGATGAGTTTGTATTTGCCGGGCGCAATCGGCACGAACACCGATAAAACTTTTTCCGCGCCGTAGTAGCCGATGATGACGCCGCTGTCGTTCTTGTGCCAATCTTCGACGAGTTCAATCAGCCGCATTTGCATGTTGCCCTTTTGAACGAGCCGCCGAATCAATCTGATCTGGTCGAGTTTGCGGACAAGTTCCGCGTCGAGTTTTATGTTATCAGTCGGCATGTTCAGCGCGACTGCCGCCCGCCGCACGATAAACGACGCCTCCTCCAAACGAACCGCGCGTTCTGTAGTTTCGGAGTAATTCGTCGTCTCCTCGCCGAGCAGATTTGAAATTGAATTGTCTAAAATTCTCTGCTGATTGCGTGTGCGAACTTCCACGCGATTGGAAAATCTTTTGTCCTCCGCTTGAAAGCGCACGCCCAACAGCATGGAAAAAATTTCTTCGTTCTCGCGGAAGGCTTCCGTTAAATTCTCCGCGCCCTCCAAAACTGTGCCGTCCAGCCACGGGATTAAAGTGTCGTCGCCCTTGTCCGCCATGAGCCGCAGCCACGGCAACTTTATCAGCTCGGCGAACCAATGACGCATTAAAACTTTTAATTCTTCGGGAGGCACTTCGTCGAATGTCAAAATTTTTATCCGCGTGTCTTCGGTGGCGTAAATGAGCGTCTCGGTCTGTTCAAATTGGTCAAGCGACGGGAACGCCGCGCCGCCCGACTCCAGCTCAACCAAAAATTGCTGACGGAAGGAACCTTCAGCGCGTGTCACGGCGTAAACTTCGACTTTGCCGGATTCAAGCAGCGCAAGCCGTTCGCCGTCCTCAATTCGAATTCGTTCGCCCGCCATCAAAAATTTTTCAAAGCGGCTCAACTTCCTGGCTCCTCTCCTCAATCAGTCTTTTATAAGGTCCGTCGTGTTGAATCATTTGGCGGTGCGTGCCGCGCTCCACGACGACGCCTTTATCCAAAACAATTATCTCGTCAGCGTCGCGAATCGTGGAAAGTCTGTGCGCCACAATCAAACATGAACAGCCGCGCCGACGAATATTTTCCAAAACCGTCTGCTCAGTCATCGGGTCAAGCGCGGAAGTTGCCTCGTCCAAAACCAACAGCGACGGATTATTTGCAAGGGCGCGGGCAATCTCCAAACGTTGACGCTGACCGCCCGAAAAATTCAAGCCGCCCTCCGAAACTTCAGAATCGTAGCCCTTTTCGAGTTGCAAAATATCTTCGTGAATGCAAGCGTCCTTCGCCGCTTGAATCACGTCGCTGCGTCGAACCGAATCATCAAACAGCGTCAAGTTCTGCGTAATCGTGCCGGTAATTTGGAAAACATCTTGGTCGACGGCGGAGATTGAATTGACAATGACTGCGCGGGGCAGTTCGCGCCGAATCACGCCGTCGAAACGAACCTCGCCGCTCCATTCCTCGTAAATGCCCGTGACGATTTTTGAAACCGTCGACTTGCCAGAACCGCTCGCGCCGACGACCGCCACCCAATGACCCGGCTCAATGTGCAGAGAAAATTTATTTATCAGCGGCTTTTCCAGCGGGCTGTAGCCGAAATCAATATCTTTAAGCTCAAGTTCGCCATTCAAGCGCGCGACCGGCTCATCAGAAATTTTTTCTTCGCGGCAGTTAAGGTCGTCAATTTCATACTTGCGCACGTCGTTTAGGCGTTGCATTTGCATTTCCGTTGATTGAAGCGTCGAGCCTAAGCCAAGCAGTGAATTTACCGGAGCTTGAAAACTTCCCATCAACGATTGAAACGCCGTGAACATGCCCGCCGTCAGCACGCCGTCCATTATCGAGAAGCCGCCGATTGTCATAATCAGCGCGCCGTTTATGCCGCCCAGTAGCGTCGGGACAATCGTCGCCGTCATCTGCCAAATCGCTACGTCTTGACTTGCTTTAAGAACTTTCGCACGATAGCCCGCCCACTTTGCAAAGAAATCGGCTTCGTTGCCGTTCGCCTTAATCGTCTCAATCATCATCAAGCCGTTCATCGTCGTGCCGTATTCCTTGCCGGCGTCCTGCTGAATTTTCATATTCATATCGGTTAGGTGGCGTCTCAGCGCGAAGAAGACGATTATATTAATGCTGGAGAAAAATACGCCGATTAGCGTCAACCCTACGTGATATTGCAGGAGCAACAGCAGATAAAAAATCGCGACGAGGAAATCTAAAATCGCCAGAGCCGCCGGACCCGATAACACGCCCGCGATTGATTCATTGTAGCTGACACGCGACGCAACTTCGCCGGCGAATCGCTGATTAAAGAATGCCATGGGCAATCGGAGCAAATGCCAAAAGAAACTCGCCGAATCAGCCAGCGTCAATTTTTTCTGCCAGCGCGTCAAGATTACCGCCTGCAACCAAGTCATGACGCCGCACACGACCCAAGAAACCGTCATCGCCAGGCAAAAGTTGAACATCCAATCCGTGTGCTTTTTGGCTAAAATGTCGTCGAGGAAAATTTGACTGAAGACCGGCGACGCAAGCCCCGGAATTATCATGCCGAGGTTTAAAAGCAAAATAAAAAGCACAGCCCATTTATCTTGAGCGAGCTTTTCTGCGACGGCTTTAAAAATATTGTAGCGTTCACCTTCGGGCTTGAAGTTTTCGTTGGGGACGACGTGCAAGGCAACGCCGGTGTAGGACGTGCGGAACTCGTCCCATTTAACAGTTCGCCGCCCCATTGCCGGATCGTTCAAATAAACCGTGTCGCCCTTAATGCCTTCCATAACGACAAAGTGATTGAACTCCCAATGAATAATCAGCGGGTATTCGCCGACTTCCTTAAGCCTGTCCGCGTTCCAACGGTAGCCGTTAGCAGTGCAACCACGATTTCTTGCCGCGCGGATAACGCAACTTGCCTTGGAGCCGTCACGGTTGACGCCGCATTCTTGACGCAACTTTTCCAGCGGCAACCACAGATTATAATGCGCCAAAATCATAGACAGTGACGCCGCGCCGCACTCGGTCGCCTCCATCTGCAAAATCGTCGGCACTTTGATTCGCGTCGAGTTTATCCCGAAGAATTTTTTTATCTTGTCAATCATTATCTGCTCCTGAGCCACTGACTTAGTTTGTAGAAAACTTTTTCAATCGGCGGCTTGCGCTCAATGATAATCGAGCCGGTGCAAAAACTGCCCGGCGTTATCATTTTGTGTTCGCCGACTTTGGAAGTCCAAAGGTAGCCCGACTTGTCAGCTGAATCTTTAACTAAATCAAAAGTTACTTCCATGAGCGACGAGTTTTGAGCTTGCAAAATCCACTGCGCAAGCTGCGCGTTACCGAGGTGCTGTTGAATACCCTGCGCGGTTATCGGGTATTGCGAGACGGAGCGAACGACGCCAATTAAACTACCCGTCTGCGAAACGTCCGCGCCATTTGGAGCAAGCTGAATTGTCATGCCGGCTTCAACGCGCTTGCCTTTGTCAACCGGAATGTATAAAAGTCCCGTCATGTCTTCGCGATCCTGCGTCATGCGCACGGAGCAAATCGGAGTGCCCGCGCTAACCATCGTGCCGACATCGACCATGACTTCATCAACAATGCCGTCGTAGTCGCTGTAAACATCTTCCGCCACGTCCTGTTGATAGCGTTTGGCGTCGTATTGATAAGCACGCCCCATAGCGTCGCGGTCAGAGGAGGCTAGCCCCATGCCGTATTGCGCCATGCGTGTATCTGCCGATTGCGTCGCCTGCTCCATGTGCGCTATCAAGTCGCCTTTCTTAATCGTCATGCCCGGCTGAACATAGAGGTGGGCAATCTTCCCGTTGGCTATGTGCGTTACATTCATCACGCCCGCCGAATCCATGATTAAACCCATGCCCTCCGCCTTGACTGTGAACGCGCCA
>JAFPVP010000008.1 GCA_017412925.1 Selenomonadaceae bacterium
CGCGTCAGCTACAAGCTCAAGTTCGCGCGAATTAATTCACTCGTCGACGACCTGGTAAAAATTCTCGCGAACAATTAACTTTGCAAGCGTATGTAAATTTACATAAATCCTCGCCGAAAACTTTTTGGCGGGGGATTTTTCTTTTAAAACTTGCGCGGCGAAATTTTCTGTGCTAAAATGCGCGTGTCTTTTTTTAGAGAAGAGGTGATTCACATGTCTGCTTACTGCGAAATTTGTCAGAAGGGCGCGATGTCCGGCATGAACGTCAGCCACTCGCACTTGAAGACCAAACGCAAATGGAAGCCGAATATTCAGCGCGTGCGTGCTGTCGTCGACGGAAAGATTCAGCGCGTCAACGTCTGCACCCGTTGCCTTCGTTCCGGCAAAGTTCAGCGTGCGATTTGAACTTCAAGCAAAATAAAAACTCCTCGATTGCAATGCAGTTGAGGAGTTTTTGATTGTTCAATTATCGATTTCAAAGTCACTGCGGAGCTTGACCGCCTCGCCGATATGTCGCGCCGAAATTAATTCTTTGCCGCCGTCCAAATCCGCGATTGTCCGCCCGACCTTGATAATCCTGTCGTAGGAGCGCGCGGAAAGTTTTTTTGTCTCGAAAACGTCCTTTAAAAGTTGCTCGGCTTCCGGCTCCAATATGCACAGCTTTTGAATCAGCGCGTGATTCATCTGCGCGTTGCAGAAGAGGTGATATTTTTCCAACCGCTTAATCTGAATATTTCTTGCAGCCGAGACCCGCTCGCGAATTGAACTTGAAGATTCGTTTCTGCGCTTGGAGCTGAGGTCGTCGTATTTGACGCGGGGCACGCGGATTTGAATATCGATTCTGTCAAGCAACGGACCCGACAGGCGGCGCGTGTACTTTTTAATATCAAGCGTCGAACAGCGGCAATAGTGGTCGTTGTCGCCGTTCCAGCCGCACGGGCAAGGATTCATCGCGCAAATTAAAATCATACTGCACGGAAAAGTTAGCGTCCCACTCACGCGGCTGATTGTAATTTGCCGTTCTTCCAGCGGTTCGCGCAGAGCCTCCAACGTAGATTTTTTAAATTCGGGCAACTCGTCAAGAAATAAAACTCCGTTGTGCGCGAGCGTGACTTGACCGGGCGTGGGATTGGTGCCGCCGCCGATTATCGCCGCAGTCGAAGCGTCGTGATTTGGATTTTGGAAAGGGCGTTTCGTAATCAGTCCGCTGCCCTGCGATAACTTCCCTGCGATGCTGTAAATTTTCGTGACTTCCAAAGCTTCTTCGCGCGTCATTTCGGGCAGGATTGAACTCATGCGCTTGGCTAGCATAGTTTTTCCCGAACCAGGCACGCCGACCATCAAGACATTGTGACCGCCCGCCGCCGCAATCTCCAGCGCACGTTTCGCCATGAATTGCCCCTGTACGTCCGCGAAATCGTCGACCAGCTCCACGAAACCTTCCGGCTCTTCGACGGGTTGCGGCTTCGCCAAGTCAAGTTCAATCTCGCCGTCAAGGAAATCAACCAGCTCCATTAAATTTTTCGGCGCGTAAACTTCTATGCCGTTCACCAGCAATGCCTCGTTGATATTTTCCTGCGCGACGATTATTTTTTGGAAGCCCTGTTCACGGGCACTTATCGCTATCGGCAAGACGCCCGCCACGCTGCGCAAATTTCCTTCCAGCGACAGCTCCGCGACAAACAAAAATTCTTTGCACGTCGAAGGGCGCAACCTGCCCTGCGCGGCAAGCAAGCCTATCGCTATCGGCAAATCCAATCCCGCGCTCTCCTTTTTGACACTTGCCGGCGCGAGATTGATTGTAATTTTTTCGGCACGCATGCGCAGTCCGGAGTTTTTTATCGCCGTGCGCACACGCTCTTTTGATTCGCGAACAGCCGTAGAAGGCAAGCCGACTATGTCAAAGGAGGGCATGCCGTTCGCGCTGTCGACTTCGACGGAAATTATCAGCCCGTCAACGCCTTGCGTCGCCGCTCCATATGTTATCGCGTACAAAAATTTTCCTCCTTAGATCTTATATCAAAAATTTTAACTCGACAAAACGACGAATCCGCGCGGCGTGAATCCAATCGCCGACCTGTGCGCCTTCAAGTTCGGGCGGCGCGTCCTTGCCACCGATTTTCAACAGCTCGCCGATAATTTCCTGCGCGTGTTCAAGGTAATACGGCAAGCCGTGATTGTCAAGATTTATAATGTCGCAAAAATCTTTGACGCCGAATTTTAAGCCGTTCAAGCGCAACAGCAAGTCGACAATCTTGCCAGGCTTTTCGAGACGCGGGGCGCGCATGTGTTCACGAATTACGAACGCCGCAGATTTTTTCCACTCGCTCGGAAGTGTCATGCGCCGGTTCATTTTGTTTAGAACTTCAAGCCCGCGCTTTTCGTGCTTGTAATGGTGCGGCAACATTTCGGGCGGAGTGGTGCCCTTACCGATGTCGTGCATGAGCGCGGCGAATCTGACCATGGGCTTTTGATTGACGGCGGAAACGTCGTCCAAAATTTTCAGCGTGTGTTCGTAGGCGTCGCCTTCAGGGTGATAGTACGTCGGCTGAACTTTGCCGCGCAGTCGAAAAATTTCCGGAAAAGTTATCTCCAGCAAATCCGCTCGTTCCAAGCTCCTAAAAAAAATCGACGGCTTGTCAGTTTTAAGCGCGGTTGCCAGCTCGTCGAAAATTCTTTCCGGCGGTTCGTGCGCCAGTTCCTCTCTGCAAAGTTTCATCGCCGCGATTGTCTCCGCGCAGATTTCAAAATTAAATTGCGCCGCCTGCCGTGCTGCCCGCAATGCTCTGACCGGGTCGTCGACGAAATGTTTACTCACCGCGCGGATTTTTTTATTGAGCACATCCTCGCGCCCGCCGAATGGGTCGACAAGGGAGCCGCTCAAAAGTTCAATCGCCATGGCATTAATCGTCGTGTCGCGCCGGAATAAATCTTGCTCAATCGTCACGGACGGCGCAAATAAAATATCGAAGCCGCGATAGCCCGCGCCGATTTTTTTTTCAGTGCGTGCAAAGGCGACCTCGCAAAATTTCCCGTCAAGCTCGACGGAGTAAACGGGAAAAGATTTGCCAAACTTCGCCGCGTTCGGAAAAGCTTCAGCAAAAATTTTTTCGTCGACGCCTGTGACGCAATAATCTCTGTCATGCGCCTCGACGCCACGAAATTTATCACGAACCGCGCCGCCGACCAAGTAAGCCGTGCCGCCCAGCTCGTGAATTTTTTTAGCAAACTCCAATTCAGTCATAATAAACCCTTAAAAAATTTTTGTGACGTTCCAAGCGCGGCGACCAGCTGAAAAATTTTTGACGCTTAATCGTGCACATTGGATGCAACGTCACGTTGCTCATTTTAAAACCCGATTCAAAAAGTCAACGATTATCCCAAAAACTTTAGGCTGATAAAAATTTTTTAAACATAAAACTCCAGCGTCAATCTCTGATTCTGTCACGCAAAATAACATCGTGACTGCCGCCCTCGACAATGCTCGTCGCCGAAACCAAAGTTATCTTAGCCTTGTCGCGAAGCTCCGCCAAAGTCAGCGCGCCGCAGTTGCACATCGTCGAACGAATTTTGGCAAGCGTGCTGTCCATGTTGTCCTTGAGCGAGCCGGCGTAGGGAACGTAAGAATCAACGCCCTCCTCGAACGAAAGTTTTTTGTCGCCGCCGAGATCGTAGCGTTGCCAGTTGCGTGCGCGGTTGGAACCTTCGCCCCAATATTCTTTGTAGTAAGTTCCGTTGATTCTGATTTTATCTGTCGGACTTTCGTCGAAGCGGGAAAAATATCTGCCGAGCATGAGGAAATCCGCGCCCATTGCCAGTGCCAGCGTCATGTGATAATCGTGGACAATGCCGCCGTCGGAGCACACGGGAATATAAACGCCCTTCTCCTTAAAATATTCGTCGCGGGCTTTGCACACGTCGATAACCGCCGTAGCCTGTCCGCGCCCGATACCTTTAGTTTCGCGGGTAATGCAAATGGAGCCGCCGCCGATACCGACCTTGACGAAATCCGCTCCCGCGTCCGCCAAAAATCTGAAGCCGTCCGCGTCGACGACATTGCCCGCGCCGACTTTGACATCTTCGCCGAAAGTTTTGTGAATGTATTCGAGCGTAATTTTTTGCCACTCGCTGAAGCCTTCGGAAGAATCAATGCAAAGAACGTCCGCGCCAGCTTTTAGAAGTGCGGGGACACGTTCGGTATAGTCGCGAGTGTTGATGCCCGCGCCCACGACGTAGCGTTTCTTTTTGTCGATGAGTTCAAGCGGATTAGTTTTGTTATCGGTATAATCTTTGCGGAAGACCATGTAGCGTAGGCGTTGCTTCTTGTCGACGAGCGGCAACATATTGAGCTTGTGCTCCCAGAGCAAATCGTTCGCCATGGGGAGCGTCGTCGTTTCGGCGTCCGCGCAAATTAATTTTTCAAACGGCGTCATGAAAGTTTGGACTTGTTCGTCGCCGGTCATGCGCGTGATTCGATAGTCGCGGCTCGTCACGATTCCCAAAAGTTTCCCCGTGGGCTTTCCGTCGTCGGTCACCGCCATTGTCGAATGTCCCGTTTCCCTGAGCAACGCGAGCATTTCGTTTAGCGTCGTCGTCGGCTTGAGATTTGAATCACTCGACACGAAACCCGATTTGTAATTTTTGACACGCGCAACCATTGCCGCCTGCTCCCTAATCGGTTGCGAGCCGAAGATGAACGAGACGCCGCCCTCTTTTGCCAGCGCGATTGCCATCGTGTCGTTGGAGACCGACTGCATGATTGCCGAAGTCATCGGAATGTTGATGAGGAACTTGCACTGTTCGCCGCGCCGAAATTTTATCAGCGGCGTGGACAAGTCGACGTTCGCGGGGATGCAGTCTTTTGAAGAGTATCCTGGCACGAGCAGATACTCTCCAAAGGTGTGTGATGGTTCCTGATAATAAAATGCCAATTCAATCCCTCCCGAAAAAATTTTATGCTTTACTTCCCAAAATCCCGATTCATGTCGACGTATTCAATCAGCTCGTCGACGCTGAGTTTTACTTTGTGCAAAAAACTTTTCTAAATTTATTTCTCAACCAAAATGCGCGGAAAAAGCTGTTCGGGCTTAGCGACTTCGTGATTAGCTTCAAGCTGCCCGAAAATTTCTGCGTCGTCGAGTTTCATTTCTTGCGCGACGTTTAACTGAGCGCGAATTTTTTCTGCGGTGGCTGGCATGAACGGCGAAATTAAAATGCTTACGATTCGGAGCGATTCGGCGAGGTTGTAAAGGACGTTCGCGAGATTTTGGCGTTGAGTTTCGTCTTTGGCGAGTTTCCAGGGCGCGGTTTCGTCGATGTATTTGTTCGCGCGCCCGATAAATTTCCACACGACTTTAACGGCGTCGGAGAGTTGAACATTATCCATGAGCCGCCGAAATTCTTTAGCCGTGTCTAAGGCTTCCGCGCGGAAACTTTTATCGAGGTCGCTCAAATCTTGCGCGGGCAGGAGAATTTTTTTCTGGAACTTGCCAATCATGTTCAGCGTCCTGTGCAAAAGATTTCCCAAGTCGTTAGCGAGGTCGGAGTTAATTCTTTGTATTAAAGCGTCGCGATTGAAGTTGCCGTCGAGCCCCAAAGTTATTTCGCGCAAAAGAAAATATCTGATAGCGTCCGCGCCGAATTCTTCAACCAAAAGCACCGGGTCGACGACATTGCCCTTTGATTTGGACATTTTGTCGCCGTCAGTGACGAGCCAGCCGTGACCGTAAATTTGTTTTGGGAGCGGAAGACCCGCCGCCATGAGCATTGCCGGCCAAATAATCGTGTGGAAGCGGACAATTTCCTTGCCGACGAGGTGAATATCCGCCGGCCAAAATTTTTTCATGTCGGGGTTGTGGATTAGCGGCGTGATGTAATTGATGACGGCGTCGAACCAAACGTAAATGACGTGGCGCGTGTCGTCGGGCACGGGGATTCCCCAATCGAACGACGTGCGCGAAATGCACAAATCCTCCAGCCCGCTCTTGATGAAATTAATCATCTCGTTGCGCCGCGAAGTCGGCACGATAAATTCGGGGTGCTCCTCAATGTGTTGCAAAAGTTTGTCGGCGTATTTCGACAGGCGGAAGAAGTAAGCCTCCTCCGAAACTTTTTCAACGGGGCGGTGACAATCGGGGCAACAGCCGTTCTCGTCGAGTTGTAGCTCCGTCCAATAAGATTCGCAGGGCGTGCAGTAAAGTCCGGTGTATTCGCCCTTGTAAATGTCGCCATTGTCTTTAATCTGCTTGAAAATTTCTTGAACAACTTTTTCGTGGCGCGGCTCACTCGTGCGGATAAAATCGTCGTTGGAGATGTGAAATTTTTTCCAGAGGTCTTTGAAGCTGTCGACAATCGGGTCAATGTATTCGAGCGGCGTCTTGCCCTGAGCCTGCGCGGTGCGCTGAATTTTTTGCCCGTGTTCGTCGGAGCCGGTTAGGAAAAAAACTTCATAACCCGCCAGCCGTTTGTAGCGGGCGATGGCGTCGGCAATCGTGGTGCAATAGGCGTGCCCGATGTGCAATTTCGCGCTGGGATAATAAATCGGCGTCGTGATGTAAAAAGTTTTCATTAAATGTCCTCCCTGATGATAGCGTTATAAATTTCGCGGCGGCTCACGTTGAATTTTTTTGCCGCCTCGCGCATGGCTGATTTTTTGTCGAGTCCTTGCTCCAAAAGTTTTCTGTAGAAGTCTAGCGGATTTTCTTCAGGCGGCGGCTCCGAAAAAATTTTTCCCTCAACCAAAACCACGAATTCTCCGCGCGGCTCGTCTATATTTTTTAGCTCGGAAATTTTCCCGCGCAGAAATTCTTCGTGAACTTTGGTCAGCTCCCGCGCCAAAACAATTTCCCGTTCGCCGAAAATTTCTTCCAGCTCCGCTAAAAAATTTTTCAGCCGGTGCGGTGCCTCGTAGAAAATTATCGTCGCGTCAATCGTCGAAAGTTTTTCCAAAAACTCGCGGCGATTTTTTTTTGTCTTCGGCGCGAAGCCCGCGAATAAAAATTTCGACGTGTCAAGCCC
>JAFPVP010000090.1 GCA_017412925.1 Selenomonadaceae bacterium
CGCCACTCTTCCTCCTGAACGAAATTGCAGTAGTGCGCCGCGATGTATTTGTTCTTCTGCGCGGCCGAGCGAATCAGTTGCGCGTATTCTTCCGAGTAAAGCGGCGCCATCACTCAGCACGTCCCCTCACGTAGCCGTCGAGGAACTTTTTGTAATCGTTCCCGTGGAAATATTTTTCGAAGGCCTGCGTGCAGTAGCCCAGCAAGACGCCCACCTGTTCCGGCGTGCCGTGCACTCCAACTTTCACCTCGTCCGAGCCGTCCTTACCGATAAGAATCAGTCCGACCAGTTTCGCATCTTCCAACTTCCGGATGAACTTAAACGCGATCTTCTCCATTCCAATCTCTCCTTATTCTTTAACCGCTTGCACCATGCCTCTTGCCCAGCCGTCCAGGAACGCCGTCTGCTGTGCCTTATCGCCGTCCACTTTCTGCTTCGCAGCCTTGGTTCCGTAGCCGAGCAACCAACCGATCATTGTCGTATCGCCGCCGGCGGCGAATATGGGGTATTGCGTGCGCGTCCCGACGAACAGCACATAACTTTTGCCCGCCGCCTTCAACTGCGCCGCAATCTTCTCGACCATTTCTTTCGTCTCTTTGTCTACCATTTGTCCAGCTCCCCGACCAAATCGCTCAAATATTCCTTTGCCGCCTCTTCGGAGTCGAATTCGCCCAACAGCCACGTGCGCGTGTGCGTCAAGCTGTGCGCGTGCACCCGATACTTATCCGCGTCGAGCACCTTGTTAATCGTGAATTCCTCGAACTGGTCGACCCGAACCAGCCGCACCTTCTCCGACGGATTGACCGCCGCCACTTCCATATACTTCACTTCAAACTCCTCCTCACCAAACCCAAATCCTCCATCAAATCGTCCAACCACTTCTGCGCGGCTTCCTCGCTTTCGCACTCCGCCAAGTAGTAGTCTTCTTGATTGCCGTCGCAGACAACCGTCGTGTACGCTCTGACCTTGCCGTCGACCGTCGCCGTGAAATATTCCACGCAATCGGCGTTCACGTAGAAACCGTAGATGTCCTTAATAAACATTTAATCTCCTCCTACTCCCAGAACTCTTTTTCCTCTTCGGCGCGGTAATCCGCCAAAAGTCCTTCAGTTTTGCCGCGCAGGCGCCTAAGCCGCTGTCCGCGCTTGCAAAGTTTCCTGTACGTCGGAAAATCGTTTTGCGTCTGCGAACGTTCTTTTGCCAACCGCTCCAACTCCCTGTCCAGCTCGTCGACCAACGCCTCGCAACGCTCCACACATGCACTTATACTCAATGTGTCCACTCCCAAAGTTGCTTCAAACTTTCTTCTTCCATTCGCGCCTGCAAATGCTTCACCGCACCGCGCAGCCGCCCCAGCCGCCGCAACCGATTTACTTTTAGCCGCGCCGCCTTGTCGGGGTGTGCCGCCGGATACCGCTCCTCGCGTGCGATCGTTTCGTTGACCGCCTTTAATAATTGCTCAACCAGTTGCAAGCACTTTCGCATTTCAATCCTCCGCTTCGCACGCTTTGACGAACGCAACCGCCGCTTCATACACCTCGCGCCGCTTTTTCTCGTAGAACGGCTTGAGTGCCTCGCGCACCGCCGCCCGTTCCTCGTCGGTTGCCGTCACCTTGCTCTCGAACGGCTCGTAGCTCTTCATCCGGAAGATCGCCCTGTCGAGCTCCCCGAATTCTTTCCCCGCGAATTTCATGCTAACAGCTCCCTTGCTTGCCTAAGCGTTATCTTCTTGCCTATTTTCCGGCATTTGCACTGAAAATTTGCCGCCGCGCGATTTTCCGCCTTCGCACGCCACTTGCGCACCGCGTAATTGCCATGCTTCGCCCGATACGCCCGACTATTACGCCGATTACGTTCCTTCCGGCACTCCGCGCGCCCGCATTGTCTCTGCCAAGCGTGTTTCTTCTCAAATTCACGGCCGCAGATTTCGCATTTCATTTAATCAACCTCCTATCTACTTCGCCCAACGACAGCGGCACGCACATCTCCGCCAACCGCGAGTGCAATCTCTGCGCGGCGTATTTGTCGCACGCCGACAGCTTGCTCAATAGTCCCGCCGGCGAAAAGTTCGACGTGACTATCAATGTTCGCCCCGCGTTGTACCGCGCGTTCACTATCTGGTACAATATCCCCAAGTTCCACGCCGTCACGTAGCCCGCGCCCAAATCGTCGAGCACCAGCAACTTGCACCGCGCAAATCCGTCCAGCAGTTCGTGTGTTGACCCCTCGCCGCTGAACGTCGCCTTTATCTCGTCCATCAAGCTCGGCACGTCCCCAAATACCACCGTCTCGAACGCCGCGATGTACGACTTCGCTATCAGCGTTGCCAAGAACGTTTTGCCTGCCCCGCACGAACCATATAGATACAAGCCCTGCGCGGGGTGCTCTTGGCAATGCCACTTCGCATAGCCCACCGCTTTCTCGTTGTCCGCCGTCACTTCGTAGTCTCGGAACGTCTTTAGCGCGTATTTGTCCGGTATCTTCCCGCCGCGACACGCACGCCGCAGTCGATTCAACTTGCCCCATTTGCACAGCTGATAGGGCACGCCGTACTCGGTCGTCTGCTCTATCACCGGCTGCGTGTAGCCTAAGCCGCGACATTCGCCCGCGCAGGTTTTGCACCGTTCAAGCTCCAGTTCCGCCCGCTGAATCCGCCCCACTTGCCACTGGCTCAAATCCTTCAGCCCGTAGCGCGCTTCATATTGTGGGCGAAGTAAAGCGACTTCCTGCCTACGCGCCTTGATTCGCTCCTGCAACGGCACTCCCGCGACCTCCTGCACCTGCGTCAACATCTGCTCCGACATATCGCCGCCAGTCAACCGCTTCACCCCCTCGCGTGCGCGCTTCTTCTTCTTTTTCTCTTTTTTCTTTAAATTGTGCTGAATTTGAGGTAAATTCGCCGCCAAACGCCGTCAATCCGGCGTTCGGCGGAGGTTCGGTTACCGTTCGTTTTGCGTTCGCTATGTGTTCGTCCAGCAATCGGAAATGTGTCACCCCGCCTATCCGCTTGTAATCTATCAGCTTCAACAGCTTCAAGTAGCTCAGCGCGTCGTGCACACTTGAGACACTCTTCACTCCACTCCGGTATTTCAATTCCCGCACCGCTAAGCAAATATCCACCGGATAACGCTGCCGATTGAATTCACTCAATAACTCATAGTAAACCGCTCGCACGTTTCCGCGCAGGTTCGCCCGCCGTTTCACTGACTCGAATCCCAGATAGTAGTCGATCAGACTGTATCCCATCGCTCCACCGCCTTTATTCTTTTTTCAATGATCTGAGGTGTTTCTTATGTTTTCTAATCAACGTCGCGACCTTATCGCCTCCCTTATCCAATCCACCGGCCACGTCTCCGTTAAAGACCTCGCCAACCGTTTCAACCTCTCCGAAGACTCAATCCGTAAAGACCTCGCCGACTTAGAAGCTCAGGGCGTTCTCAAACGTACCTACGGAGGCGCCATCTCCTCCGCTAAATCCCTCCTCATCAACCAAGCTAACCAGCGCAGGCTCAACCACGTCCTCGCTAAACGTTCCATCGCCTTCGCCGCCGCCAACCTCCTCAAACCCAACCGCCTCGCCTTCCTCGACGTCTCCAGTATTTCCGTCGCTCTCGCTCAAGCTCTTCAACCTTCTAATTCCTCTCTCAAAATATTTACTAACATGATTGATGTACTGGTAATTCTGGCGCGCAATCCCAACATCGAGCTCTATTTTGCCGGCGGTTTGATTAATCAGTCCCGCGACGGCTTCTCCGACGTTCTTAACTTAGAATTCACTTCTAAATTCCGTCCCGACCTCGCGTTTATCGGTGCTAGCGGCGTCGACTTCAAAAATAATTCCCTTAGCGTTAATAATCCCGCCGAAGGCGTTCACAAAGCCCGTATCATTGAAATTAGCAAGGAAACTTACGTAATGGCGGAAGGTCAGAAGATTGGCGTGATTGGTAATTACCAATTCAGCACTATCGACAAAGTTTGCGGGCTGATTACAGAAAAAAAACTCTCCGAAGAGGAGAGTTCTTTAGCTGAAAAATTAGGCGTAAAAATTATTTCTGCTTGATTATATCATCACGGCAGAATTTTCATTCCAAACTCATTTTGCCCTAAAAAAGGGCTTTTTTTTTCGCACGAAGCCTTAATTCCCATTTTCGACGATGCAGAAGATTTTTCTTTACCATAAATTAAATTATGAACTTTCTAGTGGGGCATTAGCGATTTTAAAATCCGCAAAAGCAATTTACAAGCAATTTTACGCGGAAATGGAGCAATTGAACGTCGTGCATTGCAAAATCAAAGATTGGGTCGCGGATTGATATTAAGTGCGCATAAGTTTGAACGATATTGAGCTTTTGCAAGTGAGATATTTTTAACTTGACAATCAAATCAAAGCAAATTATTATTTTTGCGAGGTGATTGATAATGGAAACGTTCGGACAAAAAATTAAACGGTTGCGCAAGTCGAAAAAAATTACGCAATCGGAGTTAGCGGATTCAGTCGGCGTAGATTTCACATACATTAGCAAAATAGAAAACGACAAAGGTCTCCGTCCGCCCGCAGAATCCACTATCAGACGACTTGCAATGTTTTTGGAAACAGACGCTGAAGAATTAATTCTGTTGGCTAAAAAAGTTCCGCAAAATTTTCAAGAGACAATCGTTGAAGACAAACTCGCAGTAGATTTTTTGCGTGTCTTTCCGAAATTAAATGAAACTCAACGCGGAATTGTGGAAAAAATAATCGAGCAAGCGGAGGAGAAAGTTTGAGCCAAAATATTGAACAATTAGCCAATAAAATTATTCAAGCAGAAAAAATTTCAAAGCCTCCAATAAATGCCGAGCGAATAGCCGAATTTCATTTTGATTTGGACATTGAGTGGACTAATTTTGAAAATAATGATGCGGCGGCGCAACTATCGGTTTCAGATAAAAAAATTTATATGAATGAATCCCGCGCAGATAAATTCAGAGCTAATTGCGGGTTGAAAAATTTCACAATCGCGCACGAGATCGGACATTGGGTTTTGCACAGAAATTTAGTTGGTCAACATTCGCCGAAAATAGAACGCGAGGCAGAAAAATTCGCGACATATTTGCTTATGCCGGAACAATTTGTACGCGATGAATTCGCCAAATTTAATTCCGATGCTTTATCGGATTATCTTTCTGCCGATAGGAAAGTATCTTTGTTGGCAGAAACTTTTTGCGTGTCGTATACCGCAATGAGGATTCGACTCTCACACTGGGAACTGAAACTTATTTATGTTGATAAGGACGGCAAAATTTATCGGAGTAAAGAAGAATTTTTGGAACAGTTAACAAGACAGATTAGGCTGTTCTGAAAAATTTTATCTCAAAACTTGACAAAGAATTCAAGACAAGCTATACTCGCCCGCGAGGTGATTTAAATTGAATAATTACGCAATTGAACAATTCCGAAATATTTACAAGGCTTTTATGGTTGAGGGAGCAAAATTTTGTTGGGAGTTCGATATTCCCGAATGCCCTTGCACTGCGAAGTCAATCCCGTCAAATTTAATCTATTACAGCGATATTCAAAAGAACGAGCACTATTCCGGCTTTGTACATTTTTATATGGACGATTACAAGTTTGAAAGCGTTTGGAATCATCCTCAAACCGCCTTGAAAAAATTTAAACGTTGCGGCGGTGTTATCACGCCCGATTTTTCTACCTATCAAGATATGCCTGCCGCGATAAAGGTTTACAATACCTACAGAATGCGGGCTTTCGGCTACTGGCTTGGAAAAAATGGAATTCAAGTTATAAATAACGTCCGTTGGGGCACGCCCGAAACCTATAAATATTGTTTTCGCGGCATTGAGCAGAACAGTATCGTTTGTGTAAGTACGGTCGGCTGTCTCGGCACAAAACATGACGAAGATCGCTTTACCGAAGGTCTGGAAATCATGATTGAAACTTTGAATCCGCGCCATATTTTAATGTACGGCAAGAAAGGTAGAAATTTCTTTGACAAGTATATTGAGCGCGGAATTCCCGTTACATTTTACGACCCGCCAAGATTTCACGAAGTTACTTTCAGGGAGGTGACCAAATTAGACATATGAGCAAAAAGAAAAGTTATGAATTTTTTGGGACAATCGGTGACATCATTGAACTTATTAAAAGTCTGCCGCCAGCTCCCACTCAAATTTTCCTTCAAGAATGGTATGAATTTGTGGTAGAGAAGAATCCCGTCTACTATTTACACAGAGAATTTTATCACAAAATAACAAAACTCAGAGCGCGTTTCGATCTCGGACAAGAAGGCAAACACGGTTTTGAAGCTAAAGATCATTGGCACATCTACAATCCTTTCACAAAAGGTAAAATTGATTTGTACTTTGATGAAGACGGAAATCCCGTTAAAGACGGCTCTGACGAATCGCACATTATTCCCAAAAAAAATGGAGATGGTTAAATTGACACTTGCTGAATTTGAGTACAAATATTATCTGCACGACAGCGACATTGAAAAAATCGAATACGATGCCGAAAATAAAACTCTCACGCTGACAATTGAATTTTGTTTTTGGATGCAGAACTGGTACGACAAAACGACGCCTAAGAATGGTTTAATTGCTGTGACTTTTGAGAATGTCTCGAATTATTCGTATGACGGCTACGAGCCGAGCAAACTTTTCAGCGATTGCACGCCCGAAATTTTACAGACTGAAATTGCTGATGACGGCGCGTTGATTATTTACACGTTTGAATTTGTCCGTTACGAACCCGGCGAAGACCTCTATCCCGTAATGAAAATTAAAGCCGATAACGTCGAAGTAACCGAGCTTGAAAGATACAACTTGTAAAATTCCCATATTTAGGAATTTGTCATTTGCTCCTCAAAAACGCCTGCGAAGGCGATTTTTTTTGCTCAAAATGACTTTAAAACCTCAAAATCGCCCGCGAGGGCATTTTTTTTTTGCCTCAAACCATTTTTTCTGCTAAAATCAGCTCACGAGGTGATTTTTCATGGCTAAAAAGCATTTTTACGAGTATATCAAGCCCGCAAAGAAGGAAGACGCTCTTGTACACTATTTTGCCAACTATTTTGGCATTCGCAACTTCGATTCAACCAATTATATCGACCTTTACACGCCAGAAATCTTTTTCGAGTTCAAAACCAATGAAAACTTTAAAAATACTCCCGCGTTAGCCAAAACTGTCGCTCAAGCTCTCTATTACGCCCAAAGATTGTATTCAGGCGATGACCCGCGCCCCCTTAGCCCTTATATTTCCGTCGTTACTAAAAAATTCGGCGCGTATTTTGAAACTAATAACTTTTTCCCGTTCTACAGCAATAAAATTCGCTACGATTGGGCTTTGCCGCCCTCTTCGCCCTGCAAAATTCTCGTTTCCGACCTTACAAACTCAAAAATCATCACAGACGCCATCATTTACGAATTCGCGGACGTTTCTGATGAAATTAAATTCGTAACCAATATTGAACGCATTAGGAAAGAGTCCAAAAAGTTTGAGAAAAAGATTATCACGCCGAATAATTTTGACGCTATCTTCAATTATTGGCAAAGTTTGTTCGGCGACGCCGTTAAAAATTCTCATAAGCCGTCCGAATACTTCATAACCGACATTGAAGGCGATAAATCCGAAATTATCGGCTCAAAAGTCCTTTTCCACATGACCGACGGCAAACAAATTTACAAACCCATTGACATTGACGCTTACAAAGCTTTTTGGAGCCAATACGATAAAATTCGCAATCGCGACACGATTATTTCCGTGCGCCAGCGTATGGACAGAATGACCGAAGAAAATTTGCGCCGTTTCACCGGAGAATTTTACACGCCGAAACTTTTTGCCGATAAAGCCGTTGATTATCTTCAAAAAACCGTCGGCGAGTGGTGGAAAGATGAAAATTTTCGCCTTTGGGATATGGCGGCGGGCACCGGCAATCTTGAATTTTCTTTGCCGGAAGATGCGCTCGCTAAATGCTATATTTCTACGCTGATTAAAGACGAAGCGGACTATTGCGCGAAAACTTTTTCTGCCGCGACGTGTTTTCAATACGATTTTTTGAATGACGACGCCGATAAATTGCCCGAAAACCTGCGCGAAGACCTTGCTAACCCCAATATTAAATGGATTATCTTCATTAATCCGCCTTACGTCACTGCAAACAACAATAAAAGCGATAATGTAAATAAAGACGGCGTTTCAATGACAAGAATTAAAAAACTTATGACAGCAGAAAAGCTCGGAAAAACTAGCCAAGAATTATTTACGCAGTTCATTTATCGAATCAGCCGAGATTTTGCAGGTAAAACTGCTTATCTCGGTATTTTTTCTACGCCAAAATATATAAATTCAACTAACGACCAGAAATTTCGCGATAAAGTTTTCAGATATAAGTTTGAACGTGGCTTTGTTTTTAGTTCTAAGAATTTCAATGGTTGCACAGGGAAATTTTCTGTTGGCTTTTTAATTTGGAACCTTAGCGAGCGTATTTCATTGGAAGAGCAAGAAATTTTGTTAGAGGTTTGGGAGAATTATAAGAACAGTTACTTAGTTAGACCTGCAATAAAAATTTTTAAATCTGCGCGGCGTGAAGAGTTTTTAAGTAAATGGATTGAGCGTCCGCCGTGTAAAAAGAAATTTCCGCCGTTTTCAGGCGCATTAAACCTTGCAGATAAAAATAAAGACCGCCGCGATAGAATTTCGGACGGTTTTTTAGCGTCTTTGATTGTTAAAGGCAATGAATTTTCAAATCAAACTTACGTATCGATATTATCTGCGCCATATGTAAGCGCGGGCGCGTTATCAGTTACGCCGGAGAATTTTGAACAGGCAATGATAGTGCACATGGTGCGTCGTTTGCCAAAAGCGACGTGGCTAAATGACCGCGACCAATTTTTACAGCCGAACAAGCCGTTGAGCCGCGAATTTATAACAGACGCGGTGATATGGAGCCTATTTTCTGCGTCGAACCAGACAGCGAGCCTTAGCGACGTAGAATACGAAGGGGAAATTTATCAGATACACAATAATTTTTATCCGTTCGAGCTGTCGGAGGTGCGGAGTTGGGAATGCACGTCATCGGCGATAAAAGCGCGACTAGAGGCGGCGACGGAGGACAGATTCGCGGCGAAATGGATAAAAAATAACCGCTTAGACCTTTCGAGCGAGGCTTTAGCGGTTTTAAATGCTGGTCGGGAGATTTACAAGCTTTTTTACGCGGAGTTGAAGAAATTAGACGTTGAGCGTTGGAAAATAACGGACTGGGACGCGGGCTGGTATCAAGTGCGCATGAGTTTGGACGCGAAATTGAGTTTGGAAGAATTAACAAATAAATTGGAGCCGCAGATATACGAGCTGAGCTTTTTGCGCGACGAGGTGCGCTATTTTTAAATTTCGGGCGCAACAAGCATAACTCTCTTAATTAATTTTGCTGCGGATTCGTCTTCAAGAATTAATCCTGGAATATCTTCACTCGTTGCCGTCCAAACTTTAGATTCATTGTCCCAAACAAGTTGAATTCTATAATTTCCCATGATAATTACTTCAAAATCTTTATCGTTTATGAATTTCTCCCATTCTTCGTCCGCGAATTCGATATAATGACCTTCCTCAATCTCTTTAAAGCTCCTGTCAAGCATTGCAAGATAGCGAGCGTTGCGCAGAGCCTTGAAGATGTCGACGCCATTTCCTTCCGCGAATTGCTTATCGAGCTCTTCTTTGAAAATTTTCAGTTCGGCAGGCGCGAAATTTATCAATTTGCTCCCATCGAGGTTCATTTGCTCCAAAGTTTGTGCTTCAATCATTTTAATCAACTCCTTATCGATATTTTACAATGTGGAAAGGTTTTTATCAACAAAAAAGCCAACGGAGCGGCGGCTGAAGTTGCCAATAAATTTTGTATCTGCTATAGTACATAAACAATTAAAAGTAAGGAGATTTTAGCATGGTCATCATAATGAATCCGGAGGCGACTTCACAAAATATTAACGAGGTCATAAAGGCGATAAAGAGCGTCGGGCTTGACGCAAAGATAATGGAAGGCGCGCAACAAAAAATCGTCGGCGTTATCGGCGACAAGACCAAGCTGGCTAGCGTGGCGATAGATGCGTTGCCGGGCGTTGAAAGTTCCGTTGCGATTTCCAAGAGTTATAAATTGGCGAGCCGCGAATTTCACCCGCAAGCGAGCGTTATCGACGTTAGCGGCGTGAAAATCGGCGGAGGCGTTCCGGTCGTCATGGCGGGTCCTTGTGCCGTCGAAAGCCGCGAGCAACTTTTGAAAGCCGCGCAGATTGTCAAAGACGGCGGCGCACAATTTTTGCGTGGAGGAGCCTACAAGCCGAGAACTTCGCCGTATTCGTTCCAAGGGCTTGAAGTCGAGGGTTTAAAATATTTGGCGGCGGCGCGTGAAGCTACGGGCTTAAAAATTGTCACGGAAGTCACGACGGTCGAGGGCATTGCTCCCGTCGCTGAATATGCTGATATGTTGCAAATCGGCGCGCGCAATATGCAAAACTTCGGACTGCTTAAAGAGGTCGGCAAATGCAAACGCCCCGTCCTTTTAAAGCGCGGGCTGGCGGCGACGATTGACGAGTGGCTAAACGCTGCCGAATACATAATGAACGCGGGCAATCCCGATGTCGTGCTGTGTGAACGCGGAATCAGAACTTACGAGACTTACACGCGCAACACTTTGGACTTGAGCGCGGTGGCGGCGGTCAAACATTTATCACACCTGCCGATAATCGTAGACCCAAGTCACGGCACGGGCAAATGGCGCATGGTCAAGCCTATGGCGTTGGCGGCGATAGCGGCGGGCGCAGATGGTTTGATGATGGAAATGCACCCGAATCCGGCGCGGGCACTGTCCGACGGCTCGCAATCATTGACGCCTGAACATTATCGCGCGGTCATGGGCGGCATAAAAAAATTGTCGGCGTTCATGCACGAAGAAAATTTAATCGGACTCGACGAGGGGTGAAAAATTTTGCGTTTGAGGAAAAAGCCTCACACTGACGAAAAATTACAAGCGTTCGCGGACTTCGTAACGCGCGGCGACGTTCAGCCGATAAAAAAAGATTCGGAGCGGGAGCTGTTCGTCGAATTGGGCACGGGCAAGGGCGACTTCATCACGCAGATAGCCGAACGTTTTCCGCAGATAAATTTTATCGGGCTGGAGGTCGAGGCGACGTGCGTGTTGGCGGCGGCAAGAAAAGTTCGCGAAAAAAATCTTAGCAACGTCCGCTTGATTGTCTTCGACGTGGCGAACATCACCGAAATTTTTTCCGAGCACGAAGTCGACAGGCTTTACATAAATTTTTGCGATCCGTGGCCTAAAAAACGTCACGCCAAACGCCGCTTGACCCACGCGAGATTTTTGGAGCTGTATAAAAAAATTCTCAAGCGCGGCGGGGAAATTTACTTTAAGACGGACAATCGCGGGCTTTTTGATTTTTCGTTGGAGCAATTCGCGCTGGCGGGTCTTGAAGTTCGCGACGTGACCAACGACTTGCATGCCGCCGAGCCGCCCGATAATATCCGCACCGAGTACGAAAACAAATTCAGCGCGGAAAATATTCCGATAAATTTTTGTGTGGTGAAACTTCCCGATGAATAAAATTTTAACGCTGGGAATTGAAACGAGTTGCGACGAGACGGCGGCGGCAGTCCTGCGCGGCGGCAGGGAGCTTTTATCGAACGTCATATCAACGCAAATTCCGTTGCATAGGAAATTCGGCGGCGTCGTGCCAGAGATAGCCTCGCGCAAACACATCGTCAACATCATGCCGGTTATCGACGAAGCAATTTCCGTGGCGGGCGTAGAACTGCGCGATATAAATCAAATCGCCGTGACGTTCGGACCCGGATTAGCAGGCGCATTACTCGTCGGCTTATCGGCGGCGAAATCTTTAGCGTACGCGCTGAAAATCCCGCTAATCGCCGTCAATCATTTGGAAGGACACATCTTCGCGAACTTCCTTAGCGCACCCGAATTGGAGCCGCCGTTTTTATCGTTGGTAGTTTCGGGCGGACACACCGCGCTGATTAAAATGACGGACTACAACAGCTTTGAACTTTTAGGACAATCACGCGACGACGCGGCGGGCGAAGCCTTCGACAAAATCGCGCGGGTCATGGGCTTGCCTTATCCTGGCGGTCCCGAAATTGATAAGCTGGCAAAACTCGGCGACCCCGACGCGATAACTTTTCCGCACCCGAAAGTTACCGGCTACGATTTCAGCTTCAGCGGGCTCAAGTCGGCGGTTCTAAATTTTTTAAATACCGCGCAAATGAAGGGCGAGCCGATTAATTTTGCTGACGTGGCGGCGAGTTTCCAAAAGACGGTCGTTGACACGCTGGCTGAAAAAACTTTATCGGCGGCGGAAGAATTCAAGCTGGATAAAATTGTTTTGGCGGGCGGCGTGGCGGCTAATTCATCGCTGGAAAAAACTTTGCGCACGGCTTGCCAACGTCGCGGATTTAAATTCTTCTATCCGTCGAAAATTCTCTGCACCGACAACGCCGCAATGATTGCCTGTCGCGGCTACTACCAAAAAACTTTCGCCGACTCGACGCTTAACGCCATCCCGAATCTCGGACTTTAAGGAGGAATTCACTTGAGGAAAATTTTTTCGCTGTTGATAGTCTTCGTCGTCACGGTAACGTTTTTTGCTACTGCGCACGCCACGGATTATCAGCTTGAACAAGTCGTTGTAATTAGCCGGCACAACCTGCGCAATTCGCTCAAAGCGGGCGACGACCGCGGGCTTTTGACACTGCGCGGCGGCGAAATGGAAACGCTTATGGGGCAATATTTCGGAGCGCAACTCAGGGCGCAAGGTCTCTTCCCGAAAAACGCCCAGCCGTCCGTCGGAGAAGTTCGTTTCTACGCCAATTCCTATCAGCGGACAATCGCCACGGCAAAATATTTTTCGGCGGGCGCATTCCCTATCGCGAACATTCCGATTGAATATCACCGCGCCTTGGGGCAGAAAGATCGCGTCTTTCTTCCGCAGGTCGAACCCGCTTTTACTAAAAAACTCTCCGCCGAAGCTAACGGCAAAAAATTAATCGCTGACTTTCGCAAGGAAATTGCAACCGTCGAACGTCTTAGCGGCGAAAAATTTAATCCCGCCGATTCGTCGGTAAAAGTCCGCAAAGAAGTTGCCGAATTGAGAGCGGAAGGCTCCTTGAGCAAAATTAATCTTGCCGCTGACGCCATACTTATGGATTATTACGACGGCAAAGTTTCCTACAGCGATGCCGAAATGCGCGACGTGGCGAAAATTTCTTCCCTGCTGATTAACAGCAATTTCGACCGCCCGCTTGGCGCAAAAGTTTTCGCAAGCCCGATGCTCGCTGTCATCTCCGACGAACTCAACACGACGGGGCGCAAATTTAGTTTCATCTGCGGACACGATTCCAATCTTTCCAGCTTGCTGACGGCTCTCGGCGTGGAAGAATACACTTTGCCCGGCACGATTGAATGGCGCGTTCCGATTGCGTCTAAGATAGTTATCAAAAAATTTCGCGGCACCGACGACACCGAATACGCCAGCTTGAGCCTCGTTTATCCGTCCACCGCGCAGATTATCAATCGCGAAATGCTCACGCTCGACAACCCGCCGATGAATGTTGCGCTGAAATTGCGCGGGCTGCAAGCTGTCGACGCCAACGCAACTTATAAACTCTCGGACGTCCTGCAAAGAATTTCCGACGCGCAGATTGTTGACGGCAGACGCGCCGCTTAAAAGGAGACCTTATGGAACTTAAAAATCTTGGAAAAATCACAGCTTACAAATACGATTACGCGCCCGAATTTTTGGAGGCTATAGAAAATCACAACAGCGACAAAAATTATTTCGTGACGCTCACCAGCGACGAATTCACCTGCCTTTGCCCGATAACTCATCAGCCCGACTACGCCACGATAAAAATCCGCTACATTCCCGATAAAAAACTCGTCGAGAGCAAAAGCTTGAAACTCTACCTGACGAGCTTTCGCAACCACGGAACTTTTCACGAGGACGTTGTCAACACGATTGCCGACGATTTGATTAAACTTTTGGAGCCGCGCTACTTGGAAGTCGAAGGGCTTTTCAGTGTTCGCGGCGGAATTTCAATCGTGCCGTTCGTCAACTATGGGCGCGGCGAATTTGAGGGCGTCGCAAAAAAAATTCTGGTTGAACGTCATGCTTAAGCAAAAAAAAATCGCGCTGATAAACGACATGACGGGCTTTGGGCGGTGCTCCGTGACGGTGGAGTTGCCGATAATCTCCGCGCTGAAAATTCAAGTCTGCCCGTTGCCGACGGCGTTGCTGAGCGTGCACACGGGCTTTGAAAATTATTTCATGGACGATTACACCGACCGCATGGAAAATTATATCGACAGCTGGCGCAAAAATAATCTGACGTTCGACGCGATTGCCACGGGCTTTTTAGGTTCCGCCGCGCAGATTGAAATTGTTCGCCACTTCATAAAAAATTTCCCCGCCGTCGTGATAATCGACCCCGTCATGGGCGACCACGGCAAAATTTACAAATCCTACACGCGGGAAATGTGCCGCCGTATGCGCGAGCTTTTGGAGTTCGCTGACCTTGTCACGCCGAATTTAACTGAGGCTTGCGAACTTTTGGGCATGCCCTATCGCGAAAAAATTTCCGATTCGGAACTGGCGACGATGGCGGCGAACATTGCGGCGAAAACTCGCGGCGGGCGCGTCGTGATTACCGGCGTGACGCTCGACATTGACGACGGCTCTAACATTTCCAATTTTATTTTTGACGGCGGAGAAATTAATCTGGTAACTTCGCGGCGATTGGGCGGCGACAGGTCAGGCACGGGCGACGCATTTTTTGCGGTGGCGGCGGCGTCTTGGCTCAACGGCGAAACTTTGACGGACGCGACGCGCAAGGCGGCTGATTTCGTTGCAAAGTGCATCACGCACGCCGAGAATTTAAATCTGCCATGGAATTGGGGCTTGCCCTTTGAAGAATTTTTAACGGACTTGCGTTGACGTTTAAGCGCGGCGATGTGCTGAAATTTTTTGTCGGCTAATCGCGCTAACTGGATGCAACGTCACGTTGCCCGTGGAATTGGGGCTTGCCCTTTGAAGAATTTTTAACGGAATTGCGTTGACGTTTAAGCGCGGCGATGTGCTGAAATTTTTTGTCGGCTAATCGCGCTAACTGGATGCAACGTCACGTTGCCCGTGGAATTGGGGCTTGCCC
>JAFPVP010000091.1 GCA_017412925.1 Selenomonadaceae bacterium
AATCCCCCGTTCAAGTGAGCGAGGGATTTTTTGATAAGTTATTAATTGCGATGTTTCATGCGAACGACGGTGATACGCGGGTCGGAGCCGCGTTCCAGCTCCATGACCATGAATGAGCCGCGTGTATCGTCGCGTGGGCGGGACGCACTGCCGGGATTTAAGATGACGGGCGGACCAATCAGATATTCGACAATGTGCGTATGACCGTAAACCGCAATGTCCGCGTTCTGCGATTCGGCCGCCTCCATGATATATTCTTGCGTGTAGCGCACGCCGTAGTTGTGACCGTGCGTGATAAAAATTCTGTGGTCTGCGACTTCGATAATTTTCTCGTATAAAATGTTGGGGGTTGGCCAGTCGCAGTTGCCCGCCACGCCGTAAACGGGCACGTCAACTAATGATTGCAAATACTCTGCGTCGGGCGTGCAATCGCCCATGTGGAGCCACATATCCATATTTTGCGCGATACTCAACGCTTGATCTATCGACGACCAATTTCCGTGAGTGTCGCTTATAAGTCCAATCTTCATCGGAAACGCCTCTTTAATTTCAAAATCATTTCCCTAAGTGCTGCGCCGCGATGACTGATTAAATTTTTTTCGTCGACGGAAAGTTGAGCCATGGTGCGTCGCTCGTCAATGTAAAAATATGGGTCGTAACCGAAGCCGCCGCTACCTTGGGCGACGGTTTTAATTTTGCCGCTTATTTTGCCCTCCGTTAAAAGTTCGGTGCCGTCGGTGTCAACGAAAGCCAACGCGCACCGATAAGCCGCCGCCGATTCCGTGACGCCGATTTTTTTCAGTTCGTCAAGGAGTTTCTGATTGTTGGTGATGTCGTCGGCGTGATAGCCCGCGAACCGTGCCGAATGAACGCCAGGTAAACCGTTAAGCGCGTCGACTTCCAGCCCCGAATCGTCAGCAAGGCAAGCGAGCCTCGTCTGTTCGCGGAAGAATTTAGCTTTGATTAACGCATTCTCCTCGAACGTCGCGCCGTCCTCCACAGCGTCAGGCAAGTTGTCAAAATCGGCGAGCGACAAAATTTCAAGCGGTAAATTTTTGAGGACAAGGCGCATTTCTTTGACTTTATCCAAATTCTTCGACGCGAGCACAATTTTTTTTATGATAACCTCCTCCTCTCTTTAAATCGTTTTGAAAACTTCAGCGAACATTAAATTTTCAGCCGACGCGACCGACGCGCCAAACCAATTCTCTGCCGAGAGCGTCTTTCTGCAGGGAAATTAATTCGTTGATGCCGCCTTCCGCCAAGTCTAAAAGCGCGTTGAGTTGTGGGCGCGTGAAGGGATTTTTTTCTGCGGTTATCTGCACCTCGACGAGTTCGCCCGCGCCCGTCATGACGACATTGCAATCAGCCGCCGCCGCTTTGTCTTCGGCATAGCACAAGTCCAAAAGATTTTCGCCGTCGGTGGAAATGCCCGCCGAAATTGCCGCGACGAAATCTTTCACGGGGAAGACGCCGCCGACTTCGTAAATCGTTTCGCAAGCTTCGACTAACGCGACAAAAGCCGCCGTTATCGACGCCGTGCGCGTGCCGCCGTCAGCCTGAAGAACGTCGCAGTCAATTATTATGGAACGTTCGCCGAGTGCTTCCAAATCCGTCACGGAGCGCAGTGCCCGACCGATTAGCCGTTGAATTTCAGCCGTGCGCCCGCCGATTTTTGATCGTTCGCGCGGATTTCGTTCTGTCGTCGCGCCGGGCAACATGGAATATTCCGCGCTGAGCCAGCCCGTGCCCGTACCCTTTAAAAACGCCGGAACTTTATCTTCAATCGTCGCCGCGCAGAGAACTTTTGTGTTGCCGACTTCAATCAAAGCCGAGCCTGCAGGAAATTTTTGCACACGCCGTTCCAGAAAAACTTCGCGCATTTCGTCTGCCCGCCGCTTGTCGATTCTCAATCTATCACCTCCGTTTTGTCTTCGTTAAACAGCTGATATATTTTACACAAAAACTTTTTATGCCGCAATGTTTTTGGGAAATTTTATTACTTGCCGCCGCCAAAAAATAAAATTGCAACGGTTGACGTTAAATTATCGACGTGTTAAACTTTAATAAATCGAGGGAAGAATAATTATAATTAGCGATTATACAAAGGAGGAAAGAAATTTAATGATTGATATTACCGACAGAGTGCGCAACAAGGATTTGCAGAGCAGAATTGTCAGCGCGGAAGAAGTAGCGAATTGGATTCAGCCGGGCTGGACGATTGCTTGCAGCGGCTTCACGGCTTCGGCTTATCCTAAAGCTGTGCCGCTTGCCCTTGCCGAGCGCATGAAACGCGACCCCTTCCAAGTCAACATTTGGACAGGCGCGTCGACTGGTCCCGAACTCGACGGCGCACTTGCCGAAGTCAAAGGCATCAAACAGCGTCTGCCCTATCAAACGGACAGCAAACTCCGCCCGCTCATCAACGACGGCACGGTTGATTATCTCGACTTGCACCTTTCCGAGAGCGCGCAACTTACTCGCACGGGCTTTATTAAAAAGAAACCCGACTTCGCGTTGGTTGAGGCTTGCGCTATCACCGAGGAGGGAAATTTAATCCCGACAACTTCGCTGGGCAACGCGGCAAGCTACGTTCAAAGCGCGGACACCGTGGTTGTAGAAGTCAACACCACGCAACCTTTGGAGCTGGAAGGCATGCACGACGTTTATGTTCCGCTTGACCCGCCAAACCGTCTGCCCATTCCGATTGTCCACGCCGACGACAGGATTGGCACGCCCTATATCCCCTGCACGCCCGACAAGATTAAGTACATCGTCCCCTGCGACATCAAAGACCATACGCGCGACCTCTCCCCGATTGACGAAAACTCCAAGAAAATGGCGGCGTTCACGCTCGAACTTTTGAAGGCGGAAATTAAAGCCGGTCGTATGCCCAAAGGTTTGCTCCCGCTTCAATCGGGCGTCGGCAATGTTGCCAATGCGGTCTTGGAAGGTTTCGTCGAAGGCGACATGACTGACCTCGTTGTCTACACGGAAGTTATTCAGGACGCGATGCTTGACCTTATCGACGCGGGCAAACTCAAATTTGCAAGCGGTACGGCGTTTAGCCCGTCGCCCGCCGGCATGGAAAGATTCTACAAAGACATTGACACCTACCGCAAATATATTCTGCTCCGTCCCGAAGAAATTTCCAACTCGCCCGAAGTCGTTCACCGTCTCGGCGTTATCGCCATGAACACCGCGCTTGAAGTCGACATCTACGGCAACATCAACTCCACGCACGTAACCGGCACTAAAATGATGAACGGTATCGGCGGCAGCGGCGACTTCGCACGCAACGCTTACCTGACGATTTTCTACACGCCGTCTACGGCTAAGGGCGGCAAGATTAGTTCAATCGTTCCGTTCTGCTCGCACATTGACCACACCGAACACGACGTTGACATCATAATCAGCGAATACGGTATCGCCGACCTGCGCGGGCTTGAACCTCGCACACGCGCTTTGGAAGTCATCAACAAATGCGCACACCCCGATTATCGCCCGCTGTTGCTTGACTATTACGAACGCGCCCTCGCCGCCACGAAGAAGGCTGCCACGCCGCACCTTCTGCACGAGGCTTTGAGTTTCCATACGCGCTTCCTCGAAACGGGCGACATGCGCAAATAAATTCTACACAGCAGGAGCAATTTTACTCAAGGAGGAGTTTTTATGCTAATGGTCAGGGACGTAAGCGATTTTATTCGACAAATGCAGGGAGAATCGGTGAAAAGCAAAGCTGGCGTAAAAAAATTGCAGGACGCCGGAATAGACACGAACAGCAAAGCTTACAAAGTCGTTATCTCTTCCATGGAGCAAGCGGCGGGCAATGGCATTGCTTACACCAATCCGCAAGCGATAAAAAATCGAATGATGAGCTATGACTCAAACGGAAATTGGATTAATCCGGCAATCGCCCTGGGCGCGAAGTCCAACGGAAAAGTTTTTACCGAATAGAAAAAAATTTTTTGGGTTAGTGGTAAGGAGAATTATAATGAAAAGTTATCAAGAGGCAGTCAAAAGCCGCCGTTCAATCTACAAACTCGGCAGAAATATTCCCGTGCTTCAATCGGAGATAATTGCGGCGGTCGAGCGCATGACTAAAGATACTCCGTCGCCGTTCCACATGCAGTCGGCGCGCGTCGTCATCACCATGCTTGACCACCACGAAAACGTTTGGCACTGCGCCAACAACGTGCTCAAGGCCGTCATTCCCGCTAGCAAATTCGCCGAGACGAAAGCAAAGCTTGACAGTTTCGAGGCGGCTTACGGCACGATTCTTTTCTTCGAGTCGAGCAACATGATTAAAGCCATGCAAGACCAGTTCCCCGAATACAAGCACAGTTTCCCCGGCTGGGCTATGCAGGCTAATGGCATGTTGCAGTTCGCGGTATGGACGGCTCTTGAAGACATGGGGCTTGGCGCGAATTTGCAGCACTACAACCCGCTGATTGACGAGCCGATTAAACAAATCTTCGACTTGCCCGAAAGCTGGGATTTGGTCGCGCAGTTGGTCTTCGGCGAAAAGTTGGAGGAGCCTGCGCCGCTTGATAAAGTCCCGACCGGCACCCGCGTGAAAATTTTCAGGGAAGTTTAAAAAGCAATTAGGAATGCGCAAGGCGCAATGCGTAATGAATTTTGAATTGCGCATTACGCACTACGCATTTCGCATTGATTTTAGGAGGGTTTTTAATGTTCAAAGTTCTTGGCGTAGACCACATCGGCATTGCCGCGAAAGATTTGCAGGAAGTCGGCGCGTTCTGGGAATTGCTCGGCTTGAAAGCCACGGGCGCAGAAACCGTCGCGGAGCAAAAAGTCACCACGGGTTTTTATCCCACGCCCAACGGTAGCGAGATTGAATTGCTCGTTGCCACCGACGAAACCAGCCCGATTGCAAAGTTCATGGAGAAAAACGGCGGACGCGGCGGCATTCAGCATATCGCGCTCCTCGTCGACGATTTGGAAGCGGCTCTTGCCGACCTCAAAGAGAAGGGCGTTAAGCTCATCGACGAAAAACCGCGCAAGGGTGCGGGCGGCAAAATGATTGCGTTCATTCACCCGAAAGCAACTCACGGCGTCCTGTTGGAGCTCTGCCAACCGATTAAATAAGGGAAGGAGCTAATTTAATGGCGACAGTTGAAGAAAAAATTGCCTTGATGCACTCCAAGAAGGAAAAAATTCTTCAAGGCGGCGGCAAGGCAAGAATTGATAAACAGCACGAAAAAGGCAAGATGACTGCTCGCGAACGTATCGAAATGTTCTTCGACGAGGGCACCTTCGTTGAACTCGATATGTTCGTTAAGCACCGCTGCACAAATTTCGGGCAAGACAAAAAAGATTTACCTGGCGAAGGCGTCGTCACCGGCTACGGCACTGTTGACGGGCGGCTCGTCTATGCGTTTGCGCAAGACTTCACGGTTGAGGGCGGCTCACTCGGCGAAAAGCACGCGCACAAAATTTGGAAAGTCATGGATCTCGCGATGAAGATGGGCGCACCGCTTATCGGCATTAACGATTCGGGCGGCGCACGCATTCAAGAGGCGGTCGACGCATTGAGCGGCTACGCGGGAATTTTCTTCCGCAACACGGCGGCTAGCGGCGTCATTCCCCAAATTTCTGTCATCATGGGTCCCTGCGCGGGCGGCGCGGTTTATTCTCCGGCAATCACCGACTTTATCTACATGGTTAAAAATACCAGCCAGATGTTTATCACGGGTCCTGCGGTTATCAAATCCGTCACGGCGGAAGAAGTCACTGCGGAAGAACTCGGCGGCGCAATGACGCACAACACGCGCTCTGGCGTGGCTCACTTCGCGGCGGAGGACGAGAAAGATTGCATTGAACAAATCCGTTATCTGCTGTCCTTCCTGCCGAGCAACAACTTGGAGGACGCGCCGATTGTCTTTAACGAAGACGACCCCGACCGTCAAGACGAAGAGCTCAACACGATTATTCCCGACAATCCGAACGCGCCCTACGACATGAAAGACGTTATCCGCATGATTGTCGACAACGGCGAATTTTACGAAGTTCATCAACATTTCGCAACGAATATCATCACTTGCTTTGCGCGCTTCGGCGGACGCAGCGTTGGCATTATCGCCAATCAGCCGGCGGTCATGGCGGGCTGTCTCGACGTTGACGCCTCTGATAAATCTGCGCGGTTCATTCGTTTCTGCGACGCCTTTAATATTCCGCTCGTGAATTTGGTTGACGTGCCCGGCTTCCTGCCTGGCGTTGACCAAGAGTATAACGGCATTATCCGTCACGGCGCGAAAATGCTTTACGCTTACTCCGAGGCGACCGTCCCGAAAGTCACGGTTATCACGCGCAAAGCTTACGGCGGCTCGTATATCGCAATGTGTTGCCGTGAATTAGGCGCGGATCAAGTTATGGCGTGGCCTTCCGCTGAAATCGCGGTTATGGGACCTGCGGGCGCGGCGAACATCATCTTCCGCAAAGACCCTGAAAAGGACAAGAAGACCGCCGAATACGTCGAAGAATTTGCGACGCCCTACAAGGCGGCGGAACGCGGCTATGCTGACATGGTTATCGAGCCGAAGGAAACTCGCCCGCTCGTTATCACCGCGTTGAATGCCCTCGCAAGCAAGCGCGAAGTAGGTCCCGCTAAAAAGCACGGCAACATTCCGCTTTAAGGAGGAGTTACTGTGGCTGAGAAAATTAAACCGGAAATCATCGCAGCAATCACGGCGGCGGTTCAGTCCGTTTGCGGCGGCGGCAAAGTCGTCGCAGTAAAAATTAAACGCAACGACAACTGGGCTCTCGCGAGCAAAATCAATCGCTGATAAATCGGAGGTAAAATTTCAATGGCAACAAAAAAATTCAACGTCACTGTGAACGGCACGACCTATGAAGTTGAGGTCGAGGAAGTAAAAGCGGCGGGCGGCGCACCGAAGGCGGCGGCTCCTGCTCCCAAAGCGGCGGCTCCGGCTCCCGCACCCAAGGCGGCTCCTGCTCCGGCAGCGGCTCCTAAAGTTGCGGCGGGCGCGGGCGAACATTCTATCGACGCCCCCATGCCCGGCAAAGTTATCAAACTCGTTGCGGCTGAAGGCGCGGCTGTCAAAGCCGGCGACGTTCTCCTTATCCTCGAAGCAATGAAAATGCAGAACGAAATCACCGCAGACGCCGACGGCACCGTCAAAAAATTCAACGTTGCGGCAGGTCAGTCCGTCAAAGCGCACGAATCGCTCGTTATCCTCGGCTAAAATATTTTCCGTCAATCAAAGAGCACGTTTCCACACTCGGAGACGCGCTCTTTTTTTATGCCTTGTTCAAAATTTTTTCTCCCCAAACGTAAAGCTCATTGAGCGCGGGGATTAATTCCTTGCCAAATTCCGTCAAAGAATATTCCACAACTTTGGGCGGCGCGGAAATTAGCTCGCGGCGAACGACCAGACCGTCCGCTTCCATTTCCCGCAACGATTTTGTCAGCATGAAGTGCGTTATTCCAGGTATGCGCCGCATCAATTCGTTAAATCGCGTGGCGTCTTTTTCGTGCAGATACCAAATCAGCGGCAATTTCCATTTCGACCCGATAACGTCCATCGCGCAAAGTATCGGGCATTTTTTGTTGACGACATCGCTTAATGTCGCGTCAATCGGATAATTTTTTTCGTTCACCATTCAAACCTCCGTGGCGGGCAGATTTTTATTCGTTCTCGCTAAAAAATTTTTTTACGATTATACTTCACGTAGTCAAGATTGGAGGAATGAACATGAAAAATCTTTTTGACGCGGTGGAGCTGAATAATTTGCATTTGAAGAATCGTTTGGTGCGTTCTGCCACTTGGGAAGGAATTGCCGATTTTGACGGCTCAATCGACGAAAATACCTACGAAATTTACCGCGAACTCGCTAAAGGCGGCGTCGGAGCGATTATTACCGGTTTTACGAGCGTTTCGACGAATGATTTTTATTTCGGCGGCATGATGCGCCTTTCCGACAACAAATTGATTCCGCAATATAAAAAATTAGTCGAAATTATTCACGTTGAGGACTGCGCGGCGATTATTCAGCTCGCTTTGGGCGCATTTTACGATAAAAATTTCGTCGAAGTCTCCGAAAATAATTTGTCGACCGAAAATGTCCGCGAAATTATAAAAATGTTCGTCGACGCGGCGATTCGCGCTGAAATTTGCGGTTTTGACGGTGTGCAGATTCACGCGGCGCACTTTTTCTTCTTAAGTCGCTTTATTAGCCCGCTTGTCAACCATAGAACCGACGAATTCGGCGGCTCAATCGAAAATCGCGCTAAAATTTTGCTTGAAATTCTGCGCGGCATTAAAAAATCCGCTCCAAAACTCCACATTACGATAAAAATTAACTCAAGCGACTTCACAAGCGGAGGTTTGGACGAAAATGAAAGTATTTTTATTTGCAAAATGCTTTTTAACGCGGGAATTGATTCAATCGAAGTCAGCGGCAATGGAACGTCCGTCGGCGGCATAAAAGCGGGCGTTAATGAAGGATATTTCGCCGATTTTGCCGCAAAACTCGCTGATGAAGTCAAAATTCCTGTAATTTGCGTCGGAGGTTGGCGCAGTCGGCAAGTTATGGAAGAATTTTTAAATAAAACTCGCGTTGAATTGATTTCTTTGTCGCGCCCGCTGATTCGTGAGCCCGATTTCCCAAAAAAATTATTTGCCGATAAAAATTCCGTTTCAAAATGCGTTTCTTGCAATGCTTGCTACAAAACGCCGGCTCATCGATGCATTTTCAGCGGGAGGCGCGGCTAAATGGAGAATTTGAACGTCGAAACGCGGCGCGGAACGGTTTTAAACGGCGTTTTATTCCCCGCGAAGGCTTCAGACACGGTTGTTATCGCGATAACCGGCATTCACGGCAATTTTTACAGCAATCCGTTCTATTATAATATCGGCGACACGCTTAGCGAGCACGGAATTGACTTTATTTACGCGCAAACGAACGATGCATTGGTCGAAATTGAAACTTTTAACGCGAAAACTGGCAAAAAAGAGCTAATTGGCTCGTGGAACGAGAGATTTTCCTACACAGACGAAGATATTGACGCTTATTTGGATTATGCGGTGGAAAAAAATTATAAACATGTGATTTTAGCGGGTCATTCGCTCGGCGCGAACAAAGTTATCTATTATTTGTCGCGTCACCACGATAAAAAGCGCGTTGAACGATTTATTTTGATGAGTCCGGCGAATTTAACGCATATGATGAGCGGAGTAAGCGACGGCGAGCGCGATTTTATAGAAAAATTGGTTCGATACGGTCAAGGAGCGAAAATTTTGCCGTTTTACTTTATGGGCTGGGTAATTTGCACGGCGAACACGGCGCACGACTGGTTGAGCGGGATTTTGGACAACGCGAACGGGAATTTTAGCCAAGTTGAGCAAATTACGCACAGCGGAGCGTTGATAATTGGAACTTACGACAATTTTACGGACGGAAACCCTGTTGGCTTCTTAAAAAATATAAATTCGCACATGCCGACGGCAAAATCGAACGAATTAATCTTCATCGAGCGCACGGGGCACACATATCAGCAAAAACACGACGTGATAGCGGAAAAAATTCTAAAATTCGTCCGTGAAAGCGTTCAGAACTGATTTTGGCGGTTCAAATGTGGAAAATTTTGTTTTGAAACGGTTTCGAGAGCGATTTTGCTCTTTGAAGCCGATTTTTTATCTTGAAATGGGCTTTGAAGGGCGATTTGGAGGCGCAAAGTTCCAATTCCCAAATATGGGAATTGAACACTTAAAAAAGCCGCGTCACAATGCGGTTTTTTCGGGCATAAAAAAACCCCCCTGTTTTTGGGGTGATTTTGAGCGTGCAAAGTTCCAATTCCCAAATATGGGAATTTGTATCACGTGCTTTGCGAGACGTTTTTTTTTTGCGTTCGCAGTAAACAATCAAATTCGTTGACGTTGACAATCGGCTAATGTATAATCGGCGAGTTGACAAGGGGGGAAACTTTTATGCAAGTGAGAAACCTGACAAAAATGGCAATGTGCGTCGCGCTGTGCTGTGTGACGGCGTATATCGCGTTCCCGTTGCCGTTCACGCCCGGCTATGTCACGGCTTTGACGTTCGCGATGAGTTTGTCGGCTTATCTCCTGCCGCCGCAGCAAACATTCACGGTAATTTTTTTGTATATTTTAATGGGCGCGATGGGCTTGCCGGTTTTCGCGAACGGCGAGGGCTTAAGTCGGCTGCTCGGCCCTGTCGGAGGATTTTATTTCGCGTGGCTCGTCGCTTATCCGCTGTTGAGTTTGGCAAAAGGCAAAATTCCGAGTTTAAAACGCTACGCGCTGGCGAATATTTTAATCGCGGTGCCGATAACTTACGCGGGCGGGCTAATTTCGATGATTTTAATTTTAAAAATTGGAATTTGGGAAGCCTTGACGATGGCGGTGTTCCCGTTCGTGTTCGGCGACGTGTTAAAAGCGGTCGCGGCGGCAATTTTGGGCGTGAAGTTGCAAAAAATTTTAGAGGAGCGATAAATTTTGATTGCAGAGAGAATAATTGCGGGCGAACGGCTCAAACCCGACGACGATTTAGAATTTTTATTGAAAACGCCGCTTGAAAAGCTTCAGAATGGAGCAAAATTGATTCAGGAAAAATTTTTCGGCAACAGAATCGATTTTTGCACGATTATTAACGGAAAAAGCGGACGTTGCGGCGAGGATTGCAAATATTGCGCCCAATCTGCGCGGCATAAGACCGGAATTGACGAATATCCCTTCTTGCCGCCGGAAAAAATTCTTGAAGTGGCACTTTCTGACGAAAAAGCCGGCGTAAATCGCTTTTCTATCGTGACGAGTGGGCGAAATTTAGACGAAAAGAGCTTTGAGCTGGCGATTGAAACTTATAAACTCCTCCGCGATAAACTTAAGATTGAACTTTGCGCCTCTCACGGAATTTTGACGGCTGAACAGCTAAAAAAATTAAAATCTGCGGGCGTGAAGCGTTATCATCACAATTTGGAGACTTCGCGGCGATTTTTTCCGCAAATTTGTACCACGCACACCTTCGACGACCGAATTAGGACGATAAAACTCGCTCAAGCCGCCGATTTGGAAGTTTGCAGCGGCGGAATCATCGGTATGGGCGAAAATTGGCAAGATAGAATCGATTTGGCGTTTGAACTCGCGAATTTGGGCATAAAATCGATTCCGATTAACATTTTGAACCCGATTAAGGGCACGCCGCTTGAAAATTTAAAAATTCTCGCGCCCGAAGACATTTTGCGCACGATTGCGATTTTCCGCTACATAAATCCGACCGCGAACGTCAGATTAGCCGCCGGAAGGAAATTTTTGCCCGATAACGGCGCGTCAGCGTTTTTGCACGGCGCATCAGCCGCAATTACAGGAAATATGCTCACCACGTCGAATACAAACATCAAAAGCGACTTGAAACTCTTAAATTCTCTCGGTTTGACGAATAATTTTAAGGAGGAATGATTTATGAGCAGAATTTTGATTTCGGACGACAAAAAATCGATTATTATGCTGATTACCGGCGGCGGAACTGATATTTCTTGCGGCGGAAAGCCTATGGAGTTCTTAAAAGCCAACACAACTGACGCCGCGCAGGAAAAACACGTCCCGCAAGTGACTGTCGACGGCAAAAAAGTTAAAATTAAGGTCGGCAGCGTCGCTCACCCCATGACGGAGGCGCATTTGATTCAATGGATTTACCTGCAGACGAAAAAAGGCGGGCAATACGTCCATTTGACCGCGAATGACGCGCCCGAAGCTGAATTTATCGTTGCAGACGGCGATGAACCCGTTGCCGCTTACGAATTTTGCAATTTGCACGGTCTTTGGATGGCTAAAATCGGTTAAAAAGGCTTTTACAACAAAAAAATCCCCGTCAATCGGCGGGGAAATTTTTTTTTATCTAAAATCGGCGGAAGAAATTATCGGATCGAAGTCGGCGGGATTAAAATCGCCTGGAATATCAAAATTTTTCGCGCGGATAAACTTTTTTCCGTCAAAATCGGGCTTTCCGCCCTTGTCGTTGAAAGTTGTGCGGCATTTCGGATAAGAACGGCAGCCCCAAAACTCGCCGTTCTTGCCTTTGCGCTTAATTAGGGCAGAACCGCACGTCGGGCACTTAAAAACGCCTTCAGCCTCGGCAAATTTGGCTTTTTTCGCCGCCGCGCAGAGTTTACTCGTAAATTTTACTTGTCCAGCCAAAAAATCTTCCAAAGTGCCGTCGCCCGCGCTCATCGAGTGCAATTTGTCCTCCCAAATCGCCGTCGCGTCGGGATATGTCATCTCGTCGGGCAGCGCGTCTATCAAAAGGTACGCTTTTTCCGTCGGTTGCAACGATTTCTTCGCGATTTGCAAAAATCCGCGCTTGATTAAGTCTTCGATAATCGCCGCGCGCGTCGCTTCAGTTCCAATCCCGTAAACGTCCTTGAGTTGCTTCTTCGCGTCGGGATTTTTTACGTATTTGTGAATATCCTTCATGCCCTGCACCAAACTCGACGAGGTAAACGGTTTTGGCGGCGTCGTTGTGCCCTGTTTTAGTTCCGATTTCATGTGCGTAACGTCGTCGCCCGTTTTCATGCGCGGCAATATCATTTCCGTTTCGTCCTCGGCTTTTGCCTTCGGCGCAACGTAAAATTCGCGCCAACCGAGCTGTTTAACGACTTTTCCGCGCGAAGTGAACATTTCGCCCTTGTATTTGACCTCAACAACGGTTTCGTCGTAAATATGCGGCGAATAGAACTGCACGGCGTAATTTTTCGCTATTAAATTGTAAATATTTAGCTCTATGGCGGGTAATTGCACGTTTAGCGGCTTTTGCGTCGGAATTATCGCGTGATGCGCCGAAATTTTTTTGTCATTCCATGCGCGACTTTTAATCGTTGCGTTCGCGTGTAGCACTAAATTTTTCAAGCTATCGTTATTTGTCGCTGATAAATGGCGTAAAATCCTCTGCGCGTCCCGAAATTGCGTTGTCGGCAAAAATTCGCAGTCTGAACGCGGATAACTCGTTAATTTTTTCTCGTAAAGGCTCTGCGCGGCGTCTAAAACCTGTTGCGGCGTGTATCCGAACGATTTTCCCGCCGTAACTTGCAAAGTTGACAGCGAAAACGGCAACGGTTGCCCTTCTTTGCGCTCGATCGTCTTAAATGACGAAATTTTTCCGTCTAGCGGCGCGTTTGAGAACTTTTTTAGCAATTCTTCCGCGAATTTTTTATCAATTAGGCGTCCTTCGCTGTCAAATGCCGGTAAATCTAACATTTTTTTCGACGGTTTGAATTGCGCCAGAAAATTTCCGTTTAAATGCGCAAATGTCGCCCTGATATTATAAAAATTTACCGGTTTGAAGTTTTTAATTTCGCGTTCGCGGCGCACGACTAATCCAAGCGTCGGAGTTTTCACGCGCCCTATCGGCAAAACTAAATCGCCATAACCGAGTCGTCGCGCCGCCAAAGTGTATGCTCGCGATAAATTCATTCCAATTAACCAATCTGCGCGGCTTCTCGCCAATGCTGACTGTTTTAAATTGAAAAATTCGGCATTATCGCGGAGATTTTTGTTTGCGCGTAAAATACTCGTTTCGTCCAGCGCATTTAGCAAAATTCGCTTTACCGGCTTTTTATTTCCGACAAAATCTAGCACTTCGTCGACTAAAAGCTGTCCTTCGCGGTCTGGGTCGCCCGCATGGATTATTTCGTCCGCTTTTGCAATTAAATCTTTTACAATTTGA
Organism: Selenomonadaceae bacterium; assembly: GCA_017412925.1. GTDB lineage: Bacteria > Bacillota > Negativicutes > Selenomonadales > Selenomonadaceae > Quinella. Next base: position 13,723 of record JAFPVP010000091.1, read on the forward strand.
AATTGTTGATTTGTCGACGGATTTACTTCCAATTTCCACCGTTTTGGCACTATCGGCAGGTCTTCCGCGCGCCAAATTTTATATTTTGGGTCGTAAGCGTCCGGTTCTGCCTGTTGAAGCACGTGTCCGACCAGCCAAGTCACTATTCCGCCCGAAGTTTTTATGAATCCGTTAAATTTTTGCGGATTTTTTAAGCAAGCCGCCAATTCTCGCGCCATCGACGGCTTTTCTGCTATATAAAGTCTCAATTTGATTCACCTCGCCCTAATTTTACCAAAAAAAAGCCCGTCAGTCGACGGGAAAACGTTTTTTTTGCAGATTTATTTGTCATGTTGCTCAGAATTTCTGTCTGGCGGCGGTAAAGGTCTTCCGTTAGCGTCTTTTGGCGGTTCAGGACGATTTGAATTATCGTTATCGGGCGGTGCCATGGGCTTTCCGTTAGAATCTTTAGGCGGTTCGGGACGATTTGAGCCGTCAGAATCACTTTCGGGCGGCGGTAAAGGCTTTCCGTTAGCGTCTTTTGGCGGTTCAGGCGGCGTTTTGCCGTCAGATTTATCTTTTCCGAACATATCCTGCGCTTTGTCGTATTTTTCCTTAGCTTTGTCGTATTTTTGCTTGGCTTCTTTAACTTTGTCGAGCGAATCCGCGCTTACGGGCTGAATATTTCCCGCGCCCAGTCCGAAAACGAACGCTCCGATAATCAAAGCACTCAAAACTTTTTTATTCATGTAGATTCCTCCAAAATTTTTCCCGATTATACCACGCGAAAAAATTTTTTCATTGGAAACGGGTTAAATTTTGCTGAATTGAATGTTATAAAGGTTGCTGTATACGCCATTTAACGCTAAAAGCTCTTTATGCGTGCCCGATTCGCAAATTTTTCCCTTATCTATTACAAAAATCTTGTCCGCGCCAAAAATCGTGCTCAATCTGTGCGCAATTACAAAGCTCGTACGCCCAATCATCAATTCATCCAGCGCAGATTGTACAATTTTCTCGCTTTCCGTGTCCAATGCACTCGTTGCCTCGTCGAGAATTAAAATTTGCGGATTTTTAAGCATTGCGCGCGCTATCGCCATTCTTTGACGCTGTCCGCCGCTCAAATTCAGTCCGCGTTCGCCAATTTTCGTTTGATAGCCCTCTGGAAGTTCTAAAATAAATTTATCGGCATTTGCAGCCTTTGCCGCCGCAATTACTTCCTCGTCCGTCGCATTTAATCGCCCATATCGGATATTTTCCATGACTGTTGTCGAAAAAAGCAACGTTTCTTGCGGTACAATGCCGATTTGTTCCCTTAAACTGTCAATTTTTACGTCTCTTATGTCTAATCCGTCAATTTTTATTGCTCCGGACGTTACATCGTAAAATCTCGGAATTAAATTCGCGATTGTCGACTTTCCTGCGCCACTTGGTCCTACAAACGCTATCATTTGACCAGGTTTTACCTTAAAACTCACGTTTTCCAGCGCATTATGCACCCCGTCATAGCTAAATGTCACGTTTTCGACGCTTACATTGCCTTTTATCGGCGGTAATTCGACTGAATTCGGCTTATCATTTACAGTTTCGGGTAAATCTAGCACGCCAAATATCCTGTCGATAGCCGCCATTGCTTTTTGAAGCCGTCCGTAAATGCGCGATAATCTTTTTACCGGATTTGCGAGATTTACCGCGTAAGTTAGGAACGCAACCAACGCTCCAGCCGAAATTATCCCGTTTACGACCTCATATCCGCCGAACCATACGATAAAAGTCACCGCTACTGCCGCTAAAAACTCTACTGTTGGCGTTAATAGGCTCGTTATTTTTACATTATCGATTGTTGCCTTAAAATTTAGCTCATTTTCCACTTTAAAGCGGTTTATTTCGTATTTTTCGCGTACAAATGACTTCACAACTCGAATTGACGAGATACTTTCCTGCAAAAGCGACGTTATATCGGCTAATTTCTCTTGAATTATGCGGCTCGTCGATTTTATTTTTTTCCCGAAGATTCGCATTGAAATTCCGACTAATGGAACCGTTATTAGCGTTAAAAGCGTCAATTTCCAGTCCAAATAGAACATCATCGCGATTGATCCGATTAAAATTGCGCCTTCCGTGAACATTTCGATTAAATTATCCACTAAAGCCGACTGAATTGCCCCGACATCGTTCGTTAAATAGCTCATTGTCTCGCCGGTCTGGTGTTTGTCGAAATATGACATTGGCATGCGCTGAAATTTCCTAAACATGACTTCGCGCACGTCTACGACCACTCTTTGACCGATATACGACACTAAATACGATTGTCCGTAGTAAAAAATGCCGCGAATAGCAAAAACTACCACGATACTCACCGAAATAAAATTTAACATTGCCATATCGCGTTCGGCGAGCACTTTGTCTATCATATCTTTAATTATCCACGGTAAATACAAATTTGCACCCGATGCGCAGATTATACAGACGATTGCAAGCCCAAATCGCCCTAAATACGGCTTAATATACGCTAAAAGTCGCTTATAATTCTTCATTTAGCAAAAAAAGCTTTGTCCCAGTCATTGGGATAGCCGAAATTTTTAGTATTTTGCTCATAAATATCAAGCTGATTATAAATTGTGTCGAGAACTTCGTAATAGGCTTGCTTTCGTCCCTCGTTAAATTCGTGCGGCTCTTCTTTGGCTTCATCAATGGATTCGTAGCCGTTTTTTACAACTCGATAAATTATATATTTCATTTCGGCAGGAGTAAGTTTCTTTCTCATAGCGATTCTCCTCTCTTTTTTAGCTCATCAACGCGATTTTGAATTGATTCTTCCATATTTTCTATTTCTTTTTGCCAATGTCTAATTCTTCCAGGCTGTCTATTCGGTTCATCAAACCAATCTGAATAACTTTCCCAAGGATGTTCAATTTTGTAATAATGAATGGCAATTTTCTTTTTCAAGCTGCGAATTCCTTTGCGAAGTTGCTTAGATGTTTGATATTCAACCGCATCTTCCGCGAATAATTGTAAATCAAACTTCAAGATTTGTCACCTGCCATTTCCAAAATTTTTTTTGCTACGCGAGCCGCCGCGCCATGTTCTCCGAGTTTTTGGCACGCTGATTGCAATTTTTCTACGATTTCTGCGCGATTTTCTAGGATTTTATTTATTTCCTCTGAAATTCTTTGCGGATTGACTTTATCCTGCAATAATTCTGGCAAAATTTCTTCGTCGGCTAAAATATTCGGCAAACTGAAGTATTTTATATCGACTAACAGCTTTCCGATTAAAAAATTTAGCGAATTCATCTTGTAAAGCACGACGCACGGTAAATTTAGCAACGCCGCCTCAAAAACGACCGTTCCGGACGTCGCGATTGCCGCATCAG
>JAFPVP010000092.1 GCA_017412925.1 Selenomonadaceae bacterium
AAACCGTTTTATTCAGCGAGCGGGATTACGCCTTCGCACTATCACTCGACGATTCAAACTCTTGTTCACGAACGGCTGATAGAAATTTTTATGACGCACATGCCGCGCCTCCACGAAATTATAAAAAGCAAAAACATTTCCCTGCCGTGAAAATTTTCCCCGTCAAAGCGGCGGGGATTTTTTTATGCAAAGTTGTGCACAGCTGAAAATTTTATGGTACAATGACTGCGATTTTTAACATGGCAGGAGGTGCGGGCTTTGGATTATTTAATAGTTATCTTGATAACGGTCTCGGTAATTTTCGGCGGGAAGGCGTTTTGGGATTGGCGAAAAAATCGGACGCCGCAACTGGACTTAAAGGAGCTGGAATCGGAGCGGGCGCAGTATTTGCAGGAGAATTTCGACAAGGCGACTGCCGATTATAATTATTTGGAAACGGCGCGGGAAAATATTTCCGACCGTGAACTTTCCACGCAACTTAGAAGACTTCAGCGGACGGCAAAAAATCTTTTGACTCACTTGGAAAAAAATCCTGAACGAATCGCACTGGCGTACAAGTTCATTGATTATTATCAAGACCGCGCCGTTAAAATCGTCAAGCAATATCAAGAGCTGGAGGAGACGCATTTATCTACGGAAAAAATTCAAGACCTTAAGGAGCGTATGAAGCAAATGCTAAGTGCGCTTGACGACGCCTATCAAGACCAGTTCGAGCATATTCTCAACGACCAAATTATTTCCGTCGACGCCGAGCTTAAAGTTATGGAGCAACAGCTAAACGCGGAGGGAATCAACACAAAGACGATTGACGTTGGTGCGGTGGACGAATACGGCAACGTGCGAATTGATACGGATTTGCTTGACCGCCCGATTGAGAATGCGACACCGCGAAAATTTTTCCCGCAAGGTATGCAACGGCGCAGGCGCGGCGAAGTCGATGCCTTCCCGCCGGAAATGCCCTTCCCGGAAGAAGACCGCCCGCAAATCGTTCAAACAAAATTAATTCAATCCGCGCTGGCAATTTTTTTGGGTTCGTTCGGTGCGCACAAATTTTATCAAGGCAAAACGATTCAGGGCGTGATTTACTTCCTGCTATCGTGGACGACGTTGCCGATGTGGATTAGTATCGCCGAGGGAATTCGCTACCTTTTCATGCCCGTCGAAGATTTTTACGAGCAATACATAAAAAAAGAAAAGCACCGCGACAAAAGTCGTCGGCGCAGATAATTTTTTGGAGGAGAGATAAACATGGCAGACATAAACCTTAATGACTTGATGGCAAAAAAGAAAGCGTCCACGTCGTCGGAGCAAGCAATCGTGCCCGTGGAGCCGGCAAAGGAAATAGCCAAGGTCACTCAACAAATCGAGACGCTCACACCGGAAGAAAAAGCCAAAGTTCAATCAATCAAGGACAGCATAGACTTGACGGATTCGAGCACGCCGTTGAGTTTTGGTGCGCCCGCGCAGAAGGAAATCGCGCAATTCTCCGATAGCATACTCGCCAAAGTTCGCAGCAAAGATTCGGGCGAAGTCGGCACGCTTTTAAACGACCTCGTCAGCAAAGTCAGAGGCTTCGACGTGACAAAGAAGAACGACAGCTTTTTGAGCAACTTGCCGATTATCGGCTCGCTGGTGAACAAGGCCGATGACATGATGCAGGGCTACGAAAAACTTTCCACGCAGGTTGAAAAGATTCAAGCGGGGCTGGAAAATTCCAAAGTCAAGATGATGGAAGATGTCGTCATGTTCGACACGCTCTATCAAAAAAATTTGGATTACTTCAAGAACTTGCAACTTTATATTCGCGCGGGCGAAGAGAAACTCGACGAAATGCGCACGATAACTTTGCCAAAGCTACGTATGCAAGCTTCGGAGTCGGGCGACCCAATGGCGGTGCAAGTCGTCAACGATTTTGAACAGAGCGTCGACCGCTTCGAGAAAAAAATCCACGACCTCAAGCTCAGCAAAACGTTGGCGATTCAGACCGCGCCGCAAATCCGTTTGATTCAAAACAACGACCGCGTTTTAATTGACCGCGTGCAGTCGGCGATTTATCACACGATACCGCTTTGGAAAAATCAAATGGTTATCGCGCTGGGCTTGACGCGCCAGAAAGAAGTTATCGAAATGCAACGCGCCGTCAGCGACGCCACCAACGACCTCCTCCGCCGCAACGCCGAAATGCTCAAGCAAAATTCAATCGACACCGCTAAGGCGAACGAGCGCGGCATTGTCGACATTGACACCGTTAAAAAAGTCAACGAGGATTTAATTTCGACGATCGAGGAAACTTTGCGCATTCAGCACGAAGGGCGGCAGAAACGTCAGGCGGCGGAAAAGGAGCTCGTCGCGATTGAAGGCAGATTGAAAGACGCACTGCTTAAGAACGCCAACAGAACTTGAGGGAATTTCCATGCGCGAAACAGTAGGCATACCGGCGGGGATTTTGGTTTATTTCGTTGCAACAATCATATCGTTAATCGTCGTTCAAGTTGCCGTTGCCACGCCGCGAGAGTGGTCGACATTTATCACGGCGTCAATCGCGGTCGTGGCTTTTGAAATCACTTGCGCGGCGGTTAAAAATTTTTCCAACGAGACGGGCGTTAAAATCGTCGGCGTGATGATAGCGTTGTTTTGGTTGGTATCTTTGGGCGTGGACGTTTTCAGCGGTTTGAATTCGATTATGAATTTTCTCGGCGGCGGACAAGGTTCTGCGGAGCCGAAAATTTTTGAGGGGTTTGTAAGGGATGTTTGGAATACAAAAATTAGCGCGGGCGTGTCGGTGGTGCTTGCGCTGTGGACGTTGGGTAGATGAATAAAAACAGGGAATTCGTTCAGAAGCGGATAATAAAGCTTGTTATGGGCTTGCTCCTTTTAATGGGCGTAGTCGTTTTTCGCTATGCGTGGCTCCAGCTCGTTCAAGGCAGCGAACTTGCCGAAAGAATGCGCTATCAAGTCGGGCACGATTATTCCGTGCAATCGCCGCGCGGCGCAATCGTCGACAGGCACGGGCGCGAACTTGCCGTGAGCACGATGACAAAATCGCTGTTCGTCGACCCTAATCACGTCGAAAATCCTCAACAACTGGCTAAAGATTTGGCACCGCTTGTCGACAAGACAGAAAAAGAAATTTTAGACGACATAGCGGTCGGCGGCGGATTTTCTTGGGTTAAGCGGCGGCTGGAGCAATCGGAGTACGAGGCAGTTCGTGCGCTGATTCGCGAGAAGGGCTACACGGTGTGTTTAGGTTTCCGCGACGAGGCGAAACGTTACTATCCAAACGACGTGCTTGCCGCCAACGTGCTGGGCTTCGTGGGCACCGACGACAAGGGGCTTGACGGCATTGAACAAGCTTTGGACAAATACATAAAAGGCGAGGTCACCGAATCTTTTATCTACGCCGACACGCAGGAACGCCCGATTCTCGAATCAATCTTCACGCCGCACGGTTATCAGGGCGACAGGTGCAAGACGATTCAGCTGACGATTGACAGCACGATTCAGTTTATCGTTGAGCAAGAACTTGATAGGGCGATGGCGGAGAATGACCCGCTTGCGATAACGTGCATTGCCATGGATCCGCGCACCGGCGAAGTTTTGGCGATGGCAAATCGTCCTTCCTACAATCCCAATCGTTTTTGGGATTACGACCAAGAAGTTTGGAAGAATAAATCTGTTTCCTACATCTACGAACCCGGCTCGACGTTCAAAGCCGTGGTTGCGGGTGCGCTCTTGCAGGAAGGACTTGTCGCGCCCAATCAAGTTTTCGTCGACCCAGGCTACGTCACATTTTCGGGCAAGCGCATTCAAAACTGGAACAACGCCAGCTTCGGGACGGTGACTTTCGCGGACGTGGTTAAGCAGTCGCTAAACACGGGCTTTGCGATTTTCGGCTACGATTTGGGCGCGAATAAACTTATCGATTACGCGCGGCTTTTTGGCTTCGGCGAGCTCACGGGAATTGAATTGCCTGGCGAAGAGGCGGGCATTTTGTACGAGCCGCAAGATATGGTTGACTCGGATATTGCAACAATGTCAATCGGGCAAAGTATCGCCGTCACGCCGCTTCAACTGATAACTGCCTTTTGCGCCATTGCCAACAACGGAATTTTGCTTAAGCCGCACATTGTCAAATCCATTAAAAACGCGAACGGCACGACTTATTCCGAAACGCACGTTGAGGAAGTACGGCGGACTATTGACAGCGCGACGGATAAAACGCTGGTCGGGTTGCTTGAACAGGTCGTGGCGGCTGGCGGCGGTGGCAAGGCTTCTGTTCGCGGCTACAGGATAGCGGGCAAGACGGGCACCGCGCAGAAAGTCAACGAATACGGCGCGGGCTACGGCGAGGGCAAATATATCGCGTCGTTTTGCGGCTTCGCGCCCGTGGAAAGTCCGCAGATTGCTCTGCTTGTCGTGATTGATGAACCGTACGGAGTTTTTTATGGCGGACAAATTGCCGCGCCCGTTGCCAGCAGAATTTTTTCGCAAGTTTTCCGCTACCTTAGAATTGAGCCCAGCGACGCGCCGCTCGGTCTTGATTCTGACGAAGTTGGCGCGGAAGTAGGCGTCGGCGACGCTTCAATCAGAGACTTGCCGCCCAGAGAAACGCCTAAAGAACCTGCGCCCAGAGTTGAAACGCCCAAGGAGGAAATTGCGCCCGAAGCGGCTCGTGTCCCGAATTTTTACGGTAAAAGTATTCGGGAGGCGGCGCGGCTTGCCAATGAGGCGGGCGTTTCGTTCGCGGCTGAAGGGTCGGGTTTTGCCGTCAGCCAAAGTATCGGCGCGGGCGAGATCGTCGACAAGGGCACGACCGTTAAAGTCCAATTCAGCCCGTGAGGCGGTTGCCCTTTCTTTTACTAGAAAGTGTTCAAAGAAATTGCCTTTTGATTTAATGTCTATTTGATCTACTTTTTCTTTGCTTGTCCAAAGAAAAAGTAGCAAAAAGAAAAGACCCCTCGCAGGGGCGATTCTGCCCGCATCGTCTCTTGCGGACGCGGTATTTCGCATCACGCGAAATGCGCGCCGCGAGGCCGTCATCCATGACGGCCTCTAGTTTCGCTAATTTAATTTGTTCGATAAAGGAGGTTTTTATTTTGCACGCTCTCGTTCTGGTAAGCGGCGGGCTCGATTCAACGACTTGTCTTGCGCTCGCTGTCAATAAACACCGCGCGGATAACGTCGTCGCTCTTTCCATTTCCTACGGTCAACGCCACGCTAGGGAACTCGACGCCGCCAACGACGTTGCACATTTCTACAACGTCCCGCTACATACTTTCGACCTTGCTGACATTTTCCGCCTTTCCAATTCCACGCTCCTTGATTCTTCCAAAGTTCCGCTCGACCACGCCTCCTACGCCGAACTCCTCAATCAATCTCCCAGAATTCCTACTTACGTTCCTTTCCGCAACGGGCTTTTCCTTTCCGTCGCCGCCGCTTTTGCCGATTCTCTCTTCCAAGATGACGTCGAACTTTTTATCGGCGTTCACTCCGACGACGCCGGCAACGCCTATCCCGATTGCTCCGCGCCCTTCATAGCCGCCATGAGTGCCGCCGTTCGCATCGCTACTTATGAAAAAATTCATATCGTCGCGCCTTTCCTCTGCCAAACCAAAGCTGATGTCGTCAAGGCGGGGTTGCAACTCGACGCGCCTTATCATCTTACTTGGTCTTGCTACGAACGCGGCGATATTCCTTGCGGTCAATGTGCCACTTGCCGCGACCGCGCTACTGCTTTTGCTAAAAATGGTGTTAAAGATCCCGCTCTCGATTTCCTTAAACGTGAAAAATTTTCTTCTTTGCTGTAGGTGATTTGCATGATTAACATTAAACCTGCTGATAAACCCCTGCGCGGCACTATCAACGTCCCGCCGGATAAATCCATTTCCCACCGCGCCATTATTTTTTCTGCGCTGTTTAATTCTGCCGTCGAAGTTTTCAACTGCCTCGACGCCGCCGACGTTCGCTCCACTATCAGCTGTCTGCAGGCTCTCGGCACCGATATTCAACGCTACGGTGATTCTTTGCTTGTCAAGGGCGGTGCATTCCGTCAAAGTGCCGCTCCACTCGACGCGGGCAACTCCGGCACCACCGCCCGCTTACTCACCGGTTTGCTTGCCGCTCAACCTTTCCAATCAACAATTATCGGCGACGCTTCACTTTCCAAACGTCCTATGGCTCGCGTCATAAATCCCCTAAAAAAAATGGGCGCGGACATTTCCGCACGCGACGAT
>JAFPVP010000093.1 GCA_017412925.1 Selenomonadaceae bacterium
ACGTAATGTTTAAATTCGGCGTGCTTATCTTTGCGTCCAAAGTCTTTAGCGTTTAAAAATCTGCCGAGCTGATATTTTCCGTCGCGTTCGTCAATCGTAACTAAAAATGGGAAGTCATTATATTTCCGCGAATAGTCAACGAAAAATTCTGCGGGCTCTCCCCAATAATATTCTTTTAAGATGACGTGACCCATAGCCATCGCCAGCGCGGAGTCGGAGCCGGTCTTTAAACTAATCCACGTGTCAGCGACGGCGGTCGATTCGGCGTAGTCGGGCGCGATTGAAACGACCTTCGTACCTTTGTAGCGGACTTCCGTCAAAAAGTGAGCGTCGGGCGTGCGGGTCTGCGGAACGTTCGAACCCCAAGTGATGATGTAGCCCGCGTTATACCAGTCGCTACTTTCCGGAACGTCGGTTTGGTCGCCCCAAACTTGAGGGCTGGCGGGTGGCAAATCTGCGTACCAATCGTAAAAACTCAAGCCCGCGCCGCCGAGCAGTTGAATAAATCTCATGCCGCCCGCGTAACTCAACATTGACTTAGCGGGAATGACGCTGAATCCAAAAATTCTGTCGGGACCGTATTTTTCGGCGGTGTGAAGGACGCTTGCCGCGACGAGTTCTGAAACTTCGTCCCAATTCGAGCGCACGAAGCCGCCCATGCCGCGAGCCTCTTTGTAGCGTTTCATCTTGGAGGGGTCATTGGCGATTGATTGCCACGCCTCGTAAGCCGTCGGATAAATTTTCCGCGCCTCCCGCCAAAGTTCCGCCAATTCCCCGCGCAGATACGGATAACGGATTCTGTGCGGGCTGTACAGATACCACGAAAAACTTGCGCCGCGAGGACAGCCGCGCGGTTCAAAGTCGGGCATCTCCGGCGACGTTTCAGGATAATCGTGAACTTGATTTTCCCACGCCACCAGCCCGTTCTTAACGTAAATGTTCCAGCTACAAGAGCCCGTGCAATTTACGCCGTGCGTCGAGCGAACGCATTTATCGAACGACCAGCGGTCGCGATACATATTTTCCCAGTCGCGCCCGCCCTTGTTTATCTGCTGGTGGTCGCCGCGCTCCAAGGGGCTTAGATATTTGAGTTTTTTTAAGATGTTGCCCACGCTATCACTCTCCTTTTGCTAAGAAATTTTAGCAAAAAAAAAACTCGGCGAAAGTGATTTTAATCACTGCCGAAGTTTTTTTGTCAATCGACGCCGCCGAGCATGGGCGATAAATTTTTCGCCGCTAAAAATTCGTTGGTCGTGTCAATATCGTAGCCCTTATTCAGCGTGAAAAAAATCGTGCGATCCCAGCCGTCACGAACATATAGTTTTTTATGCCCCGCGTAGTACAGCAGATAATTTGTCTCTTCGGGCGAAAGTTTCATTGCGAACGCCAGCGACAAAATATTTTTCCGCGAAGTTTTTTTTTTGGTGCCGTCGAAGATGTGATAAGCATACGCGCCGAGCTTTGAATCATTGATGACTTGCGCCCGCGACAGATTTTTTTCAGTCAGCAAGCGGCGCAGATATTCGGGCAAAGTGTATTCGCAGAAATTTTTTGCGTTATCCTCCTCGAACTCTTCCAAGTTGTCAGAGCGGCGCAGTTCGTTTTCGAGTTCTACGGTATTTTTATCAACCATTGCGCTATCCTCCAAAGTTTTTGTAGAATATATTACAATGACATTGGAAAGGCAAGGTGCGCTCATGAAAAAAGAAGTCGCGGAAATTCTTGAGTTCGATTATAAGAAATTGGATTGCCTCAAAAGTTCCCCGCGCGGCGAAGTGTGGCTGGCGAAGGACAACGCGACTGGCGAACTCGTGATAATAAAGCACGTGAAGTTGAAAGGCTTGCCCTATGCCGTGATTCAAAAATCGTCTTTCCGATTGCCCGCCCAAATTTTTTTCTGCGACGAGGACGAGGCGGATACAGTCATCGTGGAAGAATTCATAAGCGGCGAAAATCTTGCCAAGCGCAAAAAACCCTTGAGCGAATCGGAGACGCGGAAAATTTTAATTTGGTTGTGCGACGGGCTGGTAGAACTTCACGCGCAGAAAATCATTCACAGAGATATTAAGCCGTCGAATTTAATTTTGCAATTCGGGCGCATTCGTCTGATTGACTTTGACGCGGCGAGAATTTTTAAATCTGGCAAGGAAGAGGACACGAAATTTTTGGGCACGAAGGGCTATGCGCCGCCCGAACAATACGGCAGCGGACAGACCGACCCGCGCAGCGATATTTATTCTTTGGGCGTCACGATGAAAAATTTGCTGGGCGCGGGCTATAATGGACGCTTGAAAAAAATTTTGGACAAGTGCACCGAATACGACCCCGCCCGCCGTTTTCAATCTGTCAGCGAACTTAAACGCGCCTTGCGTTTTGAAAAATTTTTTTATCGAGTAAAAATCTGCGCGGTGATATCTCTTGTGGCGTGGATTTTTATTACAGTCAATCGCATGAACGACGACACAACAAAACCGCCCGTCGTCGCGGAAAAGATTTCTGCTGAAAATTCATTGAGCGGGTTGAAGCTCGGCGATTCCGTCGAAACTGTTCATAAAATTTTCGGCGCGGAAAAAGAAATTCGCGCCTCCGAAGAATTCCCCGGCAATGATTTTTACGAATACAACGACTTGGTTATTGGCGTCAAAAATAATTCCGTGACGAGCATTTCAACCTACACCGACGCGATAAAAGACGAGCGCGGCATTCGGCAGGGCGACAGCTTGGAAAAAGTCATTGCGGCTTACGGCGCGGAAGGTTGGACGGTTGCCTCTGACGACGGCGCGATTTTTTATGAATATCCTTTTGTGCTTGCAGACGGGAATTCAGCCGTGAGGCGGTTCGCGATTAGAAATAATGTCGTCGAATATATCGGTCTGCGTCGCGACAATTAAAATTTTTTGAAATTCACCCGCTGGGGCAAGACTCGGCGGCTCTTTTTTTTTACAATGCGTTCAAGAAATTTTTTGTCAATCGAAAATAGCTTTTATGACGTTATCAAGCATTCGGCGTTCCTTGTCCGTCGGGATACGCGAATTTATGCTGTACTTCCCATTGAGTATGAAATTATTCAAGTCCCGCAGGTCTTCGCCGTCTGGCAATTCACGTTCATTTTCCAGCAGATAATCAATCGATACGTCGAACAGGTTAGAAATTTTTTTCAGCATATCAAAATCTGGCTGAAAATTTCCCTTTTCGTAGCGATTGTATCGCGGCTGGCTGATACCCAATTTCTCGGCAACTTCAACCTGCGACCACTCTTGATATTTGCGCAGAAAACGCAATTTATCTTTGAACATATAATCACCGCCCATATAGTAATATTGCGGAACGGCTGATATATTTTTACATTATAAAAATTCTTTACAATCGATTTTATGTATAGTATAATGCAGAAAAAATTTAAGGAGGAACTTTATATGAAAAAACTGTTGCTCTTGTTCTTTGCTCCTTGTTGCTTATTCCTAATTATCGGTTGCGGATCCGATGATTCAGACAAACTCTATAGAATTGAACCCGTGCACATGATTGACACGTTCCCCGCGCCTTCAGCTTACGTTAAAGAGCCGACTTATCTGGGCATGAAGCCTGAAGCATTTGTCAAAGCTTACAACGATAAAGTAGGCTCATCTGCCGTGAAAATTGCTGATACCGAATACGGCGACGGGGTTTGCGTATTCAAGACGGAGCATCCGAATTACACCATAAGCGGTCAAACAAGTCAGCTGGGCTATTTGGGCACGATAAATCTTCTGGGACCTGCTGGCAGGGACGTTTTGGGCGTAATTTACATAGTTGCGCAGGTTGTGGAAAAAGCTACAGGCGTAACGCCCGATACAGTTATAGCCAATATCCAGAACGGAATTTTTGAGCAAAACGGCTTTATTTTCGCGCTTCAGCAACAGGGTTCGGATCTCATGTTTGTTATTACCGACAGAAGGTTATCTAATGACGCCGAAAATACCCGCAGAATCAAAGAAGAACAAAAAAGAGTTGACGAGGCACACCGCAAGAACGAAGAACAGCACTCTGCCAATTTGAGGACAAACTACATTGCACATTACAATTTAGGCGGATTAGGTATAGGCTCTTCCTTAGATCAAATGCACAAAGAGCTTGGCAAAGAAAAAAATATTCGCCCTTCCGAAAAAATAGAAGGCGTCACTTACTACGAGTATGAAGATATTGTCGTAGGCATAAAAGATGACAGAGTGGTCAGAGTGGCAACTTATACCGATAAACCGCAAACGGAAAAAGGTATTCGACAAGGTGATTCTCTTGAGAAAGTCCTTTCGACTTACGGCAGAACTTGTTCAGTTACAAAGCATATTGATTCACACGCCAGCTTGCCCGTTTATGAATATCCTTCTGAATTTCAATCCGCCGACTCAAGAAGAGAGGGGCTTGGCGAATATGAAGTTCTGCGTTTTGCCGTTAATAAAGATAATGTCGTCGAATACATAAGCTTGCGACATGCAAGAAGCGACGAAGAAATTACGAGTATTTTTAATCTTATGAAGACATTGTAAAAAATCTCGGCAACGAGATAAATAAATTTTAAGGAGTTGTTCGGTATGGCAACAGTTGTTGAAGGCGCGGTTATCGCGGGCGAAAAATCAAATCCGCCGTCTGTCGATTATTATCGCAAGTGCGAATCGTGCGGCTACGTTTCTTCGAGCAAGTACAACACGGCTGCTTTGTATCACAGGTATAACAGTTCGTTCAGGTGCCCGAAGTGCGGCAACAATCAGCGGATTGAAATCAGAGGCTGAAACGGGAGGGGTTCATTATGAAAAAAATTTTGGCAGTAGCGGCAATGGTCGCATTTATTTTGGCAGCGGCGTATCCGGCGGTGATTCAGGCGGCGGGCAATTTCTCCAATTGGAAGTGCTCGCAATGCGGAATGGAACGTCACATGGCAGGACAAAAGCCGCCGTCCGCTTCCGGTTGCAAAGTCAGCAACGACGGCAAACACATCTGGTTTAGAAACTGAAAATCATAGGCTAATCGCCTGACGCCGTAAAAGATAAAGTCGGCTCCGTCAGCTTTAAAAGGCGGAGTCGGCTTTTGACGTGATAAAAATTTTTCGGGAGGTGAACAGTTTGGGCAGGTTCTTTAGAAAATTTAATATGCTTCTTACTAAAGTTTTTTTCGGGTTCTGTCTCTTGATTACACTTTTGGGCTTAGCGAGTTCGGATTCAATAAGCGATTTTGCTATCGTCGGGATTTTTTTCGGCGGACTTACTTTTTGGCAATTCAAGAGAATGAGAAACCTCAAGACAAATATTGTTGCCGATGATGCGGAGGAAGAGGCGCATGGTTTTTCGCGACTTGAATCGACGCATGAAGATTATTCCAAAAATTATCAAGAGAAACTCGACAAATACATTGAGATTCAAAAAAATATCACGAGCAATGACGATTACGACAAATTAAAAATTGTTGATGCGATAGACGCAAGCAACGGCAGAGGTTATTTCAAACTCGGTACTGCGAATTGCAGGATTCGTTGGCTCGACGCTACTCAACACGGGAGAATAAATTTAATGGCGTTGCTTATGCAAGCTGACGATTTGGCGGCAATGGATTCTTTCGGCGGCGTCATGACTTTTATTTATCCCGCGATTCAAGCTCTTAACACTTCAGATAAAACCGTTGCCGACATTGCGCACTTTATAAGCGACAAGAGCATTGAACAGATTCAGGCATTGCAAGCGGAAAATTTAAGCGGCACCACAGAAAAAATCGACCGCAACGAATTTAAATACGGCACGAAAATTTTTGACGTGGAATTGAAGACGCGCTACGACGTTGCCGCCGATGAAGTCAACATGGGCTTTTCAATTCTAATCGTTCAAGATGAAACGCGCCAAAAATTTTCCGTCACTCGCGAAAAAATTTTGAACGCCGCATAAATCGTAAGGGAGGAAAAAATTTTGTCTGACAAAAAAAATCTCGGCAACTTTTTAAATCGACTTATAGTCGCCCGCGAAAAGGTCGCCGAAAAAATTTCCACGCTGGCTATCGAATCCGGCACAAGTCTTTTCAGTTCGGCAGGCTCCAATGAATTTAATCTTACGCTCGAAAAATTTGTTGAGAATTATCACGCCGAACTTGACGAATGGATGGATTTTATAAGTAAACCAGAAGAAGGCTCTCACCGTGCGCCGCGTCGAATAAATTACAGCGGCATTAAAATTCGTGAAATCGTCAAATACAATGCCGGGCGCGGTTATTTTCGTTTCGGCTACGACAATTTCAAAATTCATTGGATACGGCGCGGCAGTCCCTATTTGAAAGGCATCGCCCTCGACATACAAAATATCGGCGAATTCTATTCTGATGTTCTTAAAACGGTGATTCACACGCTTTATAAATCTGACTTAATTAACAGAAGACTTGTTTTTGATTTTATGAAAGAGATTGTTGAATATACACATAACGCCGTTGATAGAACTTTAGACGCGATTGCAGAGAGTCCGCAGGCGACAACGAGCGAAAGATTTGATTTTCAAGGCGCGTCTTTTGTCATAATCGTTGATTCCTTCCTTACGAACAGTGGCGAGCCCCGCACCGATTTTTATATGACGGTTACAAAAACCGAAGAATTTGAAAAGCTCCTATCTAAAGAAACTGCTCCCATCAATCAATCGCCGCCTCCGCTTGGCGATCCGAATAAAAATTTGGGCATAAGCCGCGCAGATTTTGTTCAAAAATACAACGTGGCTTTAACGGAACAAGCCAACGCTCAGGAACAAGCCAACGCTCAAGAAGAAAAGCCGATGAGCTATTACGAACGGCTTACCCTCAACAACAGCAACATTTCGCGGAGCGGGCAGATAATTTACTTTAATCACGGCGAAAAAAATATCCGCTTGGGCTGTCTTGAGGGCGGAAATTATCTGCGAGCGATTTTCTATGAACAAGAAACAATTGATGCCCCTATCGAAATCAAGTGGTCGATTATGCTTGCGCTGTATAAAAATGCCGAATTAAAAAATATCACCGCTCATCTGCGCGGGATACTCGCATTTTATAAGGCGGAGTCTTTGGCGCACGTTGACAGCATAGAATCCGAAACAAACGGGGCGACTAATTTAACGCGAACGCTTGAAAGAATATCGACTAAAAATCTTCCGTTTGCGGGCGATAATTTTTTTGTCAAGGTCCGAACCATTTATGATATCGTCGCCAAAAATATTACGAATAAACTTTCTGTCACGATAACGAGGGACGCCGCGCTTGAAAACTTTTTCAACGTTTAAACGGTCGTCTCAAAAGTAATTTCGCCGCTGAAATTTTTATTTTGCCAAGCCGTTAAGATTCTGTTCTTAATGGCTTTTATTTTTTCGTCGTGGGCGTCGTTGAGCAGTATTAAAAATTGGTCGCGCCCGCATTGAGTGACGCAATCGCTCCGCCGCAAATTTTTTATCAGCACGTTGAGAAATTCCTCCCGCGCTTCGTCGTCGTTCGTGTCCAATGTCACTTCAAGCAAATTGTTAGCCTGTTGAGTATTCTCCTTGAGCCGCTGGGCAAATTGATAAACCGCCTTGAATTTTTCAAAATCGACAAAGTACGCGCCCGCCTCGTGATTGCGCTCGCTTAAAATTATTTTCGTCTGTGCAAGAATTCTGTGCTCCGTCTCGGAGTTGTCCTCGCCAAAAAAAGTGCAACCGTGCTTGCCGTGGTGCTTGACTTTGTAAAGAGCTTTGTCCGCCTTATCCATCAGCGTTTGAAAATCTCTGCCCTCGTCGGGGACGAACACCGCCCCTATCGACGTGCCAAGCGGAATGTTCATATCCGCGCCCATGAAATTTTTCGCGGAAATTAACAGTTGGTGATTGAGGAACCGCGCCTTGTTGAAAATAATTTTTTCGTCGCGCACGTCCTCGCAAAATGCTAGAAATTCGTCGCCGCCGATACGCCCCGCTACGTCCGTCGAACGTATCATGCCCTTTATCAGCTCCGCAAACCGTATCAAAATTTTATCGCCCATGGCGTGCCCGTACAGGTCGTTGACCAGTTTAAAATTGTCCAAGTCTAGCAACATTAACACGCCCTGCCGCGTCGCGCACAGCTTGCCGATTTCTCTTTGCGCGGAAATTTTGTTGAGCAAGCCCGTCATCATGTCGAGCCGCGCCGCCTCCGTTAAATCCTGCACTTTGTCGAGATGGTCGAGGATATTTTTCACGCGCCGAAGCAACACGTCCGCTTTGAGCGGTTTTCTTATGTAATCCGCCGCGCCAACTTCAAAGCCCTTGCTCTCCGATTCGGCACTTTCGTCCGCCGTCATGAACATTATCGGCACCGGTTCCGCGCTTTTTTCCTGTAGTATCCTGTGCAATTCGTAGCCGTCGATGCCTGGCATGAGCAAATCCGACAAGACTAAATCGGGGCGTTCACGCTGAAAGATTTCTATCGCTTCCGCGCCCGATGTCGCGCTGATTGTTTCGTACTCCCTCGATAAAATTTTCGTCGCGATTTTGAGCATGATTCGCTCGTCGTCGACTATCAATATTTTTTGCATTATTTATCCCCCAGCCACCCGCGTAATTCTCCACGAACTTTTTTATAGACGTCAATCAAGTCGCCGTGATTCTGCTTTAAATCGTCAAGGCGTCCGTCCTTTGCGGCGAATTCCTGCGCCTTTGCCTTGTCGCTTAAATTCACCGCGCCGACCACCAATGCCGTACTCTTCAGCGCGTGCGCCACGATTCGATATTCTTCCCAATCCTGCGCCGTCAGTGCCCGCTCCAATTCAGCTGTCTTGTCTCCATTGATAAATTCCTCCGCCATCTCCCCGAAAAATTCTTTGCTCTCCATGCAATTTGATAGCGCGGTTTCCAAGCTCAATGACGGACAAATTTTTTCAAAGCGGCGACGTTCTTCGACGGAAAAGTTATCGGCGTCAACTTCAGCGGGCTCCTCGCCTTTGATGTAAAGTTTTAACTCCGCGCGAACTTTTTTATAAGTCTCCGTCAAGTCGCCGTGATTTTTTTTCAAGTCGTCAAGGCGTCCGTCCTTTGCGGCGAATTCCTGCGCCTTTGCTTTGTCGCTTAAATTCACTGCGCCGACCACCAACGCCGTACTTTTAAGCGCGTGCGCCACGATTCGATATTCTTCCCAATCCTGCGCCGTCAATGCCCGCTCCAATTCAGCTGTCTTGTCCCCGTTGATGAATTCCTCCGCCATCTCCCCGAAAAATTCTTTGCTCTCCATGCAATTTGATAGCGCGGTCTCCAAATTCAATGACGGGCAAATTTTTTCAAAGCGGCGACGTTCTTCGACGGAAAAGTTATCGGCGTCAACTTCGGCGGGCGGCGCAACTTTAACAGCGTCATCAATCTGCGCGGGCTCGTCGTCCTCGTTGCGGATAATTTCGCGCGGCAAATATTTCGCCAGTATCGCCTCCAAATCGGCGATATTTATCGGCTTGCTCAAGTAGTCGTCGAAACCCTTTGCCAAATATTTTTCACGCGCACCGCTTAT
This sequence comes from Selenomonadaceae bacterium, assembly GCA_017412925.1. Classification (GTDB taxonomy): domain Bacteria; phylum Bacillota; class Negativicutes; order Selenomonadales; family Selenomonadaceae; genus Quinella. The sequence continues at coordinate 9,487 of JAFPVP010000093.1, forward strand.
CGCGTTGGCTGTCAGCACGATAATTTTCGTCGCGGCGGGCAATTTCATCTTCTTTAGCCGTTTCAACGTCTCCACCCCGTCCATTTCCGGCATCATGTGGTCTAGGAATATTATGTGGTAGAAATATTTTTTAGCGTACATCAAACATTTCTCGCCGCTGTCAGCTAAGTCCGGCACGATTAAATTCCTCTTCAGCAAGCCGTTGATTACTTTTAAATTCATGCTCGTATCGTCGACCGCCAAAATCCGCGCGCTCGGTGCCTTGATAAAATTTTTCGGCTCGACGCGCTCTTTATTCTTGCGCTCGGCGTGGTGTTCGCCGTAAATGCCCACCGGCGTCTTGTCGATTATTTTCTGCGGCAAATGGAACGAAAATTCACTGCCCTTGCCGTAGACGCTCTCCACTTCCAAGCGGCTGTTCATCATCGTCAATAGTTCCTTGACTATCGAAATGCCTAAGCCCGTGCCCTCGATATTTTTATTCTTCTGCTCGTCTAGGCGGATAAACGATTGGAAAAGTTTCTCTATGTCCTCCTCGCGAATGCCTATGCCCGTGTCCTTAACCGAAACGTGGAGAATAAAATTGTCCTCGCCGATTATTTCCCCGCGCATCGTCAAGGTTACCGAGCCTTCCTTTGTATATTTTACCGCGTTGGTTAAAAGGTTCGTGATGACCTGCTTAATGCGCATGTCGTCGCCAAAAAGACTTTTGGGCAGATTCGGGTCTATCTTTGTTATCAGCGATAAATTTTTCTTGTTCGCCTTCTCGTAAATCATATTGACAAGCTCGTCTATCAAACCGAGCGTATCGTAGCGCGCCGGAATTATTTCCATTTTCCCCTCCTCAATCCTGCTAAAGTCTAGGATAGAATTAATCAGATTTAGGAGCGTCCTGCCCGCGCTGGAAATGTTTTGCGAGTAATCGCGGATGTCGCTGTCGTTCGTTTCGCGCAGTATCATTTCGTTGAAGCCCAGCACCGCGTTTATCGGCGTTCTTATCTCGTGGCTCATCTGCGCTAAAAATTGGCTCTTCGCTTGTCCGGCGGCGAGCGCGGCTTTGGCGGCGGCTTTTAATTTCTTCTGAACTTCCGTTTGCCACTTCAACAGCCGGTCTATCAGCGCGATAACTATACCTGCGCATATCAAATAAATAACTACAAATATCACGCCGAAGTAGAGCACTTGCCCGTAAATTTCATTCCAATCATTTGCGACCACCACCGTAAAATTTGACAGCTTATTTTTCTTGGCAACGCATGTCATGTACGCCCCGCGAAAATCTTCCATGATAAAATCTTTGCCCTCCGCGAAAACTTTTTTGTATTCGGTGTCGCCTATGTCCGTCATCGACCTTGTCGCCATTTGATAGCTAAAATGCGGGTGGTTGATTATCTTGCCGTTCTTGTCGATTAGGAACGCATATCCTTCCGCCGTGTAGCTCGCCGACAGAATTTGTATCAGCCGGTCGATATAAAAATCTATCGCGAATATTCCTATAAACGCCCCGTTCTTGTTGTAAACTCTTTTGCCGAACGTCACGCAATAATTGCCCGTGCGCTCGTCTATGTACGGACTTGACACGTTGAAACCTTCGGGATTTTGGCTGTTGACGGTTTCGATATACCACGGTCGCTTATCGACGCGCCAATTCGGGTCGTGCGGTTCCCAGCCGCTGTTCATGATAACTTGATGCGCGTTGTTGGGATTGGCGAAGTAGCAGACGGAAATGTCGGGATATTTTTTAGCAATGCCGTCGAGAAATTTCACGGCGGCGGGGTAATCGTCCATCAAATCGGGGTGCTCGCCGATTAAGTTAGCGAACATGCCGAGGATACTTTTCTGTTCGACAAGCCAATTAGCGAGGCGGTGTTCGTAAAGTTCAGCCTCGCGGGTCATCTTAGTATTGCCCCAGCCGACGGTGGTATCAATGGAAATGCCGAGGCGGAAAAACAAGGCGACGGTCAGAACAACAATAATTCTTTGACGTGCAGTGCGACTAACGTTAGACATGTGCAAATTTTTATCAGCTCGCTTTTTCTTATTATCGCGCTCGTTCAGGATTGTGGAGAAGGAGAGAAGATTATTAATCATGTCGGAAAGTTTCAGGGCGCAATCACGAACTTTAACGGCACTTTCAGCGGGGTTATCATCACCGCCGAGAGCCGCCGTATTGGAGAGCTTTAAAATTTTTTGGAGCGGCGCGTGCAGTTCTTTAGAAATGTTGGATAAAAAATCTTCCTTGGCGCGCAGAGCTTTAGTAGCCTGCAGACGATTTTTCATACTTTTGAGCGAATAGAAGAGGATAATCAGAATCATCAAGACGTTGACGGCGGTACTCAACATAAGGTGGAGGTAATCGTCCTTATGAAGTGCTCCGTCATCTAGGCAAAGAATCGCATACCAGCCGTTATGGGTCTGGCTGAAGAAAACAGTATTAACCTTGCCGTTAATCTTAGTTTGAAAAGGTTTAGGCGTTGGGGCGTTCAAGACGGTATCGAGTATACGTTGATAAGCGGGCATGGCTTTAGAAATTTTTTTACCGATAAGCGATTTGTCAGCGCAAGCGATAATCAAGCCGTCGCGGGTTAGGATAAGCGGGTCAAGTTCAGTGTTAAGGATAGAATCGTTGGGAAAGTTGAAATCGAGAGCGACGACGGAATTTTTATCGGAAAGCATAATCGAGACGGTAAAGCAGAGCCCGTGAGCGGCAAGGTAGGGTTCGCTGATAAAAATTTTGCCGGGATTCTCCGCCGCGCCACGGTACCAGGAGCTTTCAGTTAAGGTGGGGCTAATCGACCAATTTTTATTTGCGCCGTAGACGTTGAAGCATTCGCCGTGGGATAAAATTTTCTGTTCGCGCGTTTCGTTCTCGAAAAAATTTTTAATGACTTCAAAGGTTGGATTGTTTAGTTGTTCGGCGTGCATTGCCACGTGCAAAGTCATTCGTTCAGCATTGGCGAGCGTCTCTTGCAGTTTTGAGCTTATCCTCTCCAGATGCATTTGCCCGATTTGGTCGGTTTGTTCGGCGGTCATTTTGAAGATAAAACTAACATTGAGCGCGACGATTAAAATAAAAATGCCGGTAATCGCGCCTATCGTCCAAAAATCGCTCGGCTTGCCGGTGCGCAGGATTTTCCATTCGTCTTTAATTCCAAGCATAAAACTTTCCCCGTCAATCAAAAAAAATTTCGCGGCTAAATTCGCCTTGCGCCCGTCAATTTCCTTGCTAAAGAAAAAATCTTTTGTTAAAATCACCGCAGAAAGGGGGAAACTTTATGGCGAAAGAACAAATCGGATTGGTGGCGAAGGACGGGTGGCTCGCGCCGTATGAAGAGGCGATACGCGGGCGGCACGACCACGCGCTGTGGAAAATTTCCCAGCTGACGCAAAACGGCAAGCGCACCCTGTCGGACTTCGCGGACGGACATCTTTATTTCGGACTGCACAAGACCGGCTACGGTTGGGTTTTCCGCGAGTGGGCTCCGAATGCCACGGCTATTTATTTAATCGGCGACTTTAACGGCTGGCAGAAAACAGAGGAATATCGTTGCAAGAGACTTGAAAACGGCAACTGGGAATTAAAACTTTCGGAACATCAACTTAAGCACGGCGACCTGTACAAGATGAGTGTGCGTTGGGACGGCGGCGAGGGCGAACGAATTCCGGCGTGGTGTCAGCGCGTGGTGCAGGACGACCAGACGAAAATTTTTTCCGCGCAGGTGTGGAATCCGCCGCAACCGCACATTTGGCACGACGACGGCTTTAAGATTGACAAAGACCCGCTTTTGATTTACGAATGTCACGTTGGCATGGCGCAGGACGCCGAGAAGGTCGGCACTTACACCGAGTTCAAGGAAAATATTTTGCCGCGCGTGAAGATGGCGGGCTACAACGCAATTCAAGTCATGGCGATTCAGGAGCACCCTTACTACGGCTCCTTCGGCTATCACGTGTCGAGTTTCTTCGCGCCGAGCAGTCGCTGTGGCACGCCCGAAGAACTCAAGGACATGATTGACGCGGCGCATCAAATGGGCATTGCGGTTATTATGGACATAGTTCACAGCCACGCCGTTAAAAATGAAGTCGAGGGCTTGGGCAATTTGGCGGGCGACCCGAATCAATTTTTCTACGCGGGCGACCGTCACGAACACCCCGCTTGGGACAGTTTATGTTTCGATTACGGCAAGGACGACGTGCTCCATTTCCTGCTGTCGAATTGCAAATATTGGTTGCAGGAATATCACTTCGACGGCTTCCGCTTCGACGGGATAACTTCCATGCTCTACTACAGCCACGGTTTAGGCGAGGCGTTCTGCGGCTACGGCGATTATTTCAACGGGCACCAAGACGACAACGCGATTTGCTATCTGATGTTGGCGAACAAAATGATTCACGAAGTCAAGCCCGACGCCGTGACGATTGCTGAAGACGTTAGCGGTATGCCTGGACTTGCCAGCAAATTCGAGGACGGCGGCTTTGGATTTGATTATCGCTTGGCAATGAACGTGCCGGATTATTGGATTAAGATGATTAAGGAACAGCGCGACGAGGATTGGAAACCGTCTTCAATTTTCTGGGAGATGACGAATCGCCGCGCAGACGAAAAAACCGTCTCATACGCCGAAAGCCACGACCAAGCGTTGGTTGGCGACAAGACGATTATTTTCCGATTGATTGACGCGGATATGTATTGGCACTTCCGCAAGGGCGACGAGAACGACGTTGCGAACCGCGGCATTGCCCTGCACAAAATGATTCGGCTCGTGACGCTCTCGACGATGAACGGCGGCTACTTAAACTTCATGGGCAACGAATTTGGTCACCCTGAATGGATTGATTTCCCGCGCGAAGGCAACGGCTGGAGTCACAAATACGCGCGCCGTCAATGGCACCTGCTCGACGATAAAACTTTGTGCTATCACGAGCTGGGCGATTTCGACCGTGCGATGATTGCGGTTATTAAAGCCGAACCGAATTTTGCCAGCTTGCCCGTCCGCGAAATTTGGCACGACGACGCCGACCAAGTTTTGGCTTACATGCGCGGGCGTTTGTTGTTCGTGTTTAATTTCTCGCCGACAAAATCGTTCGTCGATTACGGCTTCCTCGTTCCCAAGGGCGATTATGACGTCATGCTCAACACGGACGATAAAGCTTTCGGCGGCTTCGGCTTGACGGACGACACTGTCCCGCACTACACGAATTACGACCCCGTTTACGACAGGCAAGATAAGGACTGGCTCAAGCTTTACATTCCGGCTCGCAGTGCCGTCGTTCTCTGGAAGAATTAAATTTAAGCTAACAGCTAACAGCTAGTAGCTAAAAATCCCGACTTCGGTCGGGATTTTTTTTTGATTATCAAAGCGCGGTGATGACCCACAGATAATTTTTCGCGGCGAGTGCGTTGACTTTTTGAAGTTGTGCCGGCGTGAGTTTCCTGCTGATATTTAAAATTGGCGACGCACTGAAGAGCGGAACTTTCCTAGCAACAAGCCCGTGCGTTTTTAAAAAGTCCATAGCCTCTTTTTCGTCCTGCAACGTTTCGTCGGAAATTTTATCGCCGAAAACATTTTCGTACATCGCCTTAGTCTCGTTGTAAAGCGTGGGAGCTTGAGCGTCGCCGTAGAGAGCCGCCGCTACGTCCGTGAAATATTTTTTCTGGCAGAAGTCGGAAGTTATCAAACAGCCGCCGTGCTTTTTGAGGACGTCGCGAATATTTTCGTACATTTGGGCGCGAACGTCATCAGCAAGATAAATCATGACGCCCTGCTCGATAATGCAAATTTCGCCCTTGAGTTTGTCAGCGGCAGACATCATGCCTTCTTTGTCCTGCAACCAAAAGGCAAGGTATTCGACATTTTTTATTGCCCGCTTGCTACCGAATTCTTCAAGGCACCAGTCGCCGATAAGGCAAACGGTTTGCAATTCGCCGACAATGACTTTGCGGTCTTCGTCGCCGAGAACCATAGCACGCGGGGAAAGACTGCACGCCAAATCAAAGACGTTGCGACGGTCGTTTTGGCGAACAAATTCAATCGCGGCGGCGTAGTTGAGCTCCTGATAAAGCGCGTTCGTCAGTTCAATGCGCTCGAAGTCGTTCAGATTCCCCGCGTTGAAGAAAACCGGACGGTCTATAAGCTTTAAAAATTTTTGCGCTTCGGGAATGCCAGCCGCCGCCAGCCACTGCAATTTGACTTGCGCGGAGTACTCGACCATTTCAAATTCCGCCGCCCGCGCCGTCGTCGTCAACATCAGCGCGAACATCATCACCGTAAAAAATTTTTTCATGACTAACTCCTTACTTAAACTCGACAAACTCATTAATATTTGCGCCGCCCTTAGTCATCGGCTCGACGAAACTGCGCCAGACATTCAGGACAATGACGCGGGGATTCTCCGTATCGTCAAGGGCTTTGTTCAGGGCGTGGGCAAAATCTTCCTGCGTGGAGACCGCCTCCGCCTCTATCCCGAAACTTTGCGCGTAGCCGACGTAATCCATGGGATAATCCAGTTCGCAGGCAATGTAGCGTTCTTTGTAGAAAACTTTTTGGAGCTGGCGAATCATGCCGAGGCTGGTGTTGTTGACGATAAGGGAAATAATCGGGAGCTTTAGGCGGGCGATTGTGTAGAATTCGTTGCCCGTCATTTTAATTCCGCCGTCGCCGCTGACGCTGATAACGCGCCGATTTTTTCCGTAGGCAAGCTGAGCACCCATAGCCGCCGGCAGTCCGAAGCCCATAGTGCCCAGTCCGCCCGACGTGAACCACGTGCGCGGCTCTTCAACGTGCAAGTGCAACGCCGCCCACATTTGGTGTTGCCCGACGTCCGTCGCGTAGGCGAAATTTTTTCCCGCTGTCTTTTTGGCAATCTGATTCATCGCCCAAGGAACCGTCAGCCGCTCAACTTGATAATCGTAATCGTATTCTTCCTGCCAACTTTCAATCTGCCGCCACCAATCGGCGCGGGGCTTGCTTGCTTCGTGGCGCATTAAAAGTTTCAAGATGACTTGCATGTTGCCGGCGAGACCGAGACTGCCCTCGATATTTTTGTCGATTTCGGCGGGGTCAATGTCAATGTGGATAAATTTTTTTGCGCGCGTGTATTTAGCTACGTTGCCGGTTTGCCTGTCGCCGAAACGAGAGCCGACCGCGATAATCAAATCCGCCGCCGCGACCGCATGATTAGCCGCCTTCTTGCCGTGCATGCCCGCGAAGCCCAAATTTTGCGGATGAGAGCGCGGGACGGCTCCAATGCCCATGAGCGTGTTGACGACGGGCAGATTAAATTTCTCGATGAACGCGATAATTTCCTTTGACGCGCCCGCCGAAATTGCGCCGCCGCCCACGATTACCACAGGTCGCTCCGCTTTGGCAATTTCATCAGCCGCCTCCGCCGCGCAGATTATAAAATCGGCGTCGGGTTGCGCGGGAATTTTTTCTTTGACTTCCTGCGGGCGATAATCCACCTCCGCGAAAAATAAATCACGCGGCACGTCGACGAGCACGGGACCACGCCGCCCGCTCAAAGCAATTTCAAATGCCTGCCGAATTGTCGGGACGAGTAGCCGCGCCTCCTTGACTTTGAAATTGTGCTTGGTAACGGGCATAGTTATATCGAGTATGTCCGTTTCTTGGAAGGCGTCGCGTCCGAGAAGCGCGGTGTCGACTTGTCCGGTTATCGCAACCAGCGGAATCGAATCCATGAACGCCGTAGCAATGCCCGTGACTAAATTTGTCGCGCCGGGTCCGCTCGTAGCCATGCACACGCCAACTTTGCCCGTCGCCCGCGCATAACCGTCAGCTGCGTGCGCCGCGTTCTGTTCGTGCGTCACCAAAATTTGTTTGATTTCCTTTTCGTCGACAAGAGCGTCGTACATTGGCAAAATCATTCCGCCAGGGTAGCCGAAAATTATATCGACGCCGCGTTCACGCAAGCACTCGACGATTGCCCTCGCGCCTGTCATCATCATAAACGTTCCTCCTTTGTCAATGCGGCAATTCTAATTCAAACGCGCAACTTTATCAAGGCAAGATAACTTGAACGCCGCGCCCTTCCAAATTTTTTTGTGTTGCCTCCGAAATTTTTTCGTCCGTGTAAATCGAATCAATTTCCCTGTACGGTAGCAACGACACGACGCCCGCTTGAGAAAATTTTTTCGATTCGGTTAAGATTATCGATTGCCGCGCAGATTGCGCCATGTTGCGAACAGCCTCCGCCCGCATAAGGTCGCCTGACATCGCGCCCAGTTCGTTGAAGCCGTCCGTGCCCATGAAAAATTTTTCCACGGAGAAATTTTCCGCGCACCTTTTGACGAGCGGTCCGACCATAACTTGAGATTCGCATTGGAATTCGCCGCCGAGCAAAATTATTCGCGCCCCGATTTTATTCCGGAGGAACGTCGCGATAAAAACCGAATTGGTTATGATTGTTATGTCGCGCCGATTCATCACGATTTCTTCCGCCAACAGCGCGCAACACGACCCTGATTCAATCATCAGCGTTTCGCCGTCTTTTATCGATTCGAGTGCCTTTTGAGCGATTCGGCGTTTCGTCTCGTAATTGAAAAGGAGCCGCGTGCTCACGTCGTCGCTTTCCGGCAACGTTGCAAAGCCGTGTTCGCGCTTTAAAAGTCCCTTATCCTCCAAGACGGATAAATCTTTCCTGATTGTCACGTCGGAGACTTTCAAGAGCTCGGAAAGTTCAAGCACTGTAATTTTTTTCTTTTCGCCCAAGAGGTTTAAAATCTGCGTGTGTCGTTCCCGCATGTGAATTTTCCTTTCAACAAAAAATTTCTATGGCGTGTCGGATAGTTTCTATTTTGAGCGGCAAGTTGTCGCCCTCCTCGCCGTCCAAGTCGCTCGTCAGTTCGGCGGAGGTTTTTATCTCGAACGTGGCGGCTTGCAAGGAGAAAATATTTTCGTCGGATTGAACGCTCCCGCCCGCCAAAATTTTTTTAGCCAAATTAATCAGCGCGGTCGCCGAACATTTCTTGAGCACGAGTAAATCCAATTTGCCGTCGTCAATCTGCGCAGCGTCCGAAAATTTTTTAAAACCCGCAACCGACGGCGAATTTAGCACCAGAAATAAAAATGCGTCGACCGAAAATTTTTGCCCGTCAGCCGTGATGTCAAGCGGCACAGCTTTAAAGTTTTTCAGCTCGCCAAGCCCGCGCAGATAGTAAGCACTCTTGCCCAAAAAATTTTTCAGGCGTGAATCGACTTCGTGAGCAATCGACGTAAAAACGCCCGCGCTCGCCACGTTGATAAAATATTCTCCGCCGTTGACTAAGCCCAAATCAGCGGGGCGCGTCCTGCCCGCCGCCACGGCGTCAAAAATTTTCTCGTCGTCCAAGTTCAAATGCGCGGCGAAATCGTTGGAAGTGCCCGAATTGATAATCCCGACGGGCAAGTCCAGCGAATTTTTTTTGAGCCAATTAATCACGGCGTGCAAAGTTCCGTCGCCGCCCGCCGCAATCACTCCTTCGGGCTGAAAAATTTTCACGCTGTCAACGAAATTTGAATTGTCGCCCGCGCAGGTTCTGTAGACCGACAGCAGAATTCCGCGCCGCTGAAAATTTTCTATCACGGCGTCGAGACGATTTTTAAACGCCGCGTGACCAGACACGGGATTATAAACGAGCAAAATTTTTTTCATGACTTAAAGATTCCTAGCTTGCGGAAAATTTTTATGCCGAATTTGCCGACCATGGGGATACGCGCCATGTCCTCTTCGAGCAAGCCGCCGATAAGTGCCAACGTCGCCACGTAGACCACACAGCCCGCGCCGATTGCCCCGAACGTCGAGAAAATTTCCATGTGCCACTGCGCCGCCGTCAAGTCGTAGAAAAATTTCACGACGACCGCCATTGCTCCCGCCGCGCAGATTGTCTTGAAGAGCTGCCCCATTTCCATTTTGTAGCCGATATATTTGTAGATGAAGTAGAGATTTATGAACGCCGCGACGCCCATATCCGCCGCCGTAGCCCACGCCGCACCCATGATTCCCAACGCGGGCATTGCCGTCAGCGTCCAGTTCAAAACGACTTTAGCCGCCGCCGCCAAAATCATGTTAATCATCGGGATTGTCGTATGTCCGAGTCCCTGCAAGACGCCCGTCGAAACTTGATGAAGTCCGAGCAAAATTATTGACACGGCGGAAATCATCACGGCATCGCCCGCGCCCGGTGCGTTGTAAATCAAACTGGCTATCGGCGTGGCTAAGAAAAAAACTATCACGAACGCTGGGAAGCACACGAAATTTGAAATTCGCACAGCCGCCGCCGTCTGCCGAAAAATTCGCGCCGTGTCTTTTAAAGCGCGCGCCTCCGAAATTGCCGGCACGATTGACACCGCCAAAGACGCCGTTAAAATCGTCGCCAAGTTCACCAGCGGCACCGCCATGCCTGTTAAATATCCGAAAAGCTCCGTCGCTTGTCGCACTGAATAGCCCGCGACCTCCAAACGTTGCGGCACTATCATTAAATCCAAATTCGACACGACCGGCAACATGATTGACGCCGCGCTGACCGGCAACGCCAATTTAAAAATTCTTTTGATGATTGAAGTCGTCGGCTCGTGCTCAGTTTCGGGCAAGGGTTTCAAGTCCGCGCCGTAAGTTTTTTCTATGTCGCGGTTTAATTTTATGTGGAAGTAGACGAGTACGATTAAGCCGGTGACAGCTCCCGCCAACGCTCCCAAACTCGCGCCCGCCGCCGCGTAGTCAAGTCCCCACGGCAAAAATAAATCCGCCAAAAGAATCATGACTATCACGCGGAAAATTTGTTCGACAATCTGGCTGATGGCCGTCGGCTCCATTCGTTGCCAACCTTGCAAATATCCTCTCGACGACGCAAGAAACGTCACGAAAAAAACCGTCGGGCTCAAAGCGACTATCGACATGTAAGCGCGCGGGTCTCGTATGAATTGCCAATCAATCAGCCATTGCGCAGAAAAATATGTCAGCACCGAAAAAAATATTCCCGTGAAGAGCATTAGGAACAGCGATATTCGGAAGACACGCTTTGCGCCGAAAATATCTTTCAGGGCGACGCGCTCCGCCGTGATGATTGAAATTGCCACGGGCACGCCCGCCTGTGAGACCGTCAACGCTAGAAAGTATATGGGGAAGGCGCACTGTACTAATCCGATCCCCTCCCCGCCTAATATTCTTGATACAAAAATCCAATTTATCGCACCGATAACTTTGACGACAAAGCTGGCCACCGTCAAAATGAACGTGCCCTTTAAAAATTTTTCACTCGATTTTTCTGTCATGTTTTTAGTTCCTGCTTCCCGATTCTGATTCATGATTGTTTTTTTCGCCGTCGCAAGTTATAATCCTTTAAAACAACCTGAAAGGAGCAAACTTTATGTATGGCGTCGTTTATTCTTAATAAAATCAACGGCAGAAAATACGTCGGGCAGACCATTCAGCAGTTGAAAGTTCGATTCAATGAACACGCGGCAAAAAGGAACAATGCGCCACTTGGCAAGGCGATTAAAAAATATGGTCGCGAAAATTTTTATTGCGGCGTCATAAAAACTTGCGCGTCGAAAGCGGAGCTTGATTATTGGGAAAAATATTACATTGCCGCGCTCAAAACAAAAAAACCTTACGGCTATAATTTAACGGACGGCGGCGAAGGAACCCAAGGCTACCATCTAACACCTGAACAACGCGCAAAACTCAGTGCAAAAATGTCAATCGTCCTGCTCGGAAACAAACACACTCTGGGTTATCGTCATACTCCCAAATCGCGGGCAAAAATGTCGGCGACTCGTAAAGGCAAACCGAAATCTCCCGAATGGCGCGCAAAAATTGGAGCAGGGAACATCGGCAAGAAACTTACTGAAGAAAGCCGCGCAAAAATTAGAGCGGCTCATATGGGAAAGCCTCTTTCAGCTGAACACCGCGCGAAAATTGCGGCAACAGAACATGGTAACAATCCGTTCAAAAATTTGCTACGCGAGATTGAATTACGCCAACTCACCTACAAGGCGTTGAGCAAATTAATTGACATGCCGCTATCTTCTCTTTCTTACAAAATGCAAGGCGTACGAAAATTCACGGAAGACGACAAAGTAAAACTCGAAAAATTTTTCGGCAAGCCAATCGAATATCTTTTGGCACGCGACGACACGAAAGAATTTTAAAATTTTTTTAAGGAGAGATTTAACAATGGAAAAGAAAAATCCGAGCGTGTTTGAAATGGGCGAGCCTCTGCCCGAACAGTTCAGCAAATATTTTATCGGGCAGGCGTATTTGAATCCGCTGACGAAAACGGGCGGGCCGATTGCCAACGTGACCTTCTCGCCTGGCTGCAGAAATAATTGGCACGCCCATCACGGCGGCGGACAAATTTTGCTCGTGACGGGCGGTCGCGGCTGGTATCAGGAATGGGGCAAGGCTCCGCAAAGTCTCAAGCCCGGCGACGTTGTCAACATTGCTCCGGAAGTCAAGCACTGGCACGGCGCGGCGGCAGACAGTTGGTTCTCGCATTTGGCAGTTGAAATTCCCGCAGAAAATTCCTCCAACGAGTGGCTGGAGCCCGTCGACGATGAGCAGTACTCAAAATTAAAATGATTTGCTTAAAACGCGGCGAGTTATTAAAAAAATTTTTAACGTTGACCGCGACCGCTGTTCTGCCGCTTTTAAAGCGGCTGGCTGGAGCCTGTCGACGATGAGCAATACTCCAAACTTTCTCTTGACTTAAAGTTGACTCAACGCGCTATAATAAAAAAAATTTTTGGAGAGTGATTTGAATGGCATTTGTATGGGATATACCGACGAAAATTTTATTCGGTGCGGGCAAACTCGGCGAACTTCACAAGGAGGTTCCGCTCGGCAAAAAAGCTTTGATTGTAATTTCTAACGGACGCTCGACGAAAACTAACGGTAGCCTCGACAAACTTCAAGAGGAACTCAAAGCTTGGGGCGCGGAATTCGTCGTCTTCAACAAAATCGCCGCCAACCCGATTGAACCGACCGTTCAAGAGGGCGTGGAATTCGGGCGCGAAAATAATTGCGACTTCGTTATCGGACTCGGCGGCGGCTCCGTCCTCGACGCGGCTAAGGCAATCGCTTCCGTCATTCCGCAAAAAGACGGCGGGCGCGTTTGGGATTATATTTTGTTCGGCACGGGCGGCAAGAAACCGTTGACGGAAAAAGCTTTGCCGTATGTGGCGATAACCACCAGTGCGGGCACCGGCTCCGAAGTCGACGCGGGCGCAGTCATAACCAACCCCGCCACCAACGAGAAGACCGCCTTTTTCGGGAGCTATCCCGTCCTGGCGATTGTCGACCCAATTTATATGCTGACCGTTCCTAAAAAATTCACGGCTTATCAGGGCTTCGACGCCTTCTTCCACAACGCCGAGGGCTACATTTCCAACGCCTGCAACGAGGCTTCCGCGATGATTGAACTCACGGCGATTGCCAAGCTCGCGAAGTATTTGCCCGTTGCTGTGAACGACGGACAAAATCTTGAGGCTCGCACGCAGGTTGCCTTTGCAAATACTTTGGGCGGCTTTTCCATGGACGTTTGCGTCTGCACTTCCGAACATTCGCTGGAGCACGCGCTCAGTGCTTATCATCAAGAATTGCCGCACGGCGCAGGTTTGATTATGCTTTCCGTCGCTTACTTCTCGCACTTCGTGGAAAAGCACGCTTGCGACGAAAAATTTATCGATATGGCGCGGGCAATGGGCAAAGTCAATGCGGACAAGCCCGAAGACTTTATCGACGCGCTCAAGGAAATGCAAGCGGCTTGCGGTGTCGACAACCTGAAGATGAGCGACTACGGCATCAGTCCCGACGAGTTACCTAAAATGGTACAGAACACCCGCGACGCAATGGGCTTCCTCCTGCAATTCGACCCCGTTGCTTTAAGCGATGAGGATATGCTCAACATTTATAAAAAGTCCTACCGTTAATAAATTTTATCGGCTCTCCAATTTGGAGGGCTTTTTTTATTTTGCGAACGCTCCAATAGCGCGGAAAAAATTGGCTCGCCGCCGCACAAATCCGAAATTAAAAACGCCGCGCCCGACACGACGATTAATCCGACGAGGTGCTCGAATTGCCCTGTCAGCTCCAAAATTAAAATGCTACCCGTCACGGGTGCCTTGACGACCGCCGCGAAAAACGCCGCCATGCCGAAAATTATAAAAAGCGTCGTCCAGTCCGCCGTGAAAAAATGTAGCGCGTTGCCGACTTGCGCGAATATATTTCCGATTAACGCTCCGATTACCAGCACTGGCAAAAACAATCCGCCTGGCGCGTTCGTGCCGAAACATATCAGCGTATAAAAAATTTTCCCCGCCAACAAAATTATCAGCAGGCTCAACGCATGACGAGTTATCAGCATTTCGTCGACTAAAACATTTCCGCAACCGAGGATTTGCGGCAATTTTATTCCGATTGGAATTGCCAACAGCAACGGTAGCGCGAATCTTTTTACGCCGAAAATTTTTAATCGATCATAGGCGTCGAGCGCGAAGATTAACGCCTTGAAAAAAAACGCGCCGACAATTCCGCAGATTATTCCCAGCAAAATAAAAAGCGCGGCGAACTTCAGCGGAGTTGCGCTCATCGACGCCACCATTTCAAAATCAAGTCCGGTCATGACTGACGGGACGTTGAGCGGCGTCGCTGTGATTGTCTCGAAGACCGGACGCACGCCGAAAACGATTTTCACGACGAACGACGCGCTGACTGAAGCCGTCACTGCCGCGATTAAAATTTCCTGCGAAAATTTTTTGCGCAAGTCTTCAATGCAAAAAATGACGCCGGCGAGTGGTGCGCTGAAAATTGCCGCCAAACCTGCGCCCGCGCCCGCAGTCAGCAGGAAATTTCCTTCTACTGCCTCGTGGTGCTTATTCTCCGCGTAAATTATTTTGCTGAAAAAATTTCCGACTGCCGCGCCGAGTTGCACGCTGATTCCCGCTCGCCCAAGTGATAAGCCTGCGCCAATTCCCAAGACCGTAGCGAAAAATTTCACCATCAATAATCTGAACGGCTTGATCATCTGCGCCCGCCCCTGCAAAATTCCTTTAATCTGCGGCACGCCGCTCCCTGCAACTTGCGCGTCGAAAGCCACTGCCCTTGACAAAATCGCCGCCACTAAAATCATCACGCCGACCGCTAAAAAAATTCTTCCCAAGCTGTCGACGTATGAAAAAATTATCGGGCGATAAATGTCGGCTTCGTCGAGTAAAAATCTCAACGCCGCCACGATTGCGCCCGTAAATATTCCGACGACTGCGCCCTCAAAAAATAATCGAACGCGCAGGAGCCGCCGCGTGCTCAACAAAATTTTTCACTTCCTTAGAATGGAGGACGCCTCATGCCACCCATGCCGCCGCCTTGAGTTGTCTTTTTCTCCGCCGCCTCGTAAGTTGTGGAAACGTCGTCGCCAGGATTTAAATTGCCGCCCGTGACTTCGACAAATTCCTCACCGTAAAGCCCGACCGTGATATAAACTTTTTCGACAACGTCCTTGCCCTGCGCGTCTTTGGTGATTCGTTCGACGTAGGAGCCCTTCGCGTCGGTTTTAAGCGCGTCAATCGGCACACACAGCGCGTCGCGCACTTGACCGACGACAATATCCAATCGCGCAGTCATGGCGGGCAACAAAAGATTTTCCTCGTCGGGCGCGGCGAACGTCACGTAATAATAAATGACGGCGTTGCTTGAGTTGGAGGAGGAGCTCGTCGTCGAAGAGCTGGTGTCCCAAGAATTAGTTGTATCCGTCTGAGAAATTTTCGTGACTTCGGCGCGGAAAGTTTTTTCGGGATAGGCGTCAACCGTGAACGTCGCAGGCTCGCCGACCCTGACAGAGCCAATATCTGTTTCGTCGACTTTAGCTTTGACAAGTTTCTCGCTCAAATCGGCGATGCGCATGATGACCGTCGGATTTGTCGAACCTTGAACCGCCATGGTGCCGGGCGTTTTTGGCTCGCCGACGACTACGCCGTCCATTGGCGCGGTTATCACGGTCTGATTAACGTCGTCTTGCGCAAGCTCCACTTCAGATTTCGCGCGGTCGTATTGATATTGCGCGTCCTGCAATTCTTCCAGCGACTTCGCGCCGATTTTATAAAGCCGCTCCGTTCTGTCGAGTTTCTGCTTGGCATTTGTCAGCGTGAAGTTCGCCTGGTCAAGTTTAGCCTCAAAATCTTTGCCGTCGAGAATCGCCACGACTTGCCCCTCGGTGACGTGGTCGTTTTCCTCAACCAAAATATCTTTGATACGCGCCGTGACTTTGCCGCTGACTTCGACGCTATCGCGCGGCTGAACCGTGCCCGTCGCCGATACAGTTTTAATTAAGTCCATGCGAACAACTTTTTCCGTTTCGTAAGTCTTCGTCGTTTCGGCAACGACTTTATCCGTATAAAATTTGTAGCCGACCGCCGCGCCAATTAAAATCACCGCAACGATAAAAATTTTCCACTTCATAAAAAAAACTCCTTAAAACTCCCCCAAAGCCCGCAAAGTATTTCCGGCGGCGTGCGCCAAGTCGAAACTGTAGCGCATGACATCGTAGCGCGCGCTGACATTATTTTTTTTTGCGGTCGAAAGCGCAACTTCCGCGTCGAGAATATCAAGCAGAATTCCCTCGCCGGCGTTGTAGCGTTCGGTGGCAATGTAGCGTTCCTCTTCGGCAAGCTCAACAGCCCGTTGCGTCGTCGTCAAGCGCAGGAGCGCAATCCTCAAATTTTTATGCGCCGTGATAACGTCTTCGTGCACGCCGTCAAGATTGGCGTCCATTGCCAGCTTAAGCCGTTCGACTTCAACCTTAGCAGCTTCAACCGCCGCGCGAGTGACGCCGCTGTCAAAAATATTCCACGACGCAGAAACTCCCGCCGAAGCGTCGGGCGTGAAGTGCCATCTGCGCGACATTCCGCTTAAATCCGTGCCGACGCTCGCTGAAACTTCAGGCAACCAACCCGATTTCGCGCTCGTGACGTTTAATTCGCCCTGCTCAATTCTCAAAGCGTCCGCCTGTAAGTCGTGGCGATTGTCATCAGCTTCCGCCAAATATTTTTCCACGTCGCCAAGTGTCAAATGCGTTTCAAAATCCTCAACCGTCAAGTTTACGATTGAATCAACCGACATCAGCGCGGCTAAATTTGTCAGCGCGACTTCGTAGGTGGCGTGTGAGCGGGCGGCGGTCTGCAGAGCGTTGCTCGTTTCGACTTGCGCACGGAGCAAATCAATCTTCGCCTTCGCGCCCGCGTCGTAATGCGCGGCGATCATTTTTTCATGCTCCGCCAAATTTTTTTCCGTCTCCAAATCGACCCGCGACGTTGCTAAATTTTCCAGCGCGTTCACGTAAGCCGTCACCACTTGATAAATCAAATCGTCCTGCGCCTGCGAAAATTCCAATTTGGAAATGTCGATGTCCAGCTGAGCCGATTTTATCGCCGTTTCCAGTCGTTTGCCCGAATACAGCGGCACCGACGCCGATAGCCCCGTCGAAACGCTCTCCGATTCTTCAACGCCCTCCGTCTTTGAAATGTTTGCTCTGCCCGACGCGCTGACCGTGACGCCTCTCCTGCCCCGCGCAGATTTCAAGGACTCTTCGGCGACGCGGATTGATTGCTCCGTTCGTTGCAAGTTAGGATTGTTTGTCAGTGCCGTTTGAACTGCTTGATGCACTGGCAAGGCTTGCGCCGGTTGTGCCAGCAGGAGCGTTGTTAGGATTGCCGTTAGAAATTTTTTCATTGCTGCTCTCCTTGACAATAGGTCTTTCTTTAGCTAAGTTTATAACATCGTCGGCAGTGACCGACTTTTTTTCTTCGGCAGGTTTTGTGGCGGGCGGCGCAGATTTTTTTTCGTCTAAAGGTTCGTTCAGTGTCTGTGAAAGTGCCGCCTGCGCCTTGCGAAATTCCCTTAGTCCCTTGCCGATTGCCCGCCCCACTTCGGGCAACTTGGAAGGTCCGAAGACTATCAGCCCGACGATTAATATCACTATGAATTCTCCCGCGCCTATTCCAAACATAAAAATCCTCCCAAAAATTTTTTTTATTATATCATGTGCTAAGCGTTATTCAAATATTTTTCATAAAAAAAACTCCCTAAGGAGTAAAAAATTTTCCGCGCAGTTGGTCACCACACGAAAAAAGCCCGCCACGTAGGCGAGCTTTGAAATTTCTTTATGGTGCCTCAGAGCGGAATCGAACCCACGTGATCAGCTTGGAAGGCTGGAGCTCTACCATTGAGCTACACCCG
>JAFPVP010000094.1 GCA_017412925.1 Selenomonadaceae bacterium
GAAAATTTTTTTTGTTTTCGATAAGGCGGCGGGCAATTTCTTCACGTTTAGCAATTATTTTCGGGCATTTTTGGCGGCGCGAACCAGCAATGAGAAAATTTTTTTTGTTTTAGCGATTAAGGCGGGCAATTTCTTCACGTTCAGCAAATTATTTTCGGGCATTTTTGGCGGCGCGACCGCGTGTGATTCTGTCGAGGACTGCTTTGCGCAATCTAATGCTTTTCGGCGTGACTTCGACAAGTTCATCGTCGTTTATGTACTCCATTGCCTGCTCCAAACTCATAAATCGCGGCGGAACAAGCCTAATCGCCTCGTCGGAGTTGCTGGAGCGGATATTTGTCTGATGTTTTTGCTTGCAAGGATTAATATCAATGTCCATTTCGCGAGAATTTTCGCCGACAATCATTCCCTCGTAAACTTTTTGCCCTGGCTCAATAAACATGACGCCGCGGTCTTGCAAATTGAAAATTCCGTAGCCAGTCGTCTCGCCCTGCTCAAATGCAACCAAACTTCCCCGATTGCGACCAGGAATATCGCCCTTGTAGGGTTCGTAGCCGTGAAAAACGTGATTCATTATCCCGTTGCCCCGCGTAGATGTCAAAAGCTCCGATCTAAAGCCTATTAAGCCCCGCGCAGGTATCAAAAAGTTCAAACGCATGTAGCCCGCGACGTTTTGCATGTCTTTTAGCTCGGCTTTGCGCCGTCCGAGGCTCTCCATAACCGTGCCCATGTAATCTTGCGACACTTCCACCGTTAAATTTTCTATCGGCTCGTATTTTTGCCCGTCAATCAGCTTGTAAACGACTTCGGGCTTGCCAATTTGCATTTCGTAGCCCTCGCGGCGCATTGTCTCAATTAAAATCGATAAATGCAGCTCTCCGCGCCCGCTGACTTTGAAAACGTCCGCAGAATCCGTCTCCTCCACGCGCAAAGCAACGTTCGTCTGCGCTTCCTTGAAAAGTCTGTCGCGAATGTGGCGGCTCGTTAAAAATTGTCCCTCTTTGCCCGCGAATGGACTTGTATTAACCCCAAAAGTCACGCTTAAAGTCGGCTCGTCCACGCGAATTGACGGTAAAGCCTCCGGATTTTCAAAATCAGCCACCGTATCGCCGATTGAAACTTCATTTAAACCCGTCAGCGCGACAATTTCTCCCATTTGCGCTTCGGCAGTCTCGACGCGATTTAAGCCGTCGTATGTGAAAACCTTGCCAATCTTGGCTTTTTTAATGCCGCCCTCGCTCATCAACGCGATAACTTCGCCAGATTTAATTTTTCCGCGCTGAACTCGCCCGATTGCAATTTTTCCAACGTAATCATCAGCCTCAAGCGTCGTGACGACCAGTTGGAGCGGCGCATTAAGCTCACCTTCGGGCGGCGGAATCTCTTTTAGAATCGTATCCATTAACGGCTGAAGATTTTTGCTCTCGTCGTGAATATCGCGCTTAGCAATGCCCTGTTTAGCCGCCGTGTAGATGACCGGGAAGTCTAATTGCTCGTCGTCGGCATCCAATTCCATAAAAAGTTCCAAAACTTCGTCGTAAACTTCGTCGACGCGGGCATCGGGGCGGTCAATTTTATTTATCACGACAATCGGCTTGAGTTTGTGCTCAAAAGCCTTGCGCAGGACGTATTTTGTCTGCGGCATAGGTCCTTCAAAGGCGTCGACGAGTAAAAGCACGCCGTCAACCATATTTAAGACGCGCTCGACCTCTCCGCCGAAATCTGCGTGCCCTGGCGTGTCGACGATGTTAATTTTTACGCCTTTATAAAGAATCGCGGTGTTTTTTGAAAGAATTGTAATGCCGCGTTCGCGTTCGAGGTCGCCTGAATCCATTACGCGCTCGGCAACCTGCTCATTTTTGCGGAAAATATGACTTTGTTTAAGCATTGCGTCGACCAAAGTCGTTTTTCCGTGGTCAACGTGCGCGATTATCGCTATATTTCTGCGTTCTGAATTTATTCCCATAAAATTTCCTCCTTAAAAAGACTTTGGCTATTATACGTTCAAAAAATTTCCCTTGCAACAAGAAAATCTCGCCGCGTTGACGAGAAAAAACTTTCCCGCGCAGTATTCAACCCTCACAAGTAAGTTTTTTTGAAAATTTTTAGTGTTGAGCGGAATTTTGCGGCTCGAAACTGATTTTGGAGCTGTGAAACTGATTTTGGAGACGATTTTGCGGCTCGAAACCGATTTTGGAGGCTTGAAAGTGGTTTTTGAGCTGTGAACGGGCTTTGAAAGTGATTTTGGGCTTGAAAATTGGTTTTTGAGTGGCGATTTTAGGGGCGATTGAGAAATTGCAAATAAATGCAATTTTCAGGGGCTGAAAAACGGCATTGAAAGCGATTTTGGGGGTGAAAATTTGGTTTTGAGGGGTCGATTTTAGGGTCAAACGAGAAATTGCAAATAAATGCAATTTTCGGGTCTAAAAAATGGCGTTCTAATGCGGGTTTTTCGAGGGGTAAAAAAAACCCCTAAATTTTGGGGGATTTTGAGGTCGGATTGGAAAATTGCATTTAAATGCAAAATTCCATTTGGGCAAAAAAATACCCGCAACAATGGCGGGAAGAAAAATTTTCGTTTATTTCATGGCGCGGAGGATTTTTTCAGCGACGCCGTACATTTTTTCTAAAGGAGTCGAACACGCCGCCACTCTGACGCCCAATTTGAGCGGGACGGCAAAAATTAAATCGTCGTGGAGTTTTTTACAGACTTCGGCGGGATTTTCGGCTGGCACGGCGATAAAAAATCCGCCTTTGTAGGGAACGATACGCAAACCGCAAGATTTAGCCTCGGCGACGAAAATATCTGCGCGGCGTTTGACCATTTCATAAAGATTTGTGCGTTCCGCCTCATAAATCGGCAAAAGTTCTTTATCGGCGGCGAGTTTGGCGAGCAGAGCCTGCGCTCCGCGATTAATATTCGACCAAGTGGCGCGGCAAGAATATTTGCTGACGTTTTTAAATTCGTCGATGATTTTTTCGCTCGAAGAGACGCCGATAAGTGCTCCCGTCCGCTGACCGTAGCAAGTATAGCTCTTAGACATGCTGAACGAAATCATTACGAAAAAATTTTCCGGCAGATTGGAAAATTTCTTCAAGAAAGCCCGCGTGGAATTTTTTTCGCCGGCGAAATCGATATAAGCGATGTCAACGAGCAAAGAAACTTTTTTTCCGGCTGAAACTTGCGCTTTGAGCACGTCGAGGACTTTTTCCCACTCATCGAGGCTTAAAGCGTAGCCTGTGGGGTTGTGCGCGGGCGAATTTATAATTACGAGCAGAGAATTTTGATTTTTGAGGAGCGAATCGACTTTTACGGCGAAATCTGTGATGTTAAAGTTCAATTCGGCGTCGAAAAGCTTAAAAGTCTCCAAATTTTTGCCTGTCTCGTTGCAAATCAAGTCATAAGTGCCCCAACGCCAATCAGAAGTCAGCACGGAGTCGCCACGTTCAGCATAATTTGCAATGGCGTGATGAATCGCTCCGGTGCCGCCTGCAGTCGCCACCGCGCCGAAAAATCCTTCGGGCTTGTTTTCGGCGAAAGTTAAATCAATTACGGCGTCCAAATAGGCTGGCAAACCGGAAATTGGCGCGTAAGAGACCAAATCAGCGAAATTCATCGCGCGGAAAACTTTTTCGACGGTCGGAAGCGTTGCGAGCCTGCCTTTTTCGTCGAGAACCACGCCGATAGTCGCATTTGTGACTTTTTCCGCCCCGTGAAGCTTAATTGCCTCGTTGCAAGCCTGATTCGCGTCGAAAATTGCGTCTTTTAACTTCCTACCCGCCGCATGTGTTGCTGTCATATTTAAAAAGCCTCCCAAATTTTTAATCGCCGCCCATTATAACCGTTCGTCCGCGTTTAGCAAAGTTATTCTGCAATGTATTCAGGTATTCAAGGGATTTTTATCTTTGATTTGCCAAATGGTTTTGTACTTCTTGCCGAAAACGGTTGAATTCATTAACTTGCACGAAAAAAGTTATCGGGTGAACCAAATCGTAAATTGTGGTGTCGCGGTGCTTGAGATAAAAATCGTGCAATTCAGGATAACGGTAAAGCTCAGTGCTCTTGACGTAGATAAAAATATTTTGACGATGAGAATCTTCGACTCTATAGTTCACGTCCCAGACGGTCGGTCGAATGCAATCAACGGCGACGTAGCCGAGCCGCAAAAATTTTTCTGCCCAATAGGACTGCCACTGCTCGTTGATGTGGTTGACGCCGCCTTGAGCGGGAATCGCCGCGCTGAATAAAATCACGTCGCTGAGCTTTGTCAAGTCCTCGATAAAAGAATCGGCGCGGGCGGGCGTCAAGTGTTCGGCGACTTCAATCGTCATTGCCAAATCGAAACGACGATTTAAATTTATTCGCTCTTCCAAATTGAACGGGTGAAAATTTCTTTCGGCAATACAAAGCCATTTTTTATCAACGTAATCGCCGTCAATGCCGTGAACTTCTGCGCCGAAATTTTTTTGCCAGTATTCAAGCCAGCTACCGACACCGCAGCCCAAATCAACGACGGAGCGCGGGCGGATAAATTTTGAAACGACCTTAAGAACGTTTGCGGCAGAGTTCGCCACCCTTTGAAGTTCGCGGTAAAAATTTTCATCATAGTTTTCGTTGCCTGCGTGAGCTTGTTTGTTTTCCAAATGAATTCCTCCTTAGAAAAAATCCCGCCGACCGTAGCGACCGACGGGAAATTTTTTTGCGTAAAAGTTTTTTAAGGAATCGGGACGCCTTTAACCAGAAGACGAGCTTTTGCTCTGGCGAGTGCCGCCTCCGCCCTGTCGATGTCAAGGTCAGAATCTTTTTTGGCAAGGCGTTCCTCGGCGCGTTTGTAAGCAGACTTAGCGCGTTCAACGTCGATGTCGTCGGGAGCCTCCGCCGCGTCCGCAAGAATCGTAATTTTTTCGGGCGTGACTTCCATAAAGCCGCCGCTGATAAAAAGTTTTGTCTCGCCGCCGGTCTCCTTAATGCGCATGGCGTGCGGGATAAGTTCCGTCAGAAGATTGGCGTGCTTCGGCAAAATGCCCAGCTCTCCGCAAATCGAACGGGTGATGAGCATGTTAATATCTTTAGAATAAACTTCGCCTTTGTCGGGCGTGGCAACCTCAAGCAGGATTGTGGCCATACGTCACGCCTCCTTGAGTTTAGCAGCCTTCGCAACGGCCTCCTCGATGCCGCCGACCATGTAGAACGCCGCTTCGGGCAGGTCGTCGTATTTGCCGGAAAGAATTTCTTTGAAGCCGCGAATCGTATCCTTGAGCGGGACGTATTTGCCGGGCGAGCCGGTGAAGACTTCGGCGACGAAGAACGGCTGCGACAAAAATCTTTGAATCTTTCTGGCGCGGCTGACTGTGAGCTTGTCGTCGTCTGAAAGTTCTTCCATGCCGAGAATCGCGATAATGTCTTGGAGTTCTTTGTACTTCTGCAAGACCGCCTGCACGCCGCGAGCAACTTCGTAATGTTCGCGCCCGATGACGTTCGGGTCAAGAATTCTGCTGGTTGAATCGAGCGGGTCGACGGCGGGATAAATTCCAAGCTCCGCGATTTGACGGCTAAGAACTGTCGTTGCGTCAAGGTGCGTGAACGTCGCGGCAGGTGCCGGGTCAGTCAAGTCGTCAGCGGGGACGTAGACAGCTTGCACGGAGGTAATCGAGCCTTTTTTAGTTGAAGTGATTCGTTCCTGCAACGCGCCGACGTCGTTTGTGAGCGTGGGCTGATAGCCGACGGCGGAGGGCATACGTCCGAGCAACGCGGAGACTTCGGAGCCAGCCTGAATGAAACGGAAAATGTTATCGATAAACAGCAGAACGTCTTTGCCCAGCGCGTCACGGAAATATTCCGCCATAGTCAAGCCGGTCAAGCCGACGCGCATACGAGCTCCAGGCGGTTCGTTCATCTGCCCGTAAACGAGCGCGGTCTTATCGATAACGCCCGACTCCGTCATTTCCGACCAAAGGTCATTGCCTTCGCGGGTGCGTTCGCCGACGCCGGAGAAGACAGAGTAGCCGCCGTGCTCGGTTGCGATGTTGTGGATAAGCTCCATTATGATAACCGTCTTGCCGACGCCTGCGCCGCCGAAAAGTCCTGTCTTGCCGCCGCGAGAATAGGGCGCAATCAAATCGACGACTTTAATGCCCGTCTCCAAAATTTGCGTGGAAGTTTCCTGCTCTTCAAAAGTCGGAGCCTTGCGGTGAATCGGACTCCAGTGCTTGTTGCCTACGGGTTTAGGATCGTTGTCGACGGTTTGACCGAGGACGTTAAAGACGCGCCCCAAACATTCTTCGCCGACGGGAATTGTAATCGGTGCGCCGGTGTCCTCCGCCTCCATGCCGCGAACAAGTCCGTCCGTTGAACTCATCGCAATGCAGCGCGTGACGCCGTCGCCGAGGTGTTGCATGACTTCCGCGACCAAGTCAATCTCCACGTTGCCGGACTTGCCTTTTATAGTTACTGCGTTCAAAATTTCGGGCAATTCGCCGACGGGAAATTCAATGTCGACGACCGCGCCGATAACCTGAACTACTTTTCCTTTCGCCAAATTTTTGTCACTCCTTTACTCAAGCGCGTTGGCACCACCGACAATTTCGTTAATCTCGTTGGTGATGCCCGCCTGACGAACTTTGTTATAAAACAGATTGAGACGCCCGACGAGTTCTTGCGCGTTATCAGTTGCGTTGCTCATGGCGTTCATGCGCGAAGACAGCTCGGAGGCGGCAGAATGGAGCATCGCGCCGTAAATCCGCGTGGCAATCCTGCGCGGCATAAACTTATCCAAAAGCGACACAACGTCCGGCTCGTAAATGTATTCCTCTTTGAGATTCGCGCTTGCCTTAGTGTAATCGTCGGTGACAATCGGCAGGAGCGTCACGTCGTCGGGCGCGCAACTAATCGCCGATTTGAACTGCGTGTAAATCAAAGTCACGTCGATAATCTCGCCGCTGGCAAAACGTTCCATGACCAAATCGGTAATTTCCTTGGCGTATTTGTATTGCGGGCGTTCGCTTATGCCGTGGTAACTTTTGATGATGTTGTAGCCGCGCTGTTTGAAATGCGTCGTCGCCTTCCTGCCGACGGTGATTAATTCAATGCCCTCGATGTAATCGGCGTCGTGATATTCGCGGGCAACGGAGACATTGGTGCGGGAATCTGCGCCGCCTTGATGAGCCGCCGACCTTGCAATGCCGCCCGTCGCAGACATTTGACGCTGCTGTTTGGGAGTGCGTTTGCCGGCAGGTTTAATGCCCTTGAGCGCGTCGAAATTTTTCTTGTGGAAATTTTCGTCGTCGTCGTCCGAGTCAAGGGAAGAACTTTCGCTCGTGCCGTCGTATTCAATCGTGTCGTGCGCCGCCTTGAGGACGTTGCTTGAGAAAGAACCCGCCAGCCCCTTATCTGACGCAATGACTATGAACAGAAATTTTCCCGCGCCCTCCTGCTGTTCGGCGATTAAATCTGCGCGCGTCTTAATAAACGGGTGCTCGTATTCCTGCCCGCGCATTTGCCCCATAACCCGCCGCATAATTTCCTTGGTCTTTGCGACGTAGGGAACATTCGACAGCAACGCTTCACGCGCCGCGTTGAATCTGGAGCGGGCTATCATGTCCATGGCGTTGGTTATCTTTTGAATATTTTTGACGCTCTTAATCCTGCGGCGTATGTGTTGTAAATTTGCCATTTACGCCACCGCCTCATTCCGCAACCTTGTAGGTGACCGTCTCTTTAAATTCGGAAATTGCCGCCTTCATTTCGGCTTCGAGCGCGTCGTCCAACTTTTTCTTCTCGGCGATTTTCTTGCCGATGTCGGGGTGATTGGCGTGCATGAACTTGATAAAGTCGGCGTGGAAGGTGACAACTTTGTCAACGGGGATGTCTGCCAAAAAGCCCTTGACCGCCGTGTAAATCGTCAAAACTTGGTCTTCGACGGCGAGCGGCGAATATTGCGACTGCTTAAGCGTTTCAACCATGCGTGCGCCGCGGTCGAGCTGAGCTTTGGTAGCTTTGTCGAGGTCGGAGCCGAATTGCGCGAACGCCGCCAGCTCACGATACTGCGCCAAATCCAAACGCATCGTGCCGGCGACTTGCTTCATGGCTTTAATCTGCGCGGCACCACCGACACGCGAGACGCTCAAGCCGACGCTGATTGCCGGACGAATGCCGCTGTAGAATGAATCCGTTTCAAGCATGATTTGCCCGTCGGTGATTGAAATGACGTTCGTCGGAATGTAAGCGGAAACGTCGCCGGCTTGCGTTTCGATAATCGGCAGAGCTGTGATTGAACCTGCGCCCAATCTGTCAGAAAGTTTCGCGGCGCGTTCCAAAAGTCTTGAATGCAGATAGAAAACGTCGCCAGGATATGCTTCACGACCGGGCGGACGTCTAAGCAACAAGGACATTGCACGATAAGCCGCCGCGTGTTTAGTCAAGTCGTCGTAAATGCAAAGGCAGTGCCCGTGCTTTTCGTACATAAAATATTCCGCCATGGTGACGCCCGAATAAGGCGCGAGATATTGGAGCGGTGCGGAATCAGCAGCAGTCGCCGCCACGACGATTGAATAATCCATTGCGCCGTGGTCTTCCAAAACTTTCACGACGCGGGCAACCGTCGACGCCTTCTGACCAATCGCCACGTAAACGCAGATACAATTTTGCCCCTTCTGATTGATAATCGTGTCGATAGCGATAGCCGATTTGCCAATGCCGCGGTCGCCGATAATCAATTCGCGCTGACCACGCCCAATCGGAACCAACGCGTCGATAGCCTTCAAGCCGGTTTGCAGCGGCTCATGAACGGATTTTCTGTCCGCGATACCCGGAGCTTTGAACTCGACGGGGCGCGATTTAGTTGTTTGAATGGGTCCCTTGCCGTCAATCGGACGACCGAGAGCGTCAACGACGCGCCCAATCATGTTTTCGCCAACGGGAACCTGCATAATTTTGCCCGTGCGTTTAACGGTTGCGCCCTCTTTAATTTCGTTGTCGCGACCGAGAATAACCGCACCGACGTTATCCTGCTCAAGGTTAAGGACAAGACCAAAAATATCGTCGCCGAAGTCGAGCAACTCGCCCGCCATCGCCTTATCAAGCCCGTGAATGTGCGCGATACCGTCACCAATTTCAATGACGGTGCCGACCTCGTCCACGTTCAAATCGACGTTGTAATTTTTAATCTGTTCCTTGATTATGGCAGTGATTTCATCAGGATTTATCTTCATATTTGATTCGTCACCTCAAATTCCGGTCGAATTGACCGACAGAGAATTTTGAAGAGCGCGCAAGCGACCGGCGGCGGAACCGTCGATTCGCTTATCGCCGATTTTAACAATGAGTCCGCCCAAAATCGAAGTGTCTTTGTGTGTACGGATTTTAATTTTGCATTTTGTCAAGCTGGTAAGTTTCTTTGTAAGCGCGTCCTGCTGTTTCTTGGTAAGCGGGAAAGCTGTCGTCACGTCCGCGATTAAAATTCCCTGCTCCTTGTTCTTCAGCGACGTGAAAATATCGTAAATCTCGTTGAAGACGCCGATACGTTTCTTGTCGACCAGGAGCATTAAAAAATTCATGACGGTTTGGGAAATTTCTTTGTCGAACGCCTTGACGAGCAAATCTTTTTTCGCCTGCTGCGGGATAAGCGGATTTTGGAAAAATTTCACCGCTTCGGGGATAGCGAAAACATCTGCGCGGACTCTGCCCAAATCTTTGTCGTAGCCGTCAAGATTGTTTTCGTCCTTAGCGATTTCAAAAATTGCCGTGGCGTATTTGGCGGCGAGCTGAATGTTAAGCATTGCGCCACCTCATTTCAAGTCCGCGAACATATCTTTGTTGAGCTTGGAAATAAAATCGTTGACGAGCTTGTCGTTCTCTTTGGTGTCGAGATTTTTGGTGACGATTTTGCCCGCCGCCGCCAAACTCAACGTGACAATCTGAGACTTCATTTCCTCGAAGGCGCGGTTTCTTTCGCTTTCAATCTCGGCTTGCGCGGTCTGCTTCATGCGTTCGATTTCCTTGCGCGTCTCGGCAACTGCGGCGTCGTGTTCTTGGCGGGCAGTGAGATTCGCCTTCTCGACGATAGCTTGAGCTTTTTGTTGGGCGTCGCTTAGCTGTGCTTTGTATTGCGCCAAAGTTTGCTCCGCCGCTTTTCTATCGGCTTCGGCTTGTTCGAGCGAATTTTTAATTTTGTCCGAGCGTTGTTGCAGAAGTCTGGCAACGGGTTTGTAAGCAACCGCACGCAAGATAACGACGAGGATTAAAAAGTTGAGTACCTGCGCGATGATCGTTGCGTTAATTTCAATCAAAATATATCACCCCTTTAATTACGCATTGCGCCTTACGCATTACGCATTAAAGGAGCGGGTTGGCATAGAGCATGATGAGCGCGACGACCGTAGCGATAATCGCCATAGCCTCAATCAAGCCGACGGAGATAAGCGTGTTGGTGAAGAGCGTGTTTTTCGCTTCGGGCTGACGGGTGATGCCGTCAATAAATTTGCTGGTGACCAAGCCG
Source organism: Selenomonadaceae bacterium (assembly GCA_017412925.1). Lineage (GTDB taxonomy): Bacteria > Bacillota > Negativicutes > Selenomonadales > Selenomonadaceae > Quinella. The sequence continues at coordinate 10,497 of JAFPVP010000094.1, forward strand.
TCACCGACGCCCGCGCCGATTGCCGCCAGACCCATAGTGATACCTGCGCCCAAAAGTGCTGCTGCTACCATAATCGCATGTTCCATTTTAAAAAGTCCTCCTTAAATCATAAAAAAATTTCTAACAGCTATCAGCTAAAAGCTAACAGCTTACTCCTCTGCATGGTCTTCTCTGACTGCGTTGGCAAGGTAAGCCATGCTGAGCATTGTGAAGATAACCGCCTGCACACAGCTGATAAAGATACTGAACGCCAGCCAACAAACCGAAGGTATCGGCATCCAAATCGGCATCAGCTTGAGCAAGACGATGATTAAAATTTCGCCCGCGAGAATATTTCCGAATAGACGGAAGGCAAGCGTTATAGGCTTTGCGATTTCCTCAATCATGTTGATAATAACAAAAACGGGCGTGGGCTGGAAAAAGTGCGCGATGTAATGCCCGCGCTTGAAGTACAAGCCGAGGCAGTGGACAATCACGACGACCATCAGCGCAAGTCCCAAAGTCGTGTTCAAGTCGTTTGTCGGCGACGCCATGAGCGGCACCAATCCGATTAAGTTGCTGGCAAGCAAGAACATGAACAGCCCGACGATTAACGGCGCAAGCATTCTGCCGCGTCGCCCCATCATCGCGTCGATTTGACTGTGGAGCCATTCAATTATCATTTCGACGAAAATTTGCCAGCCCTGCGGCACGACTTTTAAGTTGCGCGTCGCCAAGCACGCCACGATAATCACGATTGCCATTGCCAGCCACGTCATCTTGAGCGTTTCGATATTGAACGTCAAGCCGCAAAGATTTATCGTCTCGCGGACACCAATTTCATGCATACATTCACCTCCTTTCGGTCAATGCGTAATGCGTAATGCGTAATGCGTAATGCGTAATGAATTTGGTTTTAATTGCGCATTGCGCACTGCGCATTTCTAATTGCTTTTCCCCCCTTTATCTCCTGCGCAAAATAACACGCGCAATTTTTTTTTGCTGTGATAAAAATCATCCGCTTAAAACTTTCGTTTAAGTTCGGAGCGAGCCAGGATAAATAGCGACGCCAAATAAAACACGCCGAAACAAATCGCCGTTGCCAAAAATAATTCGGTGGAGATGTGCACGGCGACCGCCAAAATTGCGAAAACCATTCCGAGCCGCAGGAGCAGTCCGATCAACATAATTTTCTTGGCTTGCGGCGCGGGAGCATTTGCGGCGGCTTCCAAGCGGGCGGCTGTCGACAAGAAATAAAAAAAATTTAACAGCGCACCGATTAAGACCGCTCCGCACAACTTGAGCTGTCCCGCTGAAATTAATTGCAAAGACAAAACTGCCGCGACTGCCAAAAAGATTTTCCAATTCTGAATGAAAACGCTAAGTACCTGTCTCATGCAATCACACTTCGACGCAATGAAGATTTTCCCTTTACTAAAAAAAAAATTTTGTGCAGGAAAACTCCTCCGCCAAAACTTTTTACCGCCGCGAATTATCTTGACACTGCCCGCCGCTTGTTATATATTTAATGAAATTTTACTGAAAGGAGCGCGAGCTCATGAAGAAAATTTTAATTGTGATGGTTGTGCTCCTGATTGCGGCGGCGGCGTTTATTTTTTGGCTATTTGAACGGTCAGCGGACGGCGTGCCGATTTTGGTTTATCACCGAGTGAGCGACACCGACACGAACCCGACGACGCTCAAAGTTGCCGACTTCGACGCGCAGTTGAAATATTTGGCGGACAACGGCTATCACGTCATTGCGCCCGACGACCTCCTCGACGCCTGGGAGAGCGGAAAAACTTTGCCGTCGGATCCAATCGTGCTGACTTTCGACGACGGGCACGAGGACATTTACAAAAACGTCTTCCCGCTTCTGCAAAAGTACAACATGCGGGCGACGGTTTTTGTCGTGACGGATCATATCGGCATGAAAGATTATTTGAACTGGGATTTGGTGCGGGCGTTGCAGGCGGGCGGCTTTATGGATTTTGAAAGCCACACCATGAGCTACAAAAATTTGACGACGCTGAAGGGCGACAAACTTTGGAATGAAATTTACGGCTCGAAGCAGGCGATTGAATGGGCACTTAAAAAGCCCGCCAAATTTATCGCTTACCCCGAAGGCAAATACACCGTCGACGCCGAAGAAACTTCCAAGGAATGCAAATTCCGCGCAGGTTTTATTGAGGATTACGGGCTGGCGATGAACGATTCAAACCGCTACGTCCTGACGAGAATTCCCGTGCTCGGCAGCAATTCGCACACGCTCCTAAGGTTTCAGCTAAGGTTGAAGGGTTCGCCGATTTTTGCGCCGCTCCACAGATTTAAAATGGACATCGCTGAAGGCAACCCCGAAATTGCCGATTTAATTTTTATTCCTTAAGGGCAACGTGACGTTGCATCCAATGAGCGCGCTTGAGTCGTAAAAATTTTTCAGTCGCTCGCCGCGCTTAGAAAATTTTACACGGAACGGATTGACGATTAATGGAAAATTTTTCTGCATTGACGACGGAGAAAGTAAATCCTGCGACGGCGCACATTGACGAATGCACGACGCTGGAAATGGTCAAGCTTATCAACGACGAGGACAAAAAAGTTGCGGAGGCGGTCGAAAAAGTTTTGCCGGAAGTGGCGCGGGCAGTCGACGCCATTACCGAAAGTTTTTCGCGCGGCGGCAGATTGTTTTATATTGGCGCGGGAACATCGGGGCGGCTCGGCGTGTTGGACGCTTCAGAGTGCCCGCCGACTTTTGGAGTGGAGCCGGATATGGTTCAAGGTTTAATCGCGGGCGGCGCGGGCGCGTTGATTAAAGCTGTCGAAGGCGCGGAGGATAATTTTAATCTCGCCGCTGAAAACTTAACCGAAAAAAATTTCTGCGCGGCGGATATTTTAGTTGGGATTACGGCTTCGGGCAGAACGCCTTACGTTTTGGGCGGCGTCGAATTCGCTAAAAAGCTCGGCGCGTTGACTGTTGGCGTTTCGTGCGTAGAAAATTCCGCGCTGGCTAAAGTCGTTGACATTGCGATAACTCCCGTGACGGGCGCGGAGGCTCTTACCGGCTCGACGCGCATGAAGGCGGGCACTGCTACCAAAATGGTTTTGAACATGCTGACGACTGCGGCGATGATTAAAATCGGCAAGGTGCGCGGCAATTTGATGGTGTGCGTGCAAGCCACCAATGATAAACTTCGCGACCGAATCAAACGGATAAACGAGATGATTAAATAATTCTCTTGCAGAGGAGATTTTGTTATGGAAAACGGAATATCGATTTACGCGGGGCTCGATTACGACAGCGCGGAAAATTTGTCGCTGATTGAGACTGCGGCGGCTCTTGGCTTCAAACGCCTTTTTACTTCCGCGCAGATTCCCGAAGCCGCCAACGCCGAAAATTTTTTTGATGAATTGACGGACATTTTAACGACCGCAGTCACTTACGGCTTTGAAATTATTCTTGACGTGAACGTCGACAACTTTGCCCAATACAACATCGACGGGATAACGTTGCGCCTCGACGACGGCTTCACGCCCAAAAAGGTCGCCGAAATTAGCCGCCGCCGCAAAGTTCAGCTCAACGCCTCCACCATAACCGAAAAATTTTTGGACGAATTGATTGACCTCAAGCCGAACCGCAAAAATATTTCCGCGCTCCACAATTTTTATCCGCACCCGTGGACAGGGCTAGACACGTACTTTTTTGATAATCAGAATCGGCTCCTGCACGACGCGGGCATTGCAGTTGGCGCGTTCGTTCAAAGCAAGGACGGTAAACGGCGGCTCCCCTTGCGCGAAGGACTGACCACGCTGGAAGACTGCAGAAATTTCACGACGGATTTGTCCGCGAGATTTTTGGCGGCTCTGGGCGTCGATTTTATAATCATCGGCGACGGCGCACCCACTCAAGAGGAACTCCAAGCTGTGGCGGCGATTGATAGCGACGAAATTATTTTCCACGCGCAACTTCTAAGTAACGATTTGACTTCGGCGGAAATTTTAAGCAGGAAATTTACGCGCCGCGCAGATGTCGCAAAGTCCGTGATTCGCGCTGTCGAAGGGCGGCAATATCTTAAAGAAGTTGGCGGCAAAATTCCTCCCGAAGAGCTGGCGATTGAGCGTAGCTTCGGGGACGTGACGATTGACAATGAAAACTTCGGTCGGTATGCGGGCGAAGTGCAGATAATTCAAGATGTGTTGCCTGCCGACGGGCGCGTTAATATCGCGGCGCACATTCTTGACGAGGAAATTTTCTTGACGAGCTACCTAAAGCCGAGCCAGAAGTTTTCGTTTAAGTTTGTTTAAAATGCAATGCGTAATGCGTAAGGCGTAATGCGTAATGAATTTGGTTTTAATTGCGCACTGCGCATTACTAATTGCAGTTTGGAGGTGATGCGATGAAGTTTAAAACAGCAGTGGCGACCGCCGCGATTATAACCATGCTCAGCGGCACGGTTTTAGCTTCGCCCACCCTATCGCGCAATTCTCGTGGCGAGGACGTCTTAACTCTGCAGAAAAAACTTTATCTAATCGGCTACGACATAACCGAACTCGACGGCGTTTACGGCAAAGAAACCGAACGCGCAGTCGCCGCCTTTCAACACGACCACAAAATCAGCGTCACGGGCATTGTCACGAACGTCACGTGGCGTGCGCTGAAGAAAGCTAAGGAAAAGAAAGGGCGACGCCTCCCCCTGCCGAAAGTCACTTCAACGACTGTCGACACGACTAAACCGACGACGCTCGCGCCTTACGGACGAAGTTTTATCACGGGCACTCAAGGCAAGCAAATTGTTTCGACGGCGCAAACTCTTATGGGCATTCCCTACGTGTTCGGCGGCACGACAACGAGCGGCTTTGATTGTTCGGGACTGGTGCAATACGTCTTCAAAATGCACGGGCTGACGATTCCGCGCCTTGCCGACGAGCAATACAATTTGGGTAAAGCTGCCAAGCCCAATCAACTCAAGGCGGGCGATTTGGTTTTCTTCACGACTTACGAGGCGGGCGTCTCACATTGCGGCATTTATATCGGCGACGGGAAATTTCTCCATGCGTCGTCAAGCAAGGGCGTCAGGATTGACAGCCTCGACAACGATTATTGGAAGACGCGATTTGTCGGCGCGAGGAAGGTGGTACACGATTAAATGAGTAAAATTTTTGTCGTCGGAATAGGACCGGGCGGTCTCGACGAGATGACGCCCAAAGCTCGCAGGGCGATTGAATCCGCTGAAGTCGTCGCGGGCTACAACACTTACATCAAGCTGATTGAAAAAATTCTCGGCGGGAAAAAAATAATCGGTCGGGCGATGATGCAAGAAGTCGAACGTTGTCAGCTGGCGATTGAGGAGGCTTCAGCCGGTCGCAACGTGGCAGTCGTATCGAGCGGCGACGCGGGAGTTTACGGCATGGCGGGGCTTGTCCTGGAAATGATTTTGGACTTGCCCGAAAAAAATCGTCCGCAATTTGAAATTATCGCGGGCGTGTCGGCAGTGAATGCGGCGGCGGCAATTTTGGGCGCGCCGCTCATGAATGATTTTGCAATTATAAGTTTAAGCGATTTAATGACGCCGTGGGAGCTGATAAAAAAGCGCGTGCGCTCTGCGGCTCAAGGTGATTTCGTTATCGCGCTGTACAATCCCAAAAGCAAACGCCGAACAACTCAGCTCGCCGAAGTTCAAGAAATTTTGCTGGCGTTCCGCGAAAAAAATACGCCCGTCGGCATAGTGACGAACGCGGGGCGCGACGGCGAATCAAAAATTATTTCGACGCTGGAAAATTTTACTCGCGAGGAAGTCAACATGTTTTCGTTGGTGATAATCGGCAACTCGCAAACTTTTATCAAGGAAAATTTTATGATAACGCCGCGCGGCTACAAGCTTTAAAGGAGAATTCATATGCGATTGATAGTTGGAATGACGGGCGCGAGCGGCGTCGTGATTGCCGTCGAACTCCTGCGTCGGCTGAAGGAAATTGATTCGGTCGAAACGCATTTAATCATAACCGAGGGCGCGGAGTTGACGATTCGCGACGAGACCGACTTTGATATTTTTGAAATTCGCCGCCTTGCCGATTTCGTTTACGACGTGAACCAGATGGACGCTTCCATTGCCAGCGGCTCTTTCCTCGTCGACGGCATGATTATCGTCCCGTGCACCATGAAAACTTTGGCGGGCATTGCGGCGGGCTATTGCGAAAATCTTTTGCTACGTGCGGCGGACGTTTGCATTAAAGAAAACCGCAAGCTCCTGCTCGTGCCGCGTGAAATGCCCTTCAGCCGAATTCATCTGCGCAACATGAAAGAACTTGCAGATTGCGGCGCGATTATCATGCCGCCCGTCATGACTTTTTATAACACGCCGTCGAATCTGCCAGCGCAAGTAAATCACATCGTAGATAAAATTCTGCGGCTGTTCAATCTCCCTGAAAATATGGTTGAGTGGCGGCAACCGTAAAAAATTTAACAGGGAGGATTTTTTTGGAGGGAATGTAGATGCCGATAACACCAAAGAAAGCCGCCGACGATTTGAAAGTTGAGAAGAAAGAAGCCGTCGAAGAAGTTTTTATTCCGGAGGAGCCGAAATGGTCATTGGACGAAATAATTTTGCCCGCCGAAGTCAAAGCGCAAATTTTGGACGTAGCGACTTACGCGGACAATGCGCACAGAGTTTTTGAGCTGTGGGGCTTCAAACGCACGCATAAATTTTCGCGGCGAATTGGAATCAATCTTTACGGCGCACCAGGCACGGGAAAAACTATGGCGGCGCACGCTATCGCCCGCGAACTCGGCAGAAAAATTTTAATCGTCAACTACGCGGACATTGAATCGAAATACGTGGGCGAGACGCCGAAAAATATTCGCAAGGCTTTCGAGGCGGCGAAGAATTCCAACAGCATTTTATTTTTCGACGAGGCGGACGCGATTTTAAGCAAGCGCGTGACGAACATGACGCAAGCCGTTGATGTCAGCGTGAACCAGACGCGCTCGGTTATGCTGATGCTGATGAACGAGTTCCAAGATTTTATAATTTTTGCGACGAACTTTATCGAGAACTTTGATCCGGCGTTCATGCGGCGCATTTCAATTCATGTCAAGTTCACATTGCCCGACGAAGAGTGCCGCAAAAAACTTTGGCGCATGTACACGCCGCCCGAAGTCCCGAATAATATTGACTTCGACGAGCTGGCAAAAAAATTCGACGGGATAAGCGGCTCCGATATTTCAAACGCCATGCTCAATTCCGCGTTCAAAGCCGCCCGCCTCAAAGCCGACGAGCTAGACAAATCTCTGGTCTTCGAGGCGGTAGAAAATATTTTGGCGAGCAAACGCGCTAACGCTGGAAATTAACACTAGAAAAAAATTTAAGCGTCAGGATTCCTCCCGACGCTTTTTTTGTTAAGCAGGAAAAATTTTTCCTTGTACGAATTAAGGCAGGCAAAGGAGGCAAAATAAATGGCAACAATCATCACGAAAGACGGAAGTTTGGCGGAAGTGGAAGGCGCGGAGGCTCTGCACGCGCTAAGACACACCGCCTCGCATATCATGGCGCAAGCGATAAAACATCTTTACGGCGGCGCGGATGGCAAAGGCGTTCAACTTGCTATCGGACCGGCGATTGACACCGGCTTTTATTACGACATCGACACGGAGAAAAAAATTACCGACGAAGACCTAGCCGACATCGAACGCGAAATGAAAAATATCGTCAAGCAAAATCTCAAGCTGGAGCGTTCGACGCTTTCGAGAGCCGACGCGCTGAAAAAATTTTCGGACGAGGGCGAAACTTACAAAGTCGAACTGATTGAGGCTCTGCCCGAAGACGCGGAAATTTCTTTGTTTACGCAGGGAGATTTTACCGACCTGTGCGCGGGTCCTCACGTTCAATCTACGGGCAAAGTTAAGGCGTTCAAACTCATGTCGATAGCGGGCGCGTATTGGCGCGGCGACGAACATAATAAAATGTTGCAGAGGATTTACGGCACGGCATTTGAAACTAAAGACGAGCTGAAAGATTATCTGCACATGCTGGAGGAGGCGGCGCGCCGTGACCACCGCAAACTCGGCAAGGAGCTGGATTTGTTCAGCTTGCACGACGAAGGTCCCGGCTTCCCGTTCTTCCACCCAAACGGAATGATTATCCGCAACGAACTTTTAAATTATTGGCGCGAAGTTCATCGTCGCTACGGCTATCAAGAAATTAAGACGCCGATAATTTTAAATCGCAAGCTCTGGGAAACTTCGGGGCACTGGGATCATTACAAGGAGAACATGTACTTCACGAAGATTGACGAGGAAGATTACGCCGTCAAGCCCATGAACTGCCCCGGCGGCATGTTGGTTTATAACACGCACGTGCACAGCTACCGCGATTTGCCGCTGCGACTCGCCGAAATCGGATTGGTTCACCGCCACGAAAAAAGCGGCGTGCTCCACGGGCTGTTTAGAGTTCGCAACTTCACGCAGGACGACGCGCATATCTTCATGACGCCCGCGCAGGTCGAACCGGAAATTCAAAAGACGATTGACTTGTTCGACGAGGTTTACAAAACTTTTGGGCTGACGTACAAGGCTGAACTTTCCACGCGACCGGAAAATTCCATGGGCGACGACGCAACTTGGGAGATGGCGACCGACGCGCTAAGAAAAGCTCTGGAACATCGCGGGCTGGATTTCGTCATCAACGAGGGCGACGGCGCGTTTTACGGTCCGAAGATTGACTTTCACCTGAAAGACTCAATCGGCAGAACGTGGCAATGCGGCACGATTCAACTTGATATGCTCCTGCCCGAAAAGTTCGACTTGAATTATATTGGCGAGGACGGCAACAAGCATCGCCCGATTATGGTGCACCGCGTCGTTTACGGCTCAATCGAACGCTTCATCGGAATTTTGATTGAAAACTACGCGGGCGCGTTCCCCGTGTGGCTGGCTCCCGTGCAGATAAAACTTTTGCCGATAACCGACAACCACTTTGACTACGCCAAAAAGCTCGCCGAAAAATTTTTCGCGCTCAATCTCCGCGCCGAAATCGACGACCGCAACGAGAAAATCAACAAAAAAATTCGCGACGCGCAAGTCAAAAAAATTCCCTATACGATTGTTCTCGGTGACAATGAAGTCGAGACTGGCGTTTTGCCGATTCGCAAATACAGCACGAAGGATAGCGTTTCCATGAACGTCGACGAGTTTATCTCCTACGTTCAGGAAAAAATTTCGACGCGCGACCAAACGTTCTGAAATAATTTTGTGCAACAAAAACTTTCAAGTATCAGTTCCCGCAATCGATTATGGCAAAACAAAACCCCGTCCGGTTCATCGCTCTGGCGGGGTTTTCGTTTTCGGTGAAACTCTAACCAAGTTAGAAAAGTTTTCGGCGTTGCTCGACGTAAAGGGCGCGAACACTTATATCGACGGCGTGGACAATCATTCCCGTCGTGAACTCGACCGCGTCGCGAACATGCCCTTGCGTCTGGCGAATCAGCGTCGGAATATGGTTGCCATAACTCAAAACGACTTCGCAAGAAATTTTCAAGCCCCTGTCCTCGTCGCCCTTGAATACGTGCTTGACCGTGACATTTTTTAAGCTCTTGACGAACTCGCGCGCCTTGATAATTTTCTCGACGATTGATTGAACAACTTTGTCGTCGATAATCAATTTGCCGTAGTAGCTGAAGACGGGGCGGACGATGGATTTTTCGCCGAGTTTGCGCCGCTTAACTGAAGATTGTTTGAAAATAGATTGCAAAGGATTGACTAAGAAGCCCGAAAAATGCGGCTTGAGTTCAATCGTCGGCACGGGAATAATATGCTTACCCTCTTTAAGGCGGTGAAATTGCGCCGTGTCGATTTCCGAACGCGACGCGATGTCCTCTATTCTAATGATTGATTGAATCGACGGGAGCTTGAGCGTCTTGGCGATTTTTTGAACCATGTTTTCAGATGTGCCGATAATCAAAATTCTGTGCGGGTGAATTTCTTCTATCGCCTTGCGCACGTCGTCGGCATGTCCCGGCAAGACGAAAATCGCCCGCCGCACCGCCATAATTTTACTTTTCTCCGTCTTGGCACTTTCTCCAGCGACAATGTGCCCGTCCTTAATCAAAATCCCGTCGTCGATAATCGCGTCGGCTTCGTGTTCGCGAGCCACTTGCAAGGCGCGATGACTTTTGCCCGTGCCGCTCGGTCCCACCAATGCAATCACGTCCATCCGAACGCCTCCCCTCGCAAAGTATTTTGCCACAAAGCCGCGCTAAATGCAATGAATTTTATTTAAGGTTCAAATATTTATCTAACCACGTCGCGACAGCCTCCCCGATAATTCGTTTGCTCTCGTCGTCAGTCAGATCCGCGTTCACGTCGATAAAATATTCTTGGTCGCGTATCCAATCGCAAATAAATCGCTGATGATCCTGCCAATCTTCGGGCGGGCGGTCGACGAAATGC
>JAFPVP010000095.1 GCA_017412925.1 Selenomonadaceae bacterium
CCGCTCAATGAAAAAATTTGGCGAGCGTTTTTAATCGGCGACTTATTCAAATTGGAGACGGGCAAATCAAAAGGCTTGAATCATTTGACGGAGGACGCGGGCGGCGTTCCATATCTCGGCGCGACGAACAGAAACAACGGCGTGTTGACTTTCGTTAAGCCGGTCGAAAATTTAATTCAGCGCGGCAACTGCATTGCGTTCATCAGGAACGGCGAAGGCTCAATCGGCTACTCGGTTTACAAGCGCGAAGATTTCATTGCGACGAGCGACATCACTTGCGGCTACGCGGATTTTCTGAACGAATTCGTCGGCATGTTCATTACGACGGTCGCTGATAAAGTTCGCGGCAAATATAATTTCAATTACAAGCGGAGCGAAACGCGGCTGAAAGGAGAACGCTTGATGTTGCCGGTGACGGACGGCGGCGCGCCCGATTTTGATTACATGGCGGCTTACGTGAAAAATTCTATGGCGGCTCAATATCGGAAATATCTGGACTATATTGGCTGAAAAATTTTCCCTGCGCGGCGCGGGGATTTTTTTTGACAAGGCAAGGCGGCGAATTTATAATCAAGCGGAAAGGAGAGTTGGACTTGAACTTGAAAAAATTTTTTGCGGTAGCAGTTTCAATAACGCTGATAATTTTGGGCGCGAAGGCGGGGGCAGTGGGAATGCCGGCTTCGGAGCTGATGCGGCTGGACGAGGCACCGAAAGGCGAAATCGCTCGCCCGATGCAAGAAACGCTCACGTCGGAGAATTCGGGCTTGAATCCAGGCTACTCCGTCACGCCGATTCAGAATACCAGACCTGTCGCGCCCGACGACGCACTGCCGAACGTGACGGCGACGGCGGCAATAGTTATCGAGGCGTCAACGGGTCACGTCCTCTACGAACGCAACGCCGACCAGCGCATGTTCCCCGCCAGCACGACAAAAATGATGACGCTGATAACCGCGCTGGAAAGTAACAAGCTTGACGAGATTGTCACGGTTGGCAAGGGAGCTTACAACGCGGAAGGTTCGACGCTTTGGCTGGACGTTGGAGAAAAAATTCCGCTCGGCGAATTGCTTTACGGCATGATGTTAATTTCGGGCAACGACGGCGCGATAGCCATTGCTGAACACTGCGGCGGGACAGTTGCTGATTTCGCCGCGAAGATGACGCAACGGGCGCAGGAACTCGGCGCAACGGGTACCAACTTCACGAACGCGAACGGCTTGCCCGACCCGAATCACTACACGACAGCCCGCGATTTGGCGATTCTGGCTAAGCACGGTTTTTCACTGCCGCACTTTGAGGAAATTTGTTCGGCTAAGGAAGTTTCGTTCGGTTGGATTCACGACAGCACGAAACTTTTGCGCAACGAAAATCAAATGCTGTGGCTCTATCGCGGCGCGAACGGAATTAAAACGGGCTACACCGACGCGGCGGGGCGTTGTCTTGTCACGGCGGCTAAGCAAAACGGCGTCCAGCTGATTGCGGTCGTGCTCGACAGCCTTTACATTTGGAACGATTCAATTTTCCTGCTTGATTACGGATTCGGGCGCGTGTCGTCGCAAAGTTTGATTAAGGAGGGCGAGGTCGTCAAGACGTTGCCGATAATCAAGGGGCGGCGCAAATCCATGCAAGTTAAGACGGCGGGCGAGATAATTATGCCGGTGTTCGCGGGCGACGATAACGCCTATGAAATTGTCTACGATTTGCCGGCGGAGTTGACGGCACCGGTAACGAGCGGCGAGACGATTGGCAAGATTCGCGTGGTGTTGCCTGACGGGCGGGAGGCGGCTTCGGTCGATGTTGTCACGACTCTTGACGTGGAGCAGAAGTCTTTTTTCCGTCTGATATGGGATAAGATAAAAAGCTTCTTCGCGTAGGGTAACCTTTCTTTCACAATAAAGTGTTCAAAGAAATTGCCTCGTTTAATTTAGATTTTTGTGCTTAACCTACTTTTTCTTTGCGCTTAACTAACTTTTTCTTTGCACACCCAAAGAAAAAGTTACAAAAAGAAAAGGTGCCTCGCAGGGGCGATTCTACCCGCACGTTGTCGGCGGACGCGGTATTTCGCATCACGCGAAATGCGCGCCGCGTGGCCGGCGTCCATGCCGGCCTCAAGTACGGTTTGGTAGTGCAGATTGTTAGGAGAAATTATTTTGACGAATAAAAAATTTAAAGTCGTGTCTAATTTTCAGCCGACGGGCGACCAACCGCAGGCGATTGAATCATTAGCGGAGGGGCTTGGCGACGGATTGAGTGCTCAAGTTCTTTTGGGCGCGACGGGCACCGGCAAAACTTTCACGATAGCCAAAGTTATCGAACAGGTTCAGCTGCCCACGCTAGTCATCGCGCACAACAAAACGCTTGCCGCCCAGCTCGCCGCCGAGTTCAAAACTTTTTTCCCCGATAACTACGTCGGATATTTCGTCAGCTACTACGATTATTATCAGCCCGAAGCTTACATTGCCGCCACCGATACTTACATTGAGAAGGACGCCTCGATTAACGACGAGATTGACCAAATGCGCCACTCCGCCACGTGCAGTTTATTTGAGCGGCGCGACGTGATTATCGTTGCCAGCGTCTCGTGCATTTACGGCTTGGGTTCGCCCGAAAGTTATTACAAGTTGCTTTTACACCTGCGCGTTGGGCAGATTATTCCGCGCGATGAAATTTTGCGGCGGCTAATTGAAATTCGCTACAAACGCAACGACATGATTATTGAGCGCGGCAATTTCCGTGTGCGCGGCGACGTTATCGAAGTGACGCCGGCGGGCTACAACGGGCGGGCTTTAAGGATTGAACTTTTCGGCGACGAAGTCGATAAAATTTCCGAGTTTGAGATTTTGACGGGCAAAGTTATCGGGCGGCGCGACGAAATTTTTATTTTCCCTGCGTCGCACTACGTGACGGACGTTGAGAATTTGGAGCGGGCAGAAAAAGCTATCCGCGCAGAAATGTCCGCGCAGGTCGAAAATTTCACGGCGGCGGGCAAATTAATCGAGGCGCAGAGGATTGAGCAACGCACGCGCTTTGATTTGGAAATGATAGCGGAGATGGGCTACTGTTCGGGCATAGAAAATTATTCGCGGCACTTGACGGGGCGGGCGGAGGGCGAGCCGCCGTTCACGCTGATTGATTATTTCCCGAAAAATTTTTTGACGGTCATCGACGAATCGCACGTGACGCTCCCGCAACTTCGGGCAATGTACGCCGGCGACCGTTCGCGCAAATCTTCGCTGATAGAAAACGGTTTCCGCCTGCCGAGCGCAAGGGACAATCGCCCGCTGACCTTCGACGAATTCAACGAAAAAATTTCGCAGATAATTTACGTCTCCGCGACGCCGGCAGAATATGAACTTGCCGAATCACAAAACACAGTCGAACAAATCATCAGACCGACGGGCTTGCTTGACCCTGTAGTCGAAGTGCGCCCGATAGAAAATCAAATCGACGACTTAATATCCGAAATAAATTTGCGCGTCGAGGCGAACGAGCGCGTTTTAATCACGACGCTGACAAAAAAATTCGCGGAAGAGCTGACGGATTACTTAAGCGGCGTAAAAATCCGCGTGAAGTATTTGCATTCGGACGTTGTGACGCTGGAGCGGGCGGAAATCGTTCACGACTTGCGGGCGGGCAAGTTCGACGTGCTTGTCGGGATAAATCTTTTACGCGAAGGCTTGGACATGCCGGAAGTTTCGCTGATAGCAATTTTAGACGCGGACAAGGAAGGCTTTTTGCGTTCGGACACGTCGCTGATTCAAACAATCGGGCGGGCGGCGCGCAACGCGAACGGCAAAGTAATTTTGTACGCGGACAGAGTGACGGACTCTATGCGGCGGGCAATGGACGAAACTTCACGGCGCAGAAAAATTCAAGAAGCTTACAACAAAAAATTCCACGTGACACCGCGCACGATTGAAAAGCCGATAGCTCCGCTGATTGACTTGCCGCTGAAAAAATCCGACAAGAAACCGAAATCGGCGAGCGAGCTGATAAAAAAATTAAGCCCCGCGCAGAAACGGAACTTAGTCAAGAGTTTAACGGCGCAAATGCAGGAGGCGTCGCGAGCTTTGGAATTTGAACGCGCCGCCGAATTGCGCGACGTGATTTTAAAGCTGGAAGAACATCTATAAAAAAACGTCGGGCGTCCACAAAAGCAACGTATAAAAATTTTTTCCTTGACACGAACGGCGAACGGGTTTATAATCGCGCTTGCGTTGGGGACGTAGCTCAGCTGGGAGAGCATCAGGTTCGCAATCTGGGGGTCAAGGGTTCGAATCCCTCCGTCTCCACCAACATAAACGAAAATTTCAAGGCGGAAGCTCAAAGCTCCCGCCTTTTGCGTTTCAAAATTTATTTTAACTTGTTCAGTGCGTCGGCGAGTTCGGCGGCAGTCAAAATTTTTTGCGGGAGCTTAAAACCCTTGCGGCGCAATCGTTCGGCAAGCTCCGTGGCGACCGGCACATTGAATCCGAGCCGTTTCATTTCGCGGGCGTCGGTAAAAATTTCTCGCGGCGTCCCGTCCTTTATTATCCGCCCGCCCTCCATCAAAAAAATTCTCTGCGCGGCGGCGGCTTCTTCCATAAAGTGCGTTATGTAAATTATCGTCTTGCCCTGCGCGTGAAGGCGTTTAACCATTTCCAAAATTTCGCGACGACCTTGCGGGTCAAGCATGGCAGTCGGCTCGTCGAAGACGATAATTTTTGTGCGCATGGCGATAACGCCCGCGATTGCAATGCGTTGCTTCTGTCCGCCGCTGAGTTTGCTCGGCGCGAATTTTTTATAATCGGTCATGTTCACGGCGTCCAATGCCAAATCGACACGCTCGCGGATTTTTTCGGGCGCGATACCCAAATTCTCCAAACCAAACGCCACGTCATCTTCGACAATCGCCGCGACAATTTCGCTGTCGGGATTTTGAAAGACCATGCCAACATTTTCGCGAACGTGCCAAAGATTTTTTTCGTCGGAAGTGTCCAGCCCGTCGACAAAAATTTTCCCGTCCGTCGGCAAAAGTAGCGCGTTGAAATGTTTAGCAAGCGTCGACTTACCGGAGCCGTTCGTGCCGATTATCGCGACGAATTCTCCCGCTTCAATCGAAAAATTTAATCCGTCGAGCGCAACTTTATCGCCCGAAGAACTTTTATAAACGTGACGCAAATTTTCTGCACGAATCATTATTTAGCCGCGATAAGTTCAATTTCGCAGAGCGCGCCCATTGGCAATTCCTTAACCGCCACACAACTGCGCGCGGGCTTGCTGATAAAATATTTCTCGTAAACCGCATTGAACGCCTTAAAGTCGGCGATGTCAGCTAAAAAGCACGTCGTCTTGAAAACTTCGCTGAAATCGTAGCCCGCCGCGTCGAGTATCGCGCCCAAATTTTTACAGCACTGCGCGGCTTGCCCTTCGATATTCGTCGCGACGATTTTTCCGACAACCGGGTCGATAGCGATTTGCCCCGACGTGTACAAAAGCCCGTTGACTTTAATCGCTTGGCTGTAAGGACCGACCGCCGCCGGTGCTTTGTCCGTGTTGATAATTCTCATGTCATTCCCTCCCAAAATTTTCTTGCCGGCATATTAGCAGATTCGCGCCGCGTTGTGAAGGGCTTCAATAGTTTTTCAGATTGAACTGCTATATTGACGGCAAATATTTTGGAAAGGAAGATGACCCAAGATGAGCGCGTTGAAATTCTTCACGGCAATTATTTTTATCTTATGCTTAGTCGCCGCGCCCGCGCAGGCACAGAAAAAAATTTTAATCAACTCGGCAAGCCGTCTCATGCTCTTCTATGACGGCGACACCAAACTCGCGGTCTATCATCTCGGACTGGGCAAAGTCAGCACGCCCACGCCCACCGGCTATTACAAAATTAAAAGCAAGGAAATTAATCCGCCGTGGATTGACCCGTCCGACCCCGAATTTGAAGTTCCTTCCGGTCCGGATAATCCGCTGGGCTATCGTTGGATGGAAATTTCTGGCAACTACGGCATTCACGGCACCAATCGCCCTGAAAGTATCGGCGGCTACGTTTCCAACGGCTGCATACGCATGAACGAACGCGACGTTGAAGAACTTTTCGACGCCGTGGAAGTCGGCACGCCCGTCGAGATAACTTACAATCGCGTCGTCGTCGAGAAATCGCCCGACGGTGACGTTGTTTACTACATTTATCCCGACGGCTACGGAATTCAAGACATAACAGTTGCCGACGTGACAAAGTGGCTTGAGCCGTTCGGAGTGCTGGCGTTCGAGAGCGAATACAACATTTCGCAGAAAATCGAGGCGGCCGACGGCGAACCGACTTTTCTCGGCAAGCCCTACAACGTCGAGATTAACGGGCAACTCACTCAGCCGACCGACGCCAATAATACTCGCTTTTTTGCCAAAGCTGTCCTTCGCGACGGAATTTCTTACATGCCGGTTGTCCCTATCGCGAAAATTTTACGGCTCAAGCTGGAGTGGAATAAGACCGAGTCGACGCTCAAAAGCCGCTACGGAAAAGTTGTCTGCTACGAGCGCAAAGGTCAACTTTATTGCAACGCTGACGACGCGCCGATTCTCTTCAACATGGAAGGCGGCTTGCAGACTAACGCCGACGGCTCAAAAATTTTCCGCTTTAAATCTCTGCCTGTAGTTGAAAAGCCGCCCGTCGCGCCGATTAAGCCCGAAGTGAAAGCTCCGTTCGAGGATAAAAAAGATTTGCCTAAGCCCGAAGAAAAAATTTCCGAGCCTAAGCCCGAAGAAAAAGTTTCTGAACCTAAGCCCGAAGAAAAAATTTCCGAACCTAAACCCGAAGAAAAAATTTCCGAACCTAAACCTGAAGAAAAAATTTCCGAACCTAAACCCGAAGAAAAAATTGCCGAACCTACACCCGAAGAAAAACTTCCGCCCGCTGATGCTTCCAGATTCGAGGAGGCGCACGCATGAAAAAATTTTTGATAGTCGACGGCAGCAGCATTTTTTATCGCGCCTTTTACGCCATGCCGCCGCTGACTGCCCCGAACGGCACGCCTACGGGCGCGGTTGTCGGTTTCGCCAACATTATCTTAAAAATTTTGCGCGAACAATCGCCCGACTTTGCGGCAGTTGCACTCGACACCGCCAAGAAAACTTTCCGCAACGAAATTTTTTCCGATTACAAGGCGACCCGTCCGCCCATGCCTGACGACCTCGCCGCGCAACTTCCCCTGCTGAAAGAATTTATCGAAGTGCTCGGCTTGAAGAACTGCGCGGCGGCGGGCTACGAGGCTGATGACATTATCGGCACGCTGGCAACGCAGGCTTGCAAAAATTTTAAAGTGGTGATTCTGACCGGCGACCGCGACGCCCTCCAACTTATCAACGCCACTACAAAAGTTTTGCTCAACAAAAAATCCGACGTTGAAATTTACGACGAGAAAAAATTTGTCGACGAATACGGCTTCGCGCCGCCCTTGCTCGTCGATTATAAAGGACTGCGCGGCGACCCTTCCGACAATATCCCAGGCGTAAAAGGTATAGGCGAAAAGACCGCCACGACGTTGATTAAAGATTTCGGCTCGCTGGAAAATGTCATCGCCCGCCGCGACGAAATTAAATCCAAAAAAGTTCACGCGGCTTTGGAAAATTTTGCTGACGACGCAGTTTTGAGCAAGCGGCTCGCGCAGATTGTCTGCAATGTCCCCGAAATTATTTTCAGCGCTGAAGATTTTAAGATTGAACCCAACCTTGAGCGCGTTGACGAATTTTGCGGACGATACGCTTTGGCGCAGGCGAAGAAAAAAATTCACGAATTCTTTGGCACGGACGACCTTTTCCACGACGTGACGAAAAATTTTTTGGGCGGCTCCGAACTTCAAGCGATTGACTTTGAAAAAATTTTCGCGGCGGGAAGTTTAATCGTCGCCCAACGCGGCATGGAAGAATTCGCTGTAAAAATTTCGGACGGGGAAATTTTCTCGGCTGCCCGCGCAGATTTGCAGAAAGTTTTTAACGAATTCGGCGGGAAAATTATTTTGAGCGGTGTCAAAGATTATCTCAAATCATTGCGCATTACGCATTGCGCATTTCGCATTATCTTCGACGTGGAGCTGGCGGCTTATCTGCTTTATCCCGAAATGGAAAGTTACACCTGCGAAAAACTTTTGCCGCTGGAATTCGACGGCTTGCAGATGGCTGACAGTTCCCTTGCTGCAAATGCCGCCGCCCTTGAGAAACTCGCCGCCCTTTACGAAAAAAAATTAGCCGCCGCCGATTTGACGAGGCTTTACAGCGAAATTGAATTGCCGCTGACGAAAGTTTTGGCTCGCATGGAGGAGCGCGGCGTCGTCGTCAACAAGCGCAGTCTCAAAGAAAAATCCGCCGAGATGTCCGAACGTATCGACGCGCTAAGAGAAAATATTTACGAGCTGGCGGGCGAAACCTTCAACATAAATTCTTCCCAACAGCTCGCCAACGTGCTCTTCGGCAACTTAAATCTTCCGCCCGTCAAGAAAACTAAAACGGGCTACTCGACCAACGCCGAAGTTTTGGAGGAATTAAGGTGGCGGCACCCGATTGTTGAGGCTATTTTGAATTACCGCGCCTTGACGAAACTTAAATCGACTTACCTTGACGGCGTGGAAAAATTAATCGGCGCGGACGGACGCATTCACACGAATTTTAATCAAACTGTGACGGCAACGGGCAGACTTTCCAGCTCCGACCCGAACTTGCAAAATATTCCCGTGCGCACCGACGAAGGGCGCGAGATTCGGGCGTTGTTCGTGCCTGGCGAAGGCTACGATTGCATTTTTTCCGCCGATTACTCGCAGATTGAACTTCGGCTTCTGGCGCACATGTCCGGCGATGAAAATTTAATCGACGCTTTTATTAAGGAGCAAGATATTCACGCGCGGACGGCGTCTGAAGTTTTCGGCGTGCCCCTCGAAGACGTGACGCCCGACCTGCGCCGCAAAGCTAAGGCGGTCAATTTTGGCATCGTCTACGGAATCAGCGACTACGGACTTTCGCGGGATTTGCATATAAGTCGCAAGGAGGCGGGCAGATATATCGCGCTTTATTTCGAGCGTTATCCTGGCGTTAAAAAATTTTTGGACGCGACGGTTGCGCAAGCTCATCTGCACGGCTACGTTACGACGATGTTCGGGCGGCGTCGATTTTTGCCCGCGATTAACAGCAAAAATTTCAATCAGCGCAGTCTCGCCGAACGCATGGCGATGAACACGCCGATTCAAGGCTCCGCCGCCGATATTATCAAGCTGGCGATGATTCGTGCGGAAGAAAATCTGCGTGGGCTTCAAAGCAGGATAATTATTCAAGTGCACGACGAACTTGTCCTTGAGGCTAAAAAATCCGAGCTTGCCGACGTGGAAAAAATTTTGCGCGAATCAATGGAAAACGTCGCAGAACTTTCTGTGCCGCTGATTGTGGATTGTCACGGCGGCGCAAATTGGTCGCTCGCCAAATAAATAAAAAGAATCGTCGACATTTCTGCCGACGATTTTTTTTGTTCGTGTCTAATTTGTTTGAGCCTCTTCACCGAACGCGAAGTAGTAGCCGACTTTGAAACATTCTTCAAGAAAAATCCTGTCCGTTTCGTTCGCCACATCTGACAGCGCGTCTTTTGCTTTGACGGAGTTGAAGATTTTCCCGTCCGCCATGTAAAAGTTCTGATGCGTTGCAGTCGCGTTCTTCGGCGAATACTTTGAGCTTATCGGAAAAATTTTTTGCTCCCAAGCTTTCTCGCCTTCGGAATTCACCCTGATTTTAATTGAATACTTATCCAAGAAATACGGCGCGTCGTTGTAAAACGCGATGAACACGTAATTTTTGTCCGACGGCACCCGCGCAGGGTCGTCTATTGGCAATTTATCGCCGCTCGCCAATCGCGCTTTTATTTTTTGCTCGAAAAGCTCCGTGCTCTTCCAGTCGCTCTTTAGTATAGGCCCCTTCTTTTGCTCGACAGGTTTTGTTACCTTTTTGTCGGGCTTGAATTTCGGCAGGTCGTAAGCTTGAGCAACGCCACTAGTCACGAGTAGGGCTGTTAGCAGTGCCGCCGATATTTTTTTGAGCACGCGACTCACTCCCTCGCAATGAAGCTCGGTTCAAATTCGGGCATTCCGAGTTCTTGTTCTTCCGGTTCGTTTTTTTTTGGCGCGGTAGTGCTAACGAGCAATTCGGGATTCTCGAAGCGATTGCCTAGAATTGTCATGTTCCAATCTTGCACGTCGTAGAGAGCCTGCCGGGCACCGCTGCCGTAATTGACAACGAAACAGCCGTCATGAAAATTCACAACGCCGATTCGCCCGTTTTCTAGAGAGATAATATCGTCTTCGTAAATTTCTTTGCCTGTGCTGTCGACGAGCCCCGTAAATTGCCCAATCGTCTTCGAGTCCACGCGATAGCCTTCGTAACCGTTCTCGTAAACGAAAATATGCGCTTGCGGACCGGGGTCGCCGTATGTGCCGCGCTTAAGGTAAAAACCGTAGATCCAAACGCTCTTCTTTTCGCCGCTGAATATTTGAAAAGTTTTTAAGCCGCGATATTTGATTTCACGTTCAGCCATGAAAGGACACCTCCGACTTTTTTAACAGATCCAAATTTTCAATGCCCGAAATTATAACACCAAAAAAATTTTTTTCCATAGGTGCGGCAAAAAATTTTATGGTTTATAAAAAGTTTATCGGGCGTCAGCGAAGTTAGTCGATAGCCAAACCTCCTTTCTAAAGTTAAAACAAATTGACATCCTGCTTTTAAATTTTAAGTTCTTTCTATCTCCAGGCGAAAAATTCCTGCAAGCGATAAAAAATTTTTTCAGAGATTCGACAGAAAATTTTGCAGGGTGATGCTCTTCACGTCGCCCAAATTTTTCTCCGGCTTCTTCGTGATTAAAATTTTCTCTACGTCACTTGGCAAGGCGCGCAAAGGTCGCGAGGCTTTTCGGGCGGAAGGATAATCCGCCGTCATTATCTGAACAAAAACTTTTTTGCCGTCGCGCTCCCCAACAAAACTAATATCCATCTTGCCGAACTTCACGCTGCTCACGTCGTAGCCGCGCTGCCAAAGTTCAACGCAAACCGCATTCTCTATCAAAATATTTTCATTGAGCGTGGCAAACACAGAAAGCAAACCGTTGTCGACGCAGTAAAATTTTTCAAAGCCGTTTAAAAACTTTTCTGCCTTTGCGTCGAAGCGCGGAATTTTTCTGAAGAGACCCATGGCGCAACTCGAATAATTTTTAATCGTGCTGAACGTGGAGCCAAATTGCGCGGCTAACTGATTTAAATTAATCGACTTGCCGATATTATGCGCGAAAGTTTTTATCAGCAAACGGAAAATGTCAGCCCGCTGCAAAGAATTTTTCTCGACAAGCTCAAAAAGCATCTCGTAAGCCGCGCCGCGCAGAATTCTTTGCCAAGAATTTTTGTTCGCGCCGAACGTGGCTGGCAACCCGCCGAAGTGCAGATAATTTTGCAGAACCTCCTCCGACGACGGGAAATGTGTTTTGTATTCGGCAAAAGACGGCGGGTATATTCTCAACACGTCGCAGTTATCGGGCAGGAGCGCGGAAATTTTTTCGGCTAGTAGCTCGCTTGAACACGTCACGTAAATTTCGGCGGGCGCACCGACGAACAGCGCGTTAATCGCCTTTTCGCATTCGCTGACGCGGTCAATCTCGTCGACCAGCAAGAAAAATTTTTCCAAATCCGCCGTCTGCGTCGCCACGAATTCATAAAACGCTTGGAAATTTCTGAGCCGCTCGTCCGCCTCGCAATCGATTGAAATTATTTCCGCCGTGCTGACTCCCTCCGCGCGCAATTTTTCCGCGAACGCCTTCAGCAAAGTTGTCTTGCCGACGCCGCGCACGCCCGAAATTATTTTCACGGAGAAATTGCTTTTCAACTTTAACAGCTTTTCGAGATAAAAACTTTGCTCCAAAGTGATTCACCACGCTACAAATTTTTTTCAATTTTATAACAGACGGCGGCTTTTATCAAGCGGCATATTGACAAAGCGTCTTCGCAGTGTAAAATATTCCTGCGAAAATTTTTGATTTGATATTTAAAGGGTTTTGCAAATTTGCGGCGAAGATTTTTAAACCAAAAGGCAGTTTACAGGAGGTCAATTCATGATTAAGCTTACGAAATTTAATTCGGACTCGAACAAGCGCGGGGAATTCATTCTCAACGCCGAATTGATTCAGACAATCGAGTCCACGCCCGACACCGTCATCACGCTTGTCAACGAGAAAAAACTTATCGTCGAAGAGCCGACCGAAGAAGTTGTGCGCCGCGTGATGAAATATCGCCGCGCCTTGAGACAATTTTAATCGTGGAGGGAAAAGATTATGCCTGATGAAGAAAAGGACATCGATACAGTAGCTCCGCCTCCTCCCGACCCTGCAAAATCCAAAAAGAAAACGATAATATTAATCGTCGTGCTGGTGATAGTTGGTTTGGCGTTGGCGGCGGGCATTTCGCTTTTCGTCGTGACAAAAGTTATGGGCGACATACCTGCCGGCTCGGAGGATGAAGATTCGGGACCGCGCTACCATGACGCCGGAGTTTTCGTCAAGTTGGGCGACCCGAAGGAAGGAATTTTAGTCAACGTCGGCGGTCCGCGCAGCGGAAAATATCTTAAAGCCAGCATTATCGTCGAGTATAACCCCGGCAAAAAATCTGTCATAAACGAAGAGACGCACGCCCTGCAGCCCGACGCCGAAGTTAAAGTTAATGACGTTGCCACGCAATTTTTGCGCTCGACTTCTATGGAAGATTTCGACGCCGATAAGCAGGACGAATTTAAAAAGCAACTCAAAGACGCGCTCAACGCCGCGCTCGGTGGCGGTTCCGTTTACGACGTTTACGTTACGAGTTTCCTCTTGCAATGACGGGAGGGAAATAACTTGTCCGTTGATGTTTTAACTCAAGAGCAGATAGACGCGCTACTTGCCGCCGCCAATGACGAATCGACTGACTTGGAGGAGCTAAAGAAGGAAGAGACTACCCGGAAAATTAAAACTTACGACTTCAAACGCCCCGATAAATTTTCCAAAGACCAAATCCGAACGCTCTACATGCTCCACGAAAGTTTTGCGCGGCTGTTGAATACTTACATGAGTTCGCACCTGCGCACGCTGGTCAATGTCGACGTGGCGTCGGTCGAACAGCTCACCTATCAAGAATTCGTTCAATCGCTGATGAATCCCAGCGTTATAACAATACTTGGCGTCCCGCCGCTCAAGGGCAACATAATTTTTGAAATGAGCACGGAGATTGCCTTTGCTTATCTTGACCGCGTGTTCGGCGGCGACGGCTCCACGGCAATGAAAACGCGCGTCTTAACGGAAATTGAAGATGCGGTTATGCGCCGTTTCGTTAATTCGGCAATGGAGCGTTTCAAAGAATCTTGGTCGAACGTCACGCCGATGAACCCCGTGCTTGAGGCGACGGAATCAAATCCGCAGTTCACGCAAATCGTCCCGCCCAATGACATGGTCGTTGTCATCACGATGAACACCAAACTCGGCGAGGTCGAAGGCTTGATGAATATCTGCATACCCTACCTTGTGCTGGAGCCGATTATGTCGAAGCTGACGACGACTTTCTGGGTCGCCGCCTCCGCCGCCAAAGACGAGAGCGGAGGTCACGCGGATATTATTCGCAAGCAACTAAACAGAACGAAAGTTCCGTTCGTCGTCGAAGTCGGGCGCGTGCAAATTACAATTCGCGAATTCCTGACGTTGGGTTTCGGCGACGTGCTTCAGCTAAATACTAAGGTCAAAGAAGATTTCCCCTGCATGATTGGCACGAACGCGAAATTTCTTTGCAGACCGGGCACTTTCGGCAAAAAGCTGGCGGTGCAAATAACTCAAGTCGTGCAAAAAGGAGAGGATGCGGCTGATGATGAGTGATTTGTCTCAAGCTGAAATTGATGCGCTGTTGGCGGGAGCCGGCGGTGATTCAAATGATAATCCTTCGGGCGGCGATTTTGTCGGCGGCGACAATACAGACGACCTTTTATCGCCGATAGAAAAGGACGCGCTCGGAGAAATCGGAAATATTTCCATGGGCAGTGCAGCGACGACTTTGTCCACTCTGCTCGGTCACAAAGTTTCCATAACGACGCCGTCGGTTACTGTCGCGCCGATGAATGTCATTCAGCAACATTACCCGTTGCCTTATCTTGTCGTCGAAGTCGCTTACACCGTGGGCATTGACGGCAGTAACGTTTTTGCAATTCAAGCGTCGGACGCCGCAGTTATCGCCGATTTGATGATGGGCGGCGACGGCACCAATCCCGACCCCGAACTCAACGAAATTCACATGAGCGCGGTCGGCGAGGCGATGAATCAGATGATGGGCGCGGTCGCAACGAGCTTGTCGACCATGTTCAGTAAAAAAATTGATATTTCTCCGCCCAAAGTTAATCTCGTCGATTTCGGCAAGGAAGATTTGCCGGACAAGGACAGAACTGAACCAGTTGTTCGCGCCGCGTTCCGCATGGAAGTTGACGGCTTAATCGACAGCGAGATTATGCAAATTATCACGCTCAAGGTTGCAAAGGAAATGGTCGATTCGTTAATGGGCGGCGGCGAAGAAGAACCTGCGCCAGCTCCGGCTCCGGCTCCGGCACCGACTCCCGCGCCTCCTCCGACACCGCAACCACCGCCCGCGCAGCAACCTGTCGCACCGCCTGCACCACAGCAGAATTATCCGCCGCCGCAAACAAATTATCCACCGCCACCGCCTCAGCAAGGTTACACACCACCGCCTGGCTATGGATATGGGGGAAATCAAATGCAGCCTAACGTCGTAACAAATATGCCTGTCTCGCCCGCGCAATTCACGCCCCTTTCAACGGAGCCGGTACAAATCAACGAGGCGAATATCGGATTAATTTTGGACGTGCCGCTTCAAGTGACGGTTGAGCTTGGGCGCACGAAAAAGACAATCAAAGAAATTCTCGACCTGTCAACCGGCTCGATTGTGGAGCTGGATAAATTGGCAGGCGAACCCGTGGAGATTCAAGTAAACGGACACTTTTTGGCGAAGGGCGAAGTCGTCGTTATCGATGAAAACTTCGGTGTGAGGATAACGGAAATTGCTACGCCCGCCGAACGCGCCGCGCATTTGAAGTAAGTGGGGAAATTTTTATGTTCTATAAAGCTGAAGATGTTCGCGCTGTGTTTCAACTTTTAAACGATTACAAAATAAATTATCTGCTTACGAAAAATATCGCGGATGAACTTCCCGACAAGCTCAAACTCGGCAAAGACATTGATTTAATCGTGCATATTAAAGATTACGAAAAATTTCAAGCCGTATTGAATCACTTCGGCTGGCAAAGAATCATTCACCCGCACGGCAAGGAACGCGGCTGGATTTTTATGTACGGTGCTCACGAAAATTTTTTCATGACAAATCCTGCAAACGGCTTGATTGTGGACTTTTACGCCGAACTTTGCACGAAAAGCATCGAAAGAAATGCTTGGTTGCCGCTCGATAAAGTTATCCAGAAATCCATTTGGGAAAATAAAGTTTGGGACGCCGCCAATCAATGGTGGATCATGGACGATGAGAACATGGTCGTTTATCTCTTGACTAGGAGCATCTTTGAAAAAAATGGCTTTTCCGATGCTTACGTTCGCGAGATTGAGAAGCGCAAAAAATTCTTGGCTAATCCGACTGCGCGGCAGAAATTGGAAAAAGTTTTCTTCAAGTTCACGGATACTCTTATCGAAAAGGTAAATGGGGGGGGGTATGGAAAGATTCTTCTTTCCTACCTCACATTCACGGATTATTGACGGAGGAAGAAATTTTGGGAGAAGTTTTGAAAGTCCTAAAAGAAACTAAACTCGGCGGCGGAAAACTTTTAGTCGAATTGAACGAACCGCTGGCAAAAGGTGCTCCAAGAATCATACACTTGCAAAACGACAAATTCCGCATGGAAATGATAGAGCCGGAATTTTTGAAAATCGCTGGCGCGGTTGCTTATGCCCGAAAAAGATTTGACGACATGAAAGGTTGGGGAGCGCAATGAGCAACCCTGGCGTAATTCAACTTTTTGGTTTTAATTATAAAATTAATGACGTTTCCCATTCGTTCCGCGTGGAAGACAATATCGGCGAAGCGATTCATTTCCACTTCGACAATTTCAGGCTCGACCTTACAGTCAAGGAGTTCCGCGCTTTTGCCGACGATATGTTGGACGCGATAACCGCCGCCGTTAATGTTGAAGGTTTCGACGCGCGAAAACAGGATTTAGAATCTTTATTTCGACACGCCAACCAGCTTTCTTTTCTCCGTGAAGTCAGAATTGAGTACATGCCCGTAAAAAACATCATCGTTGACACGCTAGATAAAAGCGGGAACGTTGTATACAAATATCTCAAACATTCCCGCGTAGTGAAGGCTTTGCGCGGCGATTACGCCGAAAATGACGTGCACTACCAGCAAAATCTTATCGGGCAAAATAATCTGCAACGACTTTTCTCAATCTTTGAGAGCGTGCGGAAAAACGGATACCCGCTTAACGGAGAACTTATTACTTTATACAATAATCAAAACATTATACATGACGGACAACACAGAGCCGCCTCGATTTATGTTTTGAATCCCGAAGCCGTGGTTCCGATTCAGCGTTGGATTTTTTATAACAATGCTTTCAGTGTACCGAATCCTGTATTTGATTTAAGCTGAGCAAAAAATACCTTGCCGATTGTCAAATTATCGTTTATAATCAAAAGCCTAGAATGCTTAGTGTTGTGATTGAAATTAAAACTAAATTCTTTTAAACGGGAGAGATGGATTATGGCAGTACGAGTTTTAGTCGTCGACGACGCGGCTTTCATGAGAATGATGGTCAAGGATATTCTTTCCAAAAACGGATATGAAGTCGTCGGCGAGGCCGAAAACGGAATGAAGGCAGTCGAAAAATTTGCCGAACTGCGCCCCGATTTGGTGACGATGGACATCACGATGCCCGAAATGGACGGAATCTCCGCAGTCAAGGCGATTAGGAAAATCGACCCGAAAGCTAAAATCGTCATGTGCAGTGCCATGGGACAGCAGGCGATGGTTATAGAGGCAATTCAAGCGGGCGCACGCGACTTTATTGTTAAACCTTTCCAAGCAGACCGCGTGCTCGAAGCAGTGCGCAAAGCCGTCGGCTGATGGCAGAAAAGATAAAGTTTTATCTCCCGACTGCGCTTGTGCTTTTTTGTTTGATTTATTTTGGCGGCTCTGCCGTGGAGGCTGCGGGCGGCTACTTGGAGGGCTACGAAGAAGTTGACCCAAGACCGACCGCCGTCTCCTGGTGGTCGACGCTCGCCTATCTTGTTAGCTTGCTTGCCGTCTTTGCCGTCGTGCTGGTTATGGCGTATTTCGCCGCAAGATTTATCGGCGGACGTTTTAACGCGGCGCGGCTTTCGGCTAGCGGCGGCAGAATTCTGGAAAATTTACCACTCGGACCTAATCGCTCTGTCTGCACAGTTGAAATGGCCGGCAGGGTGTTTTTGTTAGGCGTGACTGACCACAACATAAATCTTTTGGGCGAGATAACCGACAAAGATTTAATCGAACACCTGCACGCACAAGCAATGAATTCGGGCGATATGTTTTCTCAAGAATTCGGCACGCTGTCGGGATTGGTTAAAAAAATTCCACTGTTTAAAAGAGGTAGTGGAAAGTGACAAGATTTTTTTTAATCTGCGCGGTCGGCGTGCTTTTGACGAACTGCACGGAGGCGGCACCGATTATCCCAAGCGTCAACGTGGAAGTCGGCACGGCAGAAAATCCCGAACAAGTCGCCTCGACGTTGCAGGTTATCGCAATTTTGACGCTGGCGACGCTCGCGCCGGGAATTTTGATGATGACAACTTCCTTTGTGCGAATCGTCGTGATAATCGGCTTCCTAAGAAACGCGCTCGCCACGCAGAACGTCCCGCCGAACCAAGTTATCGTGTCGCTGGCGTTGTTCCTGACGTTTTACATCATGGCTCCTTACTGGTCGCAGGCGAACGACAACGGCTTACAACCATATTTAGCGGGACAAATCACGCAGGAAGAAGCGATAACCAACGTCCTCGAACCAATGCGCGAATTCATGTTCCGTCAAACGCGCGAATCGGACTTAGCACTTTTTGTGAACTTGTCGGAGGCTGAACGCCCGAATTCGCAGGAAGATGTTTCGACGTTCACGCTAATTCCCGCGTTCATAATCAGCGAGCTAAAAACCGCGTTCCAAATCGGCTTTATGTTGTACGTGCCGTTTATCGTCATAGATATGATTGTCGCGACGACGCTAATGTCAATGGGTATGATGATGTTGCCGCCCGTCATGATTTCCTTGCCGTTCAAAATTTTGCTGTTCGTTATGATTGACGGCTGGCATTTGCTGATTCAGTCGATAATCGTGAGTTTCCGATAGCGGAGGTGCGTCATGTCGGGAGATTTGGTAATTCAGCTGGGGCAAGAGGCGTTGATGATCGTTTTAATCGTGTCCGCGCCCATGCTCGGCTTGGGCTTGACGGTCGGCTTGATGGTCAGCGTCTTTCAAGCGACAACTTCAATTCAAGAGCAGACGCTGGCTTTTATCCCGAAGATTATCGCGGTCTTCGTGGCGATTTTGATTTTCGGACCGTGGATGCTTAGAATCATGGTTGAATTTTTTTCAGATATATTTATCGGCTTGCCGTCGCGTATCGGCTGAGCAAAGTCACTTTGTCAGGAGGTCGAAGGCTTGACAGAAATTGATTTTTTCGACATTCTTCAAGGGCAGGTGGCGTGCTTTCTGCTCGTGCTGACACGGACGAGCGGCATTTTTTTTATTTCGCCATTCTTCGGCAGCTTGAACGTTTCGGCAAGGTTAAGAGCCGGCGCGGCGATTTTGCTGGCGACGTTGCTTTTTCCGGTCGTCGTGAAAATGTACGTCGTAGAAGCTCCCGCAAATCTGATAATGTTCGCGTTCACCGTCGTCAAAGAACTTTTCGTCGGCTGGCTTATCGGGCTTGTCGGCTACATAACTTTAGCCGCAGTGAACATGGCGGGCAAAATTATGGATATGCAAGTCGGCTTCGCGGTCGTGCAGATGATGGATCCAACTACGCAACATCAAAGCGGCATGATTGGAACTTTTCTTTACAACTTGACGATAATTTACTTTATTGTAACGAACGGGCACCACGTGATACTTTCCGCGTTGACGGAGAGTTTCCGAATTATCCCGCTGGACGCCATGCTTTGGAATCAATCGCTTTCCGAACTTATGATTGACTTGACGGCGGGAATTTTTATGAACGGCATGAAAATCGCAATGCCCGTGACTTTTGCAATCCTGCTGACGAACGTCGGAATGGGTATCCTCGCCCGCACCATGCCGCAGATGAATATTTTTGTTGTCGGCATTCCGCTCCAGCTGACCATTGGCACAAGTATGCTGTCGATGGTTCTGCCGTTTTACATTCTCTTTTTGGACGTGATTTTTAATGAAATGTACGCAAACATTTCCATTGCCCTCAAAGCCCTCGCGCCCTGACGACGAGCTAAAAAATTTCGTCTTCGACCTGCAACGTTTCGACGGCGAAAAAACCGAAGAGCCGACCGATAAAAAGCGGCAGGACGCGCGCAAGAAAGGTCAAGTCGCAAAGAGCCAAGAGCTAAATACGGCGTTCGTCCTGCTTATCGGCTTTTTGATTCTGCGAATTTTGTGGGAGTTCATTTACGGCAACATCGCCGAGTACACAGTTTATCTTTACTCGCACCTGTCAAACAGCGCGTCGACCGAGGCAATCTCCGAACTTTTTATCGGGATAATGCTTCTTTTGGCAAAAACAGTTATGCCCGTGATGTTCGCGATTTTAATCGTCGGACTCGCCATAAATTGTTTCCAAGTCGGCTTAATGGTGTCGACGGAAAAATTGGAGCCGAAACTCAGCAACCTAAACCCGATTAACGGCTTCGGGAGAATTTTTTCCAAGCGGTCAATCGTCGAGCTATTCAAGTCGCTGTTCAAAATAATTGTTATCGGCTACTTCCTCTATCTTTATCTCAAAGAGCAAATCCCGCTCCTGCCGCAATTTATTTTCTTCGACTTGCCGCATTCACTGGCGACGGCGGCGGATATTATCTTCACAATGGCGTTTCAAGTTATCGGCGTGATATTCATCATGGCGGTAGCGGACTATGCCTATCAAAAATGGCAGACGACGCAGGATTTGAAAATGAGCAAGCAGGAAGTCAAAGACGAATTCAAGCAAATGGAAGGTGACCCGCAAATCAAGGGCAAAATTAAACAGAAACAGCGTCAGATGGCAATGCAGCGCATGATGCAGGAAGTGCCCAAAGCTGACGTCATCGTCACGAACCCGACGCATTTAGCGGTTGCGCTCCAATACAAAAAGGGAATGGTCGCGCCGCTCGTCGTGGCTAAAGGTCAAGACCTCGTTGCGGAGAAAATAAAGGAAATCGCCCGCGAACATCATATCCTAATCGTCGAAAACAAACCTGTGGCGCGTGCGCTATTTGAAGCCGTCGACGTGGGCGGCACAGTTCCCGC
The DNA here is from genome assembly GCA_017412925.1 of Selenomonadaceae bacterium. Classification (GTDB taxonomy): domain Bacteria; phylum Bacillota; class Negativicutes; order Selenomonadales; family Selenomonadaceae; genus Quinella. The sequence continues at coordinate 20,545 of JAFPVP010000095.1, forward strand.
AGAACTTTATCAAGCCGTGGCAGAAATTCTCGCTTACGTCTACAGAATCAAACACCGCAAAGCCGCATGACGGAGGTTTTAAGTGATGACTATTGAACAATTCGCCGAAAGATATTATCTACACGACAGTAGCTTGGAGAAGGTTGACTTCGACGCCGATAAAAAAATTCTCGCGCTAACAATCGAATTCTGTTTCTGGATGCAAAATTGGTACGATAAATCCGAGCCGACTAACGGTTTGATTCGCGCGACGTTCAAGGACGTTTCGATTTTTGAATACGACGACTGCATTGCCGAAAAAATTTTTTCCAACATCGACAGCGAAATTCGCTACGGCAAAATCGACGCGGACGGAAATTTTATTCTGTTCGCAGTCGAGGCGGCTGACTACGCGGAGCAGGACGATATTTATTTTCTGCTCAAAATCAGCGCGGCGAGCGTCGACGTTGAAGAATTGGAGCGATACAATTTATAAGAAAAATTTTTCCCGACGGAAAATCAATCGTTGAAGTCAACGCGGATATTGTGTTATAGTAGTAAAAAATTTTTTAGGAGAAAACTAAATGGCCGCACCCGCAGATATTTTAGAGAGCGAGCCCCAAACATTAGGCTCGTTTATCCAAAGGTACAGTGACGTTATAATCGCGGTGACGCTCGTCATGATTGTTATCATGATGATTATCCCGTTGCCGACGCCGCTTTTGGACTTGCTAATCTGTTTGAACATCACAATCGCCCTAGTCGTCATCATGAGCGCGATTTACAACGAGGAGGCTCTGGACTTATCCGTCTTCCCGTCGCTACTTTTGGTGACGACGCTTTTCCGATTGGCTCTGAACATTTCCTCCACGCGCCTGATTTTGATTAACGGCTACGCGGGCGAAGTCATCACGGCGTTCGGAAATTTCGTCGTCGGCGGCAATCCTGTCGTCGGCTTCATCATGTTTATCATCTTGGTTATCATCAACTTTATCGTCATAACCAAAGGCTCCGAACGTGTCGCTGAAGTTTCGGCGCGTTTCACTTTGGACGCAATGCCTGGTAAGCAAATGGCAATCGACGCGGACTTGAATCAGGGCGCGATAAACGACGAAGAGGCTAAGGAACGCCGCACGAAAATTCAGCGCGAGGCGGACTTCTTCGGCGCGATGGACGGTGCTTCCAAGTTCGTCAAGGGCGACGCCATTGCCGCGATTATCATCATGTTGATTAATATCGGCGGCGGTTTCGTTATCGGCATGGCGCAAAAGGACATGGACGCCGCGACCGCGCTCCAAACTTACACGCTGCTGACCGTCGGCGAAGGTCTCGTCAGCCAAATTCCCGCGCTGTTAATTTCCACGGCGACAGGTATCATCGTCACGCGCGCCGCCTCGGAGGGCAATCTCGGTGCCGACCTCGTCAAGCAACTTTTCAACAACGAAAGAATTTTCTTCATCAATACGGGCGTCCTGCTCATGCTGTCAATCGTCCCTGGCTTGCCCGGCATTCCGTTCGCGTCGCTGGCGGCTATCTGCGCGTTTATCGGCTACAGCTTGCACAAGAAAAATATCGTGCCGGAAGAAGTCAAGGAAGAACAAGCTCAAGCTAAGGAAAAAACGGAGGCGACGCGCCCCGAAAATATTATCTCGCTGTTGCAAGTCGACCCAATGGAATTGGAAATTGGTTACTCATTGATTCCGCTCGTCGACACGGGGCAGGGCGGCGATTTGCTCGACCGTATCGTCATGATTCGACGACAATGCGCCCTTGAACTCGGTTTGGTTGTCCCGACGATTCGTATCCGCGATAACATTCAGATTAAACCGAACGCCTATATCATCAAGCTAAAGGGCATGGAGATTGCTCGCGGCGAATTAATGCTAGACCATTTCTTGGCAATGAACAGCGGCACGGTTTTTGAAGAAATTCCTGGCATTGAAACTGTTGAGCCGGCTTTTGGACTGCCCGCGCTGTGGATTCCCGAAAGTCAACGCGAACAGGCGGAACTCAGCGGCTATACTGTCGTCGACGCCGTCTCGGTGCTCGCTACGCATTTAACGGAGGTCATCAAGCAACACGCCTCGGAAATTCTCGGTCGTCAAGAAACTCAAAACCTTATCGACAATCTTGCAAAGTCAAATCGCGGGCTCGTCGACGAAGTTGTCCCCGAACTTTTGGGTATCGGCGAAATTCAAAAGGTCTTGGCGAATTTGCTCAACGAACGAGTTTCAATCCGCGATATGGCTACGATTATGGAAGTGCTCGCCGATTACTCACGCGCCACGAAAGACCCCGAAATTTTAACGGAATATGTGCGCCACGCCATGGGCAGACAAATTACGCATCAAGTTGTTCAAGGAAATACTCTGCCTTGCGTCACGCTCGACCCTGCGCTGGAAAATCGGATTGTCGGCGCGATTCAGCGCACAGATCACGGCTCCTACGTCAGCCTCGACCCCGATTCTATGCGCCGCATGGTTTCTTCGATCAACAACGAGATAGAAAAGCTCGCAAATCAAGGTTATCCCGCCGTCGTGCTCACAAGTCCCGCCGTGCGTCTCTATTTCCGCAAACTCGTCGAACGTTCGGTTCAAGGTCTTACAATCGTCTCGCACGCTGAAATTGACCAGTCCGTTGAGATTCAAATTATCGGCGTCATCAGAATTTAACGGTAAAATTTATTCCACGCTCTTTGTCCACTTTTCAAAAGTGGCGGCGTCATCAGAATTTAAACCAAAAAAATTAACCTCCGCGCAACTTGCGGAGGTTTTTTTGTTACCGCTGATTTTTTTTACTGCTTAACAAGTTTTTCGTCGCTGACGGTGTAAGTTTCGCCGTTAATATTTATGTTTTCAAAGTATCCGCCGTCGAAAACGACTTTGCCGCCGCCCGAAATTGTAAGCGTGAGTTTGTTGTCGACAAATCCAGAATCACTGAACGTGCCGCCCTCCGAGCCGTCCTTATTGAGAATCTTCAACATGTCGCCGTCGCTTTCATAGTAATCCAAAATCGTATCGGTGCCTTCGCCTGGCTTATAAATGAAAATATCTGCGTCGCCGCCGCCGTCAAGATAATCATCGCCTGCGCCGCCCCAGAGAGTATCCTTGTCGTAACCACCAAAAATCCAATCAGCACCTGCGCCGCCCAATAAATAATCATTTCCGGCGTGACCTTCCAGATAATCATCGCCTGCGCCGCCGTCGAGATAATCATTGTCATCTTGCCCCAAAAGCGTATCGTCGTTCGCGCCGCCGAATAAAGAATCTTTGCCGGCATCACCGCTGATTAAATCTGCGCCCGCGCCGCCGTTAATATAATCGTTGCCGTCGTCACCGTTAAGATAATCATCGCCCGCATTGCCGAGAAGGCTATCATTTCCTGCGCCGCCGCTTATCGTATCATTAGCTTTGCCGCCGCTTATGGAGTTTGCAAGCGTGTTGCCGGTAATTTCAATGGCGGTCGTGCGTTTGGCGGCGTTGACAACTTTAACTTTAGAGCCGATAGTCAACGGAGATTCGGTTGCATTCGTTATTGCCAGCGTCGTAGTATTTGCGGGCGTTGCGGAATAAGTTTTGGTAGTTTCTTCGCCGTTCTCGTCAACGATTGTAATTTTCTTGCCCGTACCATTTTTAACGGTGAGCGTGCCGCTGCCAACCGTAAAAACGACGTTTGAGCCGCTGATTGTTGATTTAGAAATCGCCGCGCTGAATTTAATTTTATCGCCCGCCGCATAGTCGCTGATAACGTCTTTGCCTGCCGTATAAACGAAAATATCTTTGCCGTCGCCGCCAGTGAGCGTGTCATTGCCTTTTCCGCCGTCCAAAACGTCTGCGCCGGCGTCACCCAAAAGTTTATCGTTGCCCGCGTTGCCGAGAAGGGTATCATTGCCCGCCCCGCCGTGAATTATATCGTTTTTCGTGCCGCCGCTTATGGAATTTGCAAGAGTGTTGCCGATAATTTCAATAGCTTTCGTGCGTTTGGTCGCGTTGACGACTTTTATCTTGGAGCCGATAGTCAGCGGCGATTCAGTCGAATTCGTAACGGTCAGCGTCGTTGATTCGGCGGAATAAGTTTTGGTAGTTTCTTCGCCGTTCTCGTCAACGATTGTAATTTTCTTGCCCTTGCCATTTTTAACGGTGAGCGTGCCGCTACCAACCGTGAAAACGACGTTTGAGCCGCTGATTGTTGATTTAGAAATCGCCGCGCTGAATTTAATTTTATCTTCCGCCGAGTAGTCGCTGATAACGTCTTTTCCAGCCGTGTAAACGAAAATATCTTCGCCGTCGCCGCCAGTGAGCGTGTCATTGCCTTTTCCGCCGTTTAAAGTGTCGTTTCCTTTGCCGCCGTCGATTAAATCGTTACCGGAGCCGCTTACGATTGAATTATTCTTGGCGTTGCCGATAATTGTAATGTCGTTCTTGAGTTTGGAGGCGTTGACGGTTTTAACGGTGCTTTCAAAGTCCGCCAAGTCGATTGTGTCGCCCTTAAATGCTGTCGAAGCCGTCAAGACCGTTTTATTTTTGTTATAACTTAGTCCTGCGGGTAGTTCGTCTTCATCGGGCAAGCCGTCCGAATAATTTTTGGCAAGATAGCGCAAAAATCCATAGCCAAGAGCTTGAGGATTCCCAGAATAACGAGAATCATCTTGGAATTCTGCTATGTCAAACAAGTAGCCGCCGCTGTCAAAGCCACCAACAATTTCACAAAGTCCGGCTCTAATTTCACTAGGAAGATTATAAGCGTAGCTAACATTAGATTTTATCGCCACTTCAGTTAGTGTTTGCAAAATGATTCTGTCGAGATAATTGCTGAAATATGTTGTATGGTCGGAGTAGTCTGTATGAGGAATATTTAATTTTCCATAAGCACTTCCTGAAAAATTAATTCTACCATAAAAATTTGAGTAAATGGCTTTATTGCCTTCGAGCGTGCCGTTTTTGTCGTCGGCGGTCATGTTATAAAGAATTCTAGGATTTATACACAACGTAACACTTGATGCGCGCCCCATATCATAACTAATGTTATTAATTGACGTTGCGTATGGATTATTATTAAAACCATCATCGAAGACAATGTTAATCTCGTTAATGGAGGCGCGACCGTCGGTAAAATTAATTCCGAGCGATTTATTGATAAGATCGAGTGATTCGGGAATCCACCAATTATAAAGCGCACGAACGACAAGTTTTTGTTTCTCCAGATAAGTTTCGCCGCTGTAATTAAATTTTTCGCCGGCGTCAACGTCGCCTTTTTCGTTGTAAGTGATATTGACGGTCAATCCGTTCTTCGTGAAGGATTTGTACTGCGCGGCGGTGAGTTCTTTAGCTTTGGCGGTTTCCGGAACGATACTTTCGGCGGTTTTAGTAGTGGAGCCGCCCGCGTCCGAGCCGGTAATTGCGCCCGTGTCGGTGTTGTTTACGCGAATGCCGCATTTTTGCTCAAGAAAATCCTGCGTGCCCAAGCCGGACTTCGCTGCGTTGAATTTTTGCCTGAAAATGCCGTAACTGACTGCGCCGACGGATTTAAAAGCCTCATCAGCAGCGGCTTCGCCTTGCGCGGAAGTCTTTGTCAGTGTGTCGACAAATTTTTTGATAATGCCAACGGGTGTAGACATAAAACCATCTCCTTAAACTTTTTACAAAAGTTATTATACCTGTTTTTTTTTTTGACAATTCCCCACCGCAAATTTTTTTGCAAAAAAAAATTTCCCGCCGCAATGACGGGAAAAAATTTTTTTCCGCGCAGATTTTATTGCTTTTTTAAAGTGGAGCCGCTGATTTTATACGTTTCGTCGTTTATGTGGAAAGTTTTGGCGGTGAAATCTTTAAGAGTGACGGAGCCGCCACTGACTTTGAAAGTAATCGTGCCTTTGGATTTATTGTAAGAGGTCGTGAAGTCCAATCCGTCAAGTGTCAACGTGTCCTTAGAATCGAAGCCGAAGATTATATCTTTGCCGTCGCCGCTGTTGTAAATGAAAATATCCGCGCCGGCGTCGCCCCAGAGCGAATCATTGCCCGCGCCGCCAATGAGCGTGTCATTTCCTGCGTCGCCGTAAAGTTTATCATTGCCCGCGTTGCCGATGATTGAATCGTTGCCCGCCGCGCCATAGATCGTATCGGCTTTCGTGCCGCCGCTAATTATATTGTCAAGCGCGTTGCCCGTGATTTTAATGCCCTTTTTGAGCGCGGAGGCGTCGATAATTTTTGTTGTCAAATCAACGGTTACGGGCGAGGAAGTTTTACTTGTTACAATCAAACGCTTTGTGCCCGTGATGTTGAGCTTGTCCGAGTCAGCCGCACCGACCAAAGTTATCTTGCCCTTGCCGACCGTGACGATAATATTTTTGTTACTTGTCGTTGTCGAATAATAATCGCCCGAAACTGCAAGCGTCGAGGTCTTGTCGAAACCGTAAATAATATCGTTGCCGTCGCCCGACTTGTAATTAATCAAATTGTTCGCGCTCTCAAGTGAGATGCGATCATTGCCTTTGCCGCCCGTTATCGTCGCCGCCGTGCCGAAGACGCTGATTGTATCGTTGCCCTTGCCGCCGTCGATTAAATTGTTCGCGGAGTTTGAGTTGCCGTAAATATAATCGTTACCGTCGCCGCCGAGAATGGTCGCATATTCTGCGCGGCTGTAAACGGAATCATTTCCCGCGCCGCCGTTTATTGAAGTTTTCGCGCCGCTGTTGGTAATGTAATCATTTCCTTTGTTTGCGTTGATTTTTACGGAGCCGGTTGCGTTCTCAATGTAATCATCTTTTGTCGTGCCCTTGACGAGGGAGGAGCCGTCCCGGTTGCGGATAATGTTCCAAGTTTTATTAACGTCACTTATCGACGAAACGACATTAACTTTTTCCGCTCCGTAATCCGTCAACGTCAACTTTTTATTGTTGCTGAGCTTGAGGGTAATTTTATCGTTTGAACGCGAGGTAGCTTTTACTTTGAGCGAGCCGAGGACGATTGTATCGATTGCGTCAAAGCCGTTGAGTGTGTCGTTGCCCGCGCTGTAGACATAAGCCGTGCCGATACCTTCCTGCTTTGCAACATAATCATTGCCCGTGCCGCCCGCAATCGTGTTGTAATCGCCGTAAGAGAAGACAGAATCATTGCCAGCCCCGCCGACGATTGAGGAATTCGCGCCGTTGTTGGTAATGGAGTCATTGCCTTTGCCGCCGTCAATCACAGATTTTAATCCGTTGCTCGTGACAGTATCGTTATCGTCGCCGCCTTTGATTGTAACTTTCGAGCCGGCACTGTAAATATAATTTTTCCCTGCGCCGCTGTTGATTGAAACGTTGCTGCCCGTGTTGGTGATTGAGTCGTTGCCCGCGCCGCCGTTCAATGTCACGTTGGATTCGCTGTTTACAATGGAATCGTTACCTTTGCCCGCGCTTATATTGAGTTTCTTTAACTTCGCCGCGCCGACTAAAGTTATCTTCCCGTCGCCGACCGTGATAATTAAATCGTCGCCGCTCTTGCTCTGAATGTAGGTGCCTTTGCCGCCGTCGATTTGGAGCGTCGAGGTCGTGTTGAAACCTTGAATAATGTCGTTGCCGTCGCCCGTCGTGTACTTGAATAAAACTTTCGAGCCGCCATTAGTAATGTAATCGTTGCCCGTGCCGGCGGTGATTGTGACTTTGGAGCCGCTGTTAGAAATGGTATCGTCACCTGCGCCCGCAGTGATTGTTGCATTTTCACCGTCGTAAGAGTTGGAAATATAATCGTTGCCCGCGCCGCTGTCGAGTTTTGCCTTTGTGCCCTCGTTGACGATTGAGTCGTTGCCGTCGCCGACGAGGATTTTTGCGCCGCTTCCCTTGTTATCAACAGAATCATTGCCCGCCCCGCCGACGATTGAGACGTTCGCGCCGCTGTTAGTAATGTGGTCATCGTCTGCGCCGCCGTTTATCGTAACTTTTTGAGCGTCTTTGTTGATGATTATATCTTTACCTGCGCCGCCGTCAATTAAAGCTGTTGCGCCGCTGTTGCTGATTGAATCGTTGTCTGCCCCGCCGTTGATTGTCGAACTTGCGCCGCTGTTGCTAACGGTATCATTGCCCGCGCCGCCATTGATTAAAACTTTCGAGCCGCTGTTGATAATTTTATCGTCGCCGTCGCCCGCGTCGAGTGTCGAATTCGTGCCGCTGTTTTTAATTGAGTCGTTGCCCGCGCCGCTGACGATTGAGACGTTCGCGCCGCTGTTGCTAATTGTATCTTTGCCCGTGCCGCCGATAATGCTAACTTTTTTGCCGCCAGCGTTCGTGATTAAATTATCTCCGTTGCCGCCGTCAAGTGTCGAAGTCGCGCCGCTGTTGATTATGGTGTCGTTGTCGTCGCCGCCGCTGATTGAAACTTTGATGCCGCTGTTGCTGATTGAATCATTTCCGCCGCTACCGCTGATTGAGACGTTATCCGCATCGTTGAGCACGGTATCATTGCCCGCGCCGCCGACGATTGTTTCTTGCGAGGAGTTGTTCTGGACATAATCGCCGTTATCGCTCAAATACGTTACGACCCTTTTGAATATCCCGTTAATGCTCACGGAAGGCAAAGACGCCGCGCCGAGCAGAGTTATCTTGCTGTCGCCGACCGTTACGAAGATGTCATTACCGCTCGTCCGCCTAGCATAAGTGCCGGTGCCGTCGCCGATTACAAGGATTGCGCTTTCGTTAAAGCCTTCGATAGTGTCGTTACCGTCGCCCGTCGTATACTTGAACAGAACTTTTTCGCCGTCGTAGTTGCGAATGTAATCATCACCTGCGCCGCTTTCGATTGTAGCTCTTTCATTCCATTGGTTAATGATTGTATCATTGCCCGCGCCGCCGACGATTGACGAGCTGTCGCCGCCGTAGCCGTTGTCAATGTAATCATCACCCGCGCCCGAATTAATTGTAGCTTTAGAACCGCCGTTGCTGATTGAGTCGTTGCCTGCGCCGCCATTGATTGACATGTTCGAGCCGGCGTCATGAGTACCTCCGTCGTAAAAGCCATTTTCGATCGTGTCGTTGCCGTCCCCGCCGTCGACTATAGAGTTATCGCCGCTGTGGTAAATTAAATCATTACCCGCGCCGCCATTTATTGAAACTTGCGAGCCTTCGTTATAGATATAATCGTTACCGTCGCTGGCGTTGATTGAAACGTTTTCGCCGCCGTCGTTGCGAATGGAATCGTCGCCCGCGCCACCGTCGATTGTAACTTTTGAGCCGCCGCTGTTTTTAATGGAATCATTGCCCGCACCGCTAACGATTGACGAGTTTTCGCCTTCGTTTTCAATAGTGTCTGCGCCGTCGCCGCCAAGGAGCGTCGCAAAGTCGCTTTCGTATCTGTTAAATATGTAGTCATTGCCGTCGCCACTATCGACTAAGCTGTTCTTGCCTTCGTTCCAAATGGAATCATTGCCCGCACCGCTGACGATTGACGAGTTTTCGCCGCCGTTTTCAATGGTATCGTTGCCTTCGCCGCCGTCGATTAAGCTGTTCTCGCCTTCCCAGCGGTTGTAAATGTAATCATCGCCCGCGCCCGCCTCGATTGAAACGTTCGAGCCGGCGTCGTAAGAGTAAGCGTCGTAGGAGCCGTTTTTAATCGTGTCGTCACCGTCGCCTCCGACGAGCAGAGCATAGTCGCCCTTCTCGTTTTCAATGTTGTCGTTGTCCGCGCCGCCGTAAATTTGAACATAAGCCGCCTCATCATTCCAGAAGGAGCCGTTGCCGCGCATAATCCTGTTGTCGCCCGAAATGATAATGTCGTCGCCTTCTTCAGGGTTGCCGTCCTCGTCGTAGTTGATCGTGTATCCGATGACGAGTTCCTTGTAATTGAAATTGCTTGGCGCGTAATAACGCTCAGTTGTCGAGTCATTGAAAGTCTTTGTGCCCGTCGTGAATTCATAAGTAGCCGAGAACCTTTGGAGATTAAACGTGAACACCTTCATAAAAATCCTCTCCTTATACAAAAATTTTTTGGGGTGTTTTATATGCATTATAGTAATTGTTTTTTTTTTTTGTCAATTCCCTACCGCAAATTTTTTTCGCAAAAAAAAATTCCCGCCTTTCGACGGGAAAAAATTTCCGCGCAGATTTTATTGCTTAACGAGCTTTGAACCGCTGATTTTATACGTGTCGTCGTTTATGTTGAAAGTTTTGGCGGTAAAATCTTTCAGCGTTAAAGTTCCGTCTTCAAATTTAAACGTGACGGCAGAATTTTTATAAGTCGCCGTGAAATCAAGAGAATCAAGCGTCAAAGTGTCCTTTGCGTCGAAGCCGAAGATAATATCTTTGCCGGTGCCCGCCGAGTAAATGAAAACGTCCGCGCCGGCGTCGCCCCAGAGTGAATCATTGCCCGCGCCGCCGATAAGCGTATCATTTCCCGCGCCGCCTTTGAGCGTGTCGCTACCAAGTCCGCCGTAAAGTTTATCGTTGCCCTTGTTGCCGATAATCGAATCGTTTCCGCCCTCGCCGTAAATTATATCGTTCTTGCTACCGCCCAAAATCACGTTGTCGAGCTTGTTGCCGACGATTTTAACCGCCGACGTGCGTTTAGAGGCGTCCGCCGTTCCAATATCCGCCGAAAGTGTCACGGGTGAAGTTGTTTTGTTATTAATCGTCAAAGTCGTCGCGCCGCTGACAACCGTCGTGTATTCCTTGCCTTTGGAATTAATCATGCTGAGTTTTTTATCCGCGCCGTTTTTAACAGTCAACGTGCCCTTGCCGATAGTGAAGACGACATCGGAGCCGCTTAAAGTCGCCTTTGAAATCGCCGAGCCGACGGAAATTTTATCGCCCGCCGAATAATCGCTGATAACGTCCTTGCCCGCCGTGTAAATGAAAATATCGTTGCCTGCGCCGCCTTTTAACGTGTCATTGCCCTTTCCGCCGTTCAAAGTGTCGTTTCCTTTGCCGCCGAGCAAATAATCGTTGCCCGCGCCGCTGATAATTGAATTTTCAAGCGCGTTGCCCGTGATTTTTATATTTTTCTTGAGCGCGGAGGCTTTAACGTGCTTAACGGTGCTTTCAAAGTCCGCCAAATCCAGCGTGTCTTCCGTGTAGTCCGCCGTGACAGTCAAAACCGTTTTCTTTGCATTATAAGAGACGCCGTCGGGCACGCCGTCCGAATAATTTTTTGCGAGATAACGAAGACGAGTATACCCTGTAACTGAATTATTGTTGTCCCTGTTGACAAAATCGCCATAGTTTTGCGAGGCGTCATCATAACCGCCGACGATTGCGCAAAGTCCCTCAAAAACATCTTTTGGCAAGTCTTCGAGATAGGCGATATTGGACTTCAAAGCAATTTCTGTAAAAGCCATTAAAAATAATCTGTCCAGATAGTTGGTAAATGGCGCAGTGTTGCCGTAACCTGTTGTCACATAAGGATAAGCCGTGCGATTGTAATATTGTTTACTGTCTAACGTTCCGTTTTTGTCGTTTTCGGTTAAATTATTGAGCAAATTGGCGTTGAGTATAATTTTAGCCTTGGAAAGGCGTCCCAAATCGTATTCAAAGTATATTGACATCGCGGTATGAATATTCATCGGATTCCAGTAGTCAAATTCTATGTCGACTTCTTTGAGATTAGATGAATCGTCTGTAAAATTTATTCCGAGTGATTCGTTAATCAAGTCGACGGATTCGGGAATCCACCAATTATAAAGCGCACGAGTGACGAGTTTTTGTTTCGCGAGGAAATTTGCGCCGCTGTAGCCGAAATTTTCTCCGGCATCGACATCACTTTTCTCGACGTAGCTTATATTGAATTTTAAACCGTTTTTCGTGAAGGAGTTGTATTGTGAGTTGGTGAGTTTTGTAGCCTTTGCGCTTTCGGGAACGATAGATTCGGCAGTTTTGGTAGTTTTACCACCGGCATCCGAACCTGTTATCGCACCTGTATCGGTATTAGTAATGCGAACGCCGCAATTTTGTTCGGCAAAATTTTGAGAAGCAACACCATAAGACGCATTGGTATATTTCTCTCTAAACACGTCATAACTGATTGCGCCCACAGCTTTAAAAGCCTCATCGGCAGCTTCTTCGCCGGTTTTTTTTGTTTCCACGAGAGTCTTGACGAATTTTTTGATAACTCCAACGGGTGTTGACATACAAATCTCATCTCCTTAAAGGTTTCTCCAATGATATTACTAAAAATAACTTAATGAAAGAAACCATAGGTAATACTTTTTGAACATTATACAGGTCGGAAAAAATTTTTGGTGTCCTGCCGGGACACAAAAAAATCCCGCCGCTTTGACGGGATTAAAAGTTTCAGTGCAGATTTTATTGTTTTTTGAAGCTTGAGCCGCTGATTTTATACGTTTCGTCGTTAATGTTAAAGGTTGTGGCTGTAAAATTCTTCAAAGTGATTGAACCGCTGCCAACCGTCAACGTAACAGCTCCATTTTTGTAAGCGGGCGTGAAATCGTCCATAATTTGTAAGAAATCGTCGTTGTCAAAGCCGAAAATAACATCTTTGCCGTCGCCGGTCATGTAAACAAAAGTATCTGCGCCCGCGTCGCCCCAAAGACTGTCATTTCCTTTGCCGCCCCAAATATTATCGTCGCCGTCGCCGCCGTAAATCTTATCGTTGCCAGCATTGCCGAGCAAATAATCATTTCCGCCCGCGCCGCGAATTGTATCGCCCTTCGAGCCGCCGTTTATCGTGTTTGCGATGTCGTTGCCGATAATTTCAACGGCGGTTTTGCGTTTCGAGGCATTTATAACTTTAATCGTGCTCCCCGCCGTGATTGGCGACTTTATATCGTCGGTTATGCTCAAAGTCGTGCCTCCAACAACCGTAACATAAGATTCTCCGTCAGAATCAGTCATTTTGAGCGTTTTTCCTTTGCCATCTTTGATAGTTAGGGTGCCTTTGCCGACTGTGAAGACAACATTAGAGCTTTTTACCGCAGATTTGGAGATTTCCGCGCCTAAAGCAATCGTATCGCCCGTTTCGTAGTCGGTGATCGTATCTTTTCCGCCCGTGTAGAAGAAAATATCGTTGCCCGCACCGCCCGTGAGCGTGTCATTGCCCGTTCCGCCCGCAAGTGAATCGTTTCCAGCACCGCCGAGGAGTTTATCATTGCCTTTTCCGCCGCTTAAAGTATCATTTCCAGCATCTCCCGCGAGTGAATCGTTGCCTGACTCGCCGAAAAGTTTATCGTTGCCCTTGCCGCCGCGAATTGTATCGTTATTTGAGCCGCCGTTTATCGTGTTTGCGATGTTATTGCCGATTATTTGAATTGGAGTCGTGCGTTTCGTGGCATTTATAACTTTTATCTCGTTTCCTGCCGTCACGGGCGATTTTGTCTTGTCATTTACGGTCAATTCGGTCTCTCCGCTGACAATCGTATCATATTCCTTGCCAGACGAATTAATAATGCTCAATTTCTTGCCTTTGCCGTCTTTAACAGTCAAATTTCCATTGCCAATAGTAAAAATAACGTCCGAACCGCTTAAATTTGCCTTTGAAATCGCCGCGGAGAGCTTAATTTTGTCTTCGCCCGCCGAATAATCGCTGATAACGTCCTTTCCACCCGTATAAATGAAAATATCGTTGCCTGCGCCGCCTGTAAGTGAATCATTTCCAGCTCCGCCGGTCAGACTGTCGTTGCCTTTGCCGCCTTTAATCAAATCATTGCCGCTACCGCCGATTAAGTAATCATTGCCGCTGCCGCCGACGATTGAATTATTCAGCGCGTTGCCCGTGATTTTTATAGCTTTGGTACGTGAGGAAGCGTCGATTTTTTCAATATCGGAGTCGACAGTTATTTTTGAAGGGTCTGCATTAGTAATTTTCAAAAAATACGGCGTATCCCATTCGCAAATGAAATAATCGCCGCTGAAGAAGTACCTGTCATTCCATTTATCTATGAACTTTCCATTTCTGGGAACAATACATGCATAATTTTCTGCTCCACGTTCACCATGATTATTTGGCTCACCACTTGCCCAATTTGTGTATGTTACGGCTTCGCCCGTTACCCAAGTCCAATTTCCTTCATGTTCGGCATCGCTAAATCCAATGTAATATATCTTGTCTTCATTTCGACTGAAAAGATAGCTAACGATTGCATTATTCTCTTCAGAATCATTGATAACAGCGAGGTGCCCGCCAAGAGATTCGCAATAAGCTTCTGCCGCTTCCCAAGTATCGGCTACATTCGAGTAGACATAATATTTGTGTCCGTCGTAAACGAAGGCGTCGGAAGGAATTTTATTCATAAAATCATCTCCTCTTCAAAATATTGTTATTGTTATTACTAAACTCAGCCATAAAATAGCCTCCTCACTAAAAATAAACGATATCGACAGAAATTTTTGCCGTGCAGACCTCCTTTTTTACTAAAGAACAAAGAAAACAATACTTTCCCGCTTATTATCCCCCCCCCCAATGCCCCGTTGTCAAGACTTTTTATAAAAAATTTTAAAAAAAACATGCGCGGCACTTAAAATAATAAAAAAAAGCGGCTCCGCCATGTGACGAAGCCGTTATTTTTGTGTTTAAGCAGATTTTTATTGCTTAACGAGCTTTGAACCGCTGATTTTATACGTGTCGCTGTTAATGTGGAAGGTCGTAGCGGTAAATTCTTTAAGAGTGACCGAACCACCGCTAACTTTGAACGTAATCGCGTCATTTTTACTGTTGTAAGACGCCGTGAAGGCTAAATTATCAAAAGTGAGCGTGTCTCCGTCTTCAAAACCGTAAATTATATCCTTGCCGTCGCCTTTCGCGTAGTAAAAATTATCTTTTCCGTCGTCGCCCCATAAACTGTCATTTCCTGCGCCACCCCACAACGAATCTCTGCCCGTGCCGCCTTTTATGCAGTCATTTCCTACGCCGCCGAGTAAAATATCGCCGTCTGCGCCGCCGTCGAGCGTGTCATTGCCTTTTCCGCCAACTAAACTGTCGTTTCCAGCCTCGCCAAGCAATTTATCATTGCCATCGCTGCCGTCAATCGTATCATTGCCCGCTCCTCCGAGCAAATTATCATTTCCTTTGCCGCCGTTAATCGTATCGTTGCCTTTGTCGCCGTTTAAGCTGTCATTTCCCGCGCCGCCGACTAATGTATCGTCATCATCGCCGCCAGAAATCGTATCGTCGCCATTTCCGCCAACTAAACTGTCATAACCCTTGTCTCCGAGTAAAATATCGTCGTCATCGCCGCCGGAAAGCGTATCGTCGCCTTGTCCGCCGCTTAAACTGTCATTTCCCTCGTCGCCAATCAAAATATCGTCGCCAGTGTAGCCTGAAAGCGTGTCATTGCCTTCGCCGCCGTTTAAACTGTCATTTCCTGCGCCGCCAAGCAAAATATCGTTATCATCGCCGCCGTCTAGCGTATCATTGCCCGCTCCGCCGTTTAAACTGTCGTGATTCGTGCCGCCGAGCAAAATATCATTGCCCGCGCCGCCGGAAAGCGTATCTTTTCCGTCTCCGCCGTACAAACTATCGTTTCCGCCGTTTCCGAACAGTTTATCGTTGCCAATTCCGCCCCAAAGCGTATCTTTAGCCTTGCCGCCGACTATAGAATTGTTTTGCTCGTTGCCTTTTATCTTGATTGCCTTCGTTCGAGCCGTTCCGTCGATTGTTACGATGTCCGAATTGACCGTTACGACAGATTTATCCGAGTTCGTGACGATTTTAAGCGCAGTTTCTGCTTTTTTGCTGACAATGTTGACCTTCGACAAGTCAGCCGCGCCGATTAAAGTAATTTTTCCGTCTCCAACAGTGATAATAACATCATTACCGCTCTTAGTCGTTGATAAATTCGCACCAGAAATGCTAAGAGTCGAAGTTTCGTTAAAACCTTCGATTGAATCGTTGCCGTCGCCATTTTTATAGGTAAGTAAAGCCTCTCTGCCGTTTCCGTACAAAATAATTTGGTCGTCGCCCTTGCCGCCAGTGATAGTTGCTTTATTCGCTCCGTTTTTAATGACATCAGCACCGTTTCCGCCGTCGAGTGTCATACAAGATGCCCAGCCGTTTGAAATTGTATCCGCTCCATCGCCGCCGTAAATCGCTGTCAGCGAGCTGTAACTGTAATAATTGACAATTAAATCGTAACTCGCGCCGCCGTATATCGTTACTTCCGCGCCTTGATTAGAAATAGTGTCTGCGCCGTCGCCGCCGTCAATTTTGCAGCGATAACCGTAGTTTGAAATGTTATCTTCGCCTTCGCCGCCATAAATTGAAGTTAGCGAGGCGGAACTTTGGTAGTTGTAGAGATAATCTTTTCCCGATTCGCCGTCAATTATAGTTTTTGCAGCGTAGTTTAAGATTTTATCTGCGCCGTCGCCGCCATAAACCGCACTAATCGAGCCGTTACTGTCGTTGCAAAGGAAATCATCGCCGGATTTGCCATTTATCGTTACTTTCACGCCGCCAGAACAATCAATACTCAACCAATCGCCATTAAAAATTGAATCATCGCTGTTTGTGCCGGCAAGCAATGTATTCGAGGCGGTATTTTCTATCGTCGCCATGAATTTAGCCTCCTTATAAAAAAATCCCGCCGATTTGACGGGAAAAAAAGTTTCAGTGCAGATTTTTATTGCTTAACGAGCTTTGAACCGCTGATTTTGTACGTGTCGCTGTTAATGTTGAATGTTGTCGCGGTGAAATCTTTAAGAGTGACCGAACCACCGCTGACTTTGAATGTAATTGCGTCATTTTTACTGTTGTAAGACGCCGTGAACGCGAGATTATCAAAAGTGAGCGTGTCTTTGCTGTCGAAGCCGAAAATAACGTCTTTGCCGTCGCCTTTTGCGTAGAAAAATTTATCCGCGCCGTCGTCGCCCCATAAACTGTCATTTCCTGCGCCGCCCCACAAAGAATCTTTGCCCGTTCCGCCTTTTATGCAGTCATTTCCCGCGCCGCCGACTAATTTATCGCTATCCGCGCCACCGTCGAGCATATCATTGCCTTTTCCGCCGTTTAAGCTGTCATTTCCCGCGCTTCCGAGCAAATTATCATTTCCCGCGCCGCCGTCGAGCGTATCATTGCCTTTTCCGCCGTTTAAGCTGTCATTTCCCGCGCCGCCGAACAATTCATCATCATCATCGCCGCCGGAGAGCGTATCGTTGCCATTTCCGCCTACTAAACTGTCATAACCCTTGTCTCCGAGTAAAATATCGTCGTCATCGCCGCCAGAAATCGTATCGTCGCCTTGTCCGCCGCTCAAACTGTCATTTCCCTCGTCGCCAATCAAAATATCGTCGCCAGTGTAGCCTGAAAGCGTATCATCGCCCTCTCCGCCGTTTAAACTGTCATTTCCTGCGCCGCCGAGTAAAATATCGTCGTCATCGCCGCCGTCGAGCGTGTCATTGCCGATTCCGCCGTTCAAACTGTCATCATTACTGCCTCCGAGCAGAAAATCATTGCCTTTTCCGCCGTCGAGCGTATCTTTTCCGTCTCCGCCGTACAAACTATCATTTCCAGCGTTTCCGAGCAAAATATCGTTGCCGACGCCGCCCCAAAGTGTATCTTTTCCGCTTCCGCCGCTTATCGAGTTCGCTAATTTGTTGCCTTTTATCTTGATTGCCTTAGTTCTGGCGGTCGCGTTGATTGTTACCACCGAAGAATTGACCGTTACAAGCGCGGCGTCAGAATTTGTGACAGTTTTAAGCGCAGTTTCCGACGGAGTGCCCTTTATGTTGATAGAATAGTTGCTAGACGCGCCGACGAGCGTAATATTCCCCGTTCCGACCGTGACGATGACATTATCGCCGCTTTTTTTGGTTGCGTAGGTGCCGCTCGCGATTGAAAGCGTGTCATTGTCGTTGAAACCGTAAATTATATTCTTTCCGTCGCCGTCATTGTAAATAATTACGTTTTTATCGGCATTCGCGCCCAAACTTATTTGATTATTGCCCGCACCGGCGTTGATTGTAGCATTTTCACTTTCATTTATAATGGTATCCGAGCCGGATTCACCATTTATTTTAATATTTGTGCCTTCTGAACCTTCATTATATATATAATCGTTACCTTCGCCGGCGTTTATCGTTACGTTATAGCCATTTGATGTGCTGTGAATTGAATCATTACCTTTTCCGCCATTTATTGTGACATTATCGGCTCCATTATAAATGTCATCGTTGCCATCACCGCCGTAGATTATAACTTTTTCTGCAGCAGAATAATTACTAACTTCATCATCGCCATTTGCAGCACTAATCGTGACGTTTGAGCCGTTATTTTCGATATAATCATCGCTACTCGTGCCTGCAACCAGAGTATTGTTATCCCAATTACTAAAATTAGCCATAAAACTACCTCCTAAATAAAAATCTTTAAAAATTATCTGTAACCCCACTTGAAAATATATTTTAGCGGTATTTTTAAGCCTTCGAGAGTTTTAACCGGCACTTCATGCTTAATTTCGGCTTTTTCCTCGTCCGTCAGCAACTCCAATTCTTTATCGTCGAAGAGAATATATTCATCATCAAGATAATATTTGCCTTCATGCAGAAAATAAACGCTAATTACCTTCATGTACGGGTCGATAATCCAATATTCGCTAACGCCTTGAGCCTCATAAATGTCTTTTTTAATAGTGAGGTCATTTTTGCGCGTAGATTTCGATAAAACTTCGACGATCATATCAGGAACTCCATAAATTCCTCTGAACCAGTCGATAATCGACGAATTTTTTTCCGTAACGACTGACAAATCGGGCTTTAAAGTTGTACCGTCTGGAAAATGAACGTCGGTATTGTCAGAAAACACGTATCCGCTATCGTTTTCGTCCAAAAAGCTCCCGATAATCATTCCTAGACGCATAATTACTCCACCGTGAGTGGGATTCGGTGCAGGTGCCATAATTTTTTTACCTCTGATGATTTCATAGGACGGATAAAGAAGTCGTTCATTGATAACCTCCATAAAAACCACTTCCTATTCAAAGTACCAGCCAAAAATATTTCTAATTTTGACCTTGAAGCCGTCCAAAACAGCAACTGGAATTTCAAATTGGACTTCAGCGCGTTCTTCATCAGTCATATTCTCTAAATCATTGTCTTTGTAGTTCTGATATACATTGTCGAGAAAATATTTGCCGTCGCGAAGAAGATAAACTTCAATGCTCTCGCTCCAAGGATTGATAAGCCAATATTCTTTGACACCGTTGCGCTCGTAAACGTCTTTTTTAATCGTCATGTCTCGTTTCATGGTTGAACGGGAAAAAATTTCTGCAACCATATCTGGTACGCCATAAAAATTTTCATCTTCATTGTTGAAGACGATATTATCATTTGCCGCGCCGATAAATATAAAATCTGGGCGCAAAGTATTTCCGTCGGGGAGATTAACATCAAAGTTATCGGAAAATGACGAGCCAAGCTTGTTAATGAATGCATGATTGCCAATCGTGAACATTAATCTGCCTACAATTTTACCATGACGCTTAAAAGGACTCGGTGCCATAAATTTTTCCCCCTCGATAAGCTCATAATCGTCGCGAATATCGAAAGCGAGCATAAAATCACCTCCTTAACTAAAAATCAACCGACATCGACAGAAATTTTTGCCATTCACACCTCCTCCGCGCCGAAAAACCAATGGAAACGAGATTTTCACAACGATTATACACTATCGCGCCGATTTATCAAGGTTTCCAATGAAAATTTAAGTGTTGAGCTGAAATTTTTTGTTTTGAAACTGATTTTCTGGCTGTGAAACTGCTTTTCGGGCGTCGAAACCGATTTTTTGGCTGTGAAACGGATTTTGGAGCTGTGAAACGGATTTTTGAGTGTTGAAACGGATTTTTGAGTGTTGAAACGGATTTTTGAGCCGCGAAACGGAATTTTGAGCCTCGAAACGGAATTTTGAGCCTCGAAACGGAATTTTGAGCTGTGAACGGGCTTTGAAAGTGATTTTCGGGCGTTGAAAGTGATTTTGGGGCTCGAAAGTGGGGTTTGAGGGTGCGATTTTAGGGTCAAAGTGCAAATTCCCATATTTGGGAATTGAACACTAAAAAAAGCCGCGTCACAATGCGGTTTTTTCGGGCATAAAAAAAACCCCCTGTTTTTGGGGTGATTTTGAGCGTGCAAAGTTCCAATTCCCAAATACGGGAATTTGACATTTGGGCGCAAAAAAAGCCCCCGACGCTTTGTCGAGGGCGAAAAACTTCTTTTAGTCTTTAAGGAACGGGAATTTTTCTTTCAAATCTTCGGGCGTGTCCTTAATGTGGGGGTGCGGCAGTCCGAAATCGAGTTTGTAATACTCCAGCGAATCAATTACAAGCGTTTCAGCCTCTGGCGTGAAGATAATCTTCTGGGAAGTGCGTTTAGGATAAATTCTCGCCGAAATAACTTCCTCGCCGTCGTTGATGAAGACTTCGATGCTTGATCTGTCGATAAAAATATGGAGTTTGAGCTTATCTTGGGGTTCGATTTGAATTTCGCGGACGGAAGCAATGCCGTTAATGACTTCTCCGGCGTTTGTGCGGTCGAGTTTAAAGATTCCGTTCGCATTGTAAGTCAAAATGGTCTGTTCGAGTTCGGAAGCGCGCAAGGCGATAGAAAATTTCTTAGATTTTGCGGCGTCAATCGTCAAAACGAGTTCATAAGCCTCGCCGGAAACGCCTTCAAAGGTTGTCGCCTCGTCAATCACAAGGTTTCCGAAGGTAATTGGCTTCCATTTGCGGAGTTTTTCGAGTTCTTTAGCGGGCGTGGAGAAAATTTTGCCGTTTTTAACGTGGAGTACGCGCGGAACAGTCATCATACCAGCCCAACCGTCCTTAGCTTCGTGCATATCGACGTTCCACATGTCAAGCCAGGCAATCATAATGGTTCGACCGTCGGGAGTTTGCATAATTTGGGGCGCGTAGAAGTCAAAACCCCTGTCGAGGTACTGAAAATCGCCGTGTTTAAAGATTCCGGTCTTATAATTGAGCTTACCGATAAGAACTCCGGCTGCTTTGTCGTGATAAAAGGTTCCGTCGTCGGTTTTCAAGTCCATAGGCGAGAAAATCAGGACATCTTGCCCGTCAATTTCCGCAAAGTTGGGACATTCCCACATTCCGCCGAGATTTCCTTCAGAACGGGCGGAAATTGCTTTTAATCGCCAAGAATTGGTCAAATCTTTGGAAACGAACAGCAAAATTTGCCCGTGAGCCATATCTGGGGTGCGCGAGCCGAGAACGGCGTAATATTTTCCGTTATGTTCCCAAACTTTGGGGTCGCGAATGTCATTTATAGAAATTTCTTCGCTTTTAACGTCGCTGTCCTCGATAACGGGATTTTTTTCGGATTTTTCAAAGTGGATGCCGTCTTCGGAGGACGCTAGGCACTGAAATTCGATATGCCCGTAACCGACAGCGGCTTCTTCTTCGGGAGTTGCGCTCAAATGACCGGTGTACATGAGGTAAAGTTTGCCATCTTTCTCGATAGCGGAGCCGGAAAAGCAGCCGCCGCCCTGTTCATAGGGTTTTTCGGGCTTCAAAGCGATGGGCAAGTGCTTCCAATAGGCTAAATCGTCTGAAACGGCGTGTCCCCAGTGCATCGGACCCCATTGCGGCGCGTAGGGGTAATGCTGATAGAAAAAATGGTACTGATTTTTGTAAAAACACATGCCGTTAGGGTCATTGCACCAACCAAACGGCGCGGCGAGGTGATAACGCGGATACCAGCGGGCGTCCGTCACCTGCGAAAAGGTTTTGAAGTCTAAAATTGCTTCTGACATGAAATTCCTCCTTTAAATGAATCCGTGGTGCTTTAATTGGCGATAAACGGAGTAAATCGCGATAGGAAAGCCCAAAATTATTCCGATAATCCTGCCTTTGCCGCCGAGTTGAAAAAAATCGTCGACGAGCCCGCCCAAATACAAACAAATAAAAATTACGGCGGCGATATAAATCCCAACGCCTGAGAGAATCGCCGCCGCCTTCCAAAAATTATTCATGCCTTAGACGAGCACGCTCGCCAAACGAACAAGTTCAGGGTCGAGCGGCTTTTTATTATTAACGGAATCGAACAGATTAATCGAAACAACTTTGCCTTCGTCGAAGCCGAAAACGACATTGGAGACGCCGGAAATAATTGCAAGAGCTGCGCGTTCGCCGAGTTGGGAAGCCTTCATGCGGTCTTCGACAGTCGGGGAGCCGCCGCGCTGAATGTGTCCGAGAATGGAAACGCGGGTATCAATGCCGGTCTTCTCCTGCACGACGTTTTTCAAGCCGACACCAGAGCACGCGCCCTCCGCCACGACGATAATCGTATAGCGGCGACCTTTCTTGTAAGATTCGACAATTTCTTCGCACATTTCGTCGATATTGTATTTGACTTCGGGAACGATGATATATTCCGCGCCGGAAGCGATGCCCGAAACCATAGCGAGCCAGCCGGAAGTGTGCCCCATGACTTCGACGACCATGATGCGTTTGTGCGCCGAGGCAGTGTCGCGCAATTTGTTTATAGCTTCAACGGCGGTGTTGGCGGCGGTGTCGCAGCCGATTGTATAATCCGTGCCCCAAACGTCGTTGTCAATCGTGCCAGGCAAGCCGACAATCGGAATGCCGCCCATCTTCGACAGCAACGAGCCGCCCGTCAAGGAGCCGTCGCCGCCGATAATTACAAGTCCTTCAATGCCGTGTTTCTGGAGATTATCCAAGCCCTTGCGACGACCTTCCTCCGTCTTGAACTCCTTGCAACGAGCCGTGCCAAGAAAAGTGCCGCCGCGCTGAATCAAATCGCTGACGCTCTTGCGTTGAAGTTCGATTATCTCGTCGTTGAGCATGCCTTTGTAGCCGTTTTGAATTCCGAAAACCTTTACGCCTTCATAAAGCGCAGTTCTGACGACCGCACGCGCCGCCGCGTTCATGCCGGGGCTATCGCCGCCAGAAGTCATTACCGCTATCGCATTTAACATAAATTGTCCCCTCCCGCTCAAGTTTCTAAGGTTAAAATCCACAGCGTTATTTTAAAAAATTTTCTAAGAATTGTAAAGCAAATTTTGAACCGTCAAGCCTCCAAAATTTCCACGAACTTTTTTTCAAGCAAGCGGCAATATTTAATCGGGTCTAGTGCCGCCGAATTTATGAACATGCCGCGCAGATTTTTATGCAGAAGGTCAAGCGTCTCAAAATCATTCGCCAAGCCGACCGCATTATTGATGTAATCTTCCACGTCGTTGACTGCCAGCTCGCTCAGCCCGACGCTGTTTAAAATACTTTTGCCAAAGCGCGTGCTGTGCCTTGCGCCGTAAAAACTTATCACGGGGACGCCCATATACAGCGCGTCCAAAGTCGTCGCGCCGCCCACGTAAGGATAGCTGTCAAGGAGAATGTCAAGCTCGCTTATCGCGTCGAAATAATCCGGAACGGCGGGGCGGAAAATAACTCTGTCCATGTCGCAGCCGAGAGATTTTAGTTTGTTATAAAGTTCGTCGACAGTTTTGTTGCTGATGAATTCCTGCGCGCGCATTAAAAGTTTGGCGGTCGGCACGCGCTTTAAAATCTCCGTCCAAATCGTGAGCATTTCGTCGGTCATCTTCGAGTAGCGGCAAATCGTCCCGAAAGTCACGTAGCCATTTTTAACGCACGCCGCGCCGTCGGGAGTCAAAACATTTTCGCGGCGGGCGTAGCTGAACTGCGCGGGCATGTAAAGGAGTTTCTCGGAAAAATATTCGTCGTGTTCGCCGGGCGGGTCGAGCACCTCGTCGGTTATAAAATAATCAATCGCCTTTAAGCCCGTCGTCGACATGTAGCCCAGCCCGCTGATTTGTACGGGCGCAGGACGATAAGCCAGCGCGGGCAAGCCGTTATAGCCCGTGTGCCCCGCCAAATCAAAGGCAATGTCAATCTCGTCGTCGTGAATTTTTTGGGCGATTTCGGCGGCGGAAAGTTTCTGCACGTTGATAAAATGTTCGGCGGCTTTCCTGTAAAGTTCGGTGAATTCGTCGTCCTTTTTATTTCTGCTGTAGCAAAAAATTTCAAACTTGCTCCTGTCGTGGCAAGAAATAAATCCGAACGTGACCGCGAACGCCGCGTGCCGCCTGAAGTCTCCGGAAATGTAGCCAATCTTTATCCGCCCGCGCCGCTCGTGATAAGTCGTGAACGGCTTAACGTCCTCGAAAAATTTTTGGTAGTCGAAATGGAACGCCGCCATCTCCGCGTTGGAAATGTCAAGGAAATGCAAGCCCAAAAGTATCGCGTCGTAAACTTCAAGCCGACTATCTTCCTCTGCGATAAGCTCAAAAGCCTTGCGGTCGTTCTCTATGCCCTCGACGTGGTTGCGGTTGTCGTGCGCGTACTTCGCCATTTTTTTATGACACTCCGCGACAAAATCTTGCGGATATTTTTTCTCGGCGTAAATGTAATCCATGGTCTCGCGCATCGCCTCATACGCGCCGATATTGTCGTTCAACATGTAGCGGCGGTCGGCTATCGTCAACATCAACTTAGCGTCGCGTTTGGATTTACACTGCGCGGCAAGTTCGGCATAATACAACGTGCGCTTGAAATCAAAGCGGCTCTCAAATTTGCTCTCGCCAATTTTATCTTCCAGCGCAATGTATTCGTCCGCCCGCCCGCGATATTTATCGGAAAGCTCCTCCGTGATTGGCTCCGGCTCCTGTGGGAAATCGGGCAACGGCTTGCCATTAACCCACGCCGTGAAAATTTTTTCGTAGGCTTGCTCAACTTCGCCCATGTAAATTGTATCGTTCATGACGGGCGATTGCTCCATTTTGCGCCGAATTGTTAAATGGTACTCGCGGATTCTGTCCCAATCGTTGCCAAGCTCAATCGCCTTTTGAACGTATTCTTCCTCACTGAAGGCGCAAAGCTCCGCCAAGCCGATATTCATCAGCAAAGAATAGCCGAAGCGCGAATTGTGCCGCTCGCCGACCAAAGTTATCACGGGGACGCCCATATACAGCGCGTCGCAAGTGGTGCCGCCGCCAGGGTAAGGGAAAGTGTCCAGCGCGATGTCCGTCTCCTCATATTTTTGCGTGTATTCGTCTTCGTTGACTTCAAGGCGCACGCGCTCAAGGTCAATGCCAACCGCCCTAAGCCGCTTCTTGACGAACTCAAGCCCCCTGCCCTCAAAAAGAGCGTAGTGCTTAAGATAAAGTTTGGAATTCGGCACGCCGTCCAAAATTCGCGCCCAGAGCTTCAACATTTCGTCGGTAACTTTATTTAGATTGTTGAAACTCACGAACGTTACGTAGCCGGCTTTGGTGCACGGGGCGGGGGCGACAGGGTGCTGAATATCATGCCAAACGTAGCAGAAATGACTGTGTTGCAGACGCAAGATTTTCTCCGTGAAAAATTTTTCGTTCAAGCCTTCGGGGTCGGTGAATTTATCGGCAAAAAAATAATCAATCGTGTCAAGCCCCGTCGAATCAATGTAGCCAATGCCCGACATTTGAATCGGCGCGGGTTTGTACGCCATGACGGGCAGAGAATTATCCGCCGTGTGTCCCGCCAAGTCAACCAAAATATCAATTTCATCTGCCATAATCTGCGCGGCGACTTCTTTAGCGGGCTTGCCTAAAATATTTCGGAAGGCGTCGACGTTTGCGCGGAATTTTTCGGAGATATTGTCCTCCTCGTTGTTGGCGTAGATAAAAACTTCAAAGCGCGTCCTGTCGTAGCTCGTGAAGAGATGATAAACGAAAAACGCCACCACGTGAAACCGAACGTCCGGAGAAATGTAGCCGACGCGAATTTTTTTGTGCGCGGCGTGTTTCTTGCGATTGTGTTTGAAGCGGGGAATGTGCGCGAGGAGTTTGTTAAAGCCGAGCGTCTCCTCGAAAATTTTTTCGCGGCTGAAGTTGCGATTGTGCATGTTGAAGAGCATATTGTTATAATCTTCGCGCCGCATTTTTTCTGCCTGCGGAAAGCTCGGAGTATTTTTCACCGGCGCAAGATTTCTTTTGGCGTTGGTCGCATAATATTTGAGCGCGTTATCAATATCGCCGATACGCCAATGAGCCTGCCCCAAGGTGTTGCAAAGCATCATCGTCGTCATAAAATTGCCGTCGTCAGCGTCAAGCGCAGGTTTCGCAATTTTTATGGCTTCTAAGTGATTTTTCTTGAGTATGTAACCTTGAGCTTGAAGCAAGGAACGGTATCGCGTCGGCGGGAAATTTTTTTTCAGATAATCCAAGACCTCGAAAGCCGCCACAAGTTTGCATTGAGTGTAAATGGAGGCGACTCTTTCCACGGGTTCAGGCTCGTCCGGTTTAAGCGCGAAAATTTTTCCGGCAATGCGTATCGCCGCGTTCGTGTCGTTCAAAATGTCCACGCAATGAATCAGCTCTTGTGTCAGCCGCGAAACTTCAAGGCGTTTTTCTTCGGGCGTGAAAATAATTTTCCCGCGCCATTCGTCAATCATCATCTGCGCGGCGTGTAATCTGACCTCGTCAAAATTCGTCGACTCGAATTGTTCGCCGTAGTTTTTGAACTTGTCAATCGCCCACGTCATTTCCGCCACTGCCCCGCGATAATCGCCCTGCCGCGCCAAACAATCGGCAAGCACTGCGGAAAATTCCGGCACCTTCGGATAACGTTCGACTGCCAGCTTAGCGATCTCAAAACATTCCTCGAAACGCGACGAATCTTTTTCCAAAATCTCAAGCAAAATACTAATGGGGCGGTTCGACGGATTTTTTCGCGCCGCCAAGTCAAGCCGCGCAAATTTCTCCGCGTTCCTCCAATCTTCCACGGCATAGTAAGCGTCAACCAAATAGGCGTAAATTCTTTCGGGCTTGTCGGAAGTGTTCAGCTCTTCAAGCAGGAGTTTCAAATTCCGTTCTGCCTTAGCACGCGAAATCGTCGCCGAATAGCCCGTATGATAAAGTGTCAGCAAATCGGCGGAAATCATTGCGCGGTTCAAAGGTTCGTCGTCCAAATAAACGTCCTCATGAATTTTGCCGACGTAACGGACGCCCTCCGTCTTCTCAAAAATCCTCAGCACGTAGGTCGCGTTGATAATTTTGTTGTCGTTGTCCGCGTCGACGTTCACCCACTTGACGAGGAGCCCCGGAATATTTTTGTTCTTTGCCTGCTTTATGGCGGCGCGGAGATTTTTGGTGGTGTTGTTTATAAAATATTCGTCGGAGTCGATAAAAACAATCCAATCGCCCGTCGCCTCACGGAGAGCAACATTGCGCGGAGCGGAGAAATCATCTTGCCATGGTTCGTGAAAAATTTTCGCGCCGAATTCTTCCGCGACCGCAACAGTTGAATCCGTCGAGCCGGTATCAACAACAATAATTTCGTCGACGCACTTAACCAAACTTTCCAGCGAGCGGCGCAAATCGTTCGCGGCGTTCTTGACTATGTAGCACGCGGAAATTTTTAGCTTGCCGAATTTCTTTTTATGTTTAGCCAACGTCTTCTCCTCCAAAAAATTTTAGGGATTAGGAACGAAAAGCTCCTAACCCCTAATTCTTGACGAGTAATTATTTTCCTTGCGCGATAAAATTCTTTTGGTAATCGAAACATTCATTGGCAACGTCTTTGCTGAGAATCAGTAGGCAAAGCAAGTTTGGAATCGCCATCAAGCCGTTCATCGTGTCGGAGAAATTCCAAACCACGTCGAGCGTTTGCGTCGCGCCGATAAAAGTTATCAGGCTGAAAATAATTCTGTAGCCGATAATCACGGGGCGCGCTTTGACGAGATACTCAAGCGACTTTTCGCCGTAATATTCCCAGCCGAGAATCGTAGAGTAAGCAAACAGCGCGAGGGCAATCGAGACGATATATTTCGCGCCCTCGCCGTAAACCGTGCTGAACGCCAGAATTGTCAGCGGTGCGCCCGAAATTAATTTGCCGGTTTCAGGGTCGACGGTGCCGAGCACGCCCGAACTTGCGATAACCAAGCCCGTCAAAAAGCAGATAATCATCGTGTCGAAGAAAGTGCCCGTCATGTTGACGTAGCCTTGACGGGACGCATGGTCAGTTCTTGCCGCCGCCGCCGCGATTGGTGCCGAACCTAAGCCCGCCTCATTCGAGAAGACGCCGCGCGCCACACCCCAACGCATTGCCGTCAACATGCTCGCGACGATTGAACCGCCGACGCCGCCCGCGACTGCCTCAGGGGCAAACGCCATTTGGAACATTGTTGCTAAGCCGCTCGGTACATTGCCAAAATTTTTTATAACAATTATCAGCGTGAACAGGATATAGAAGAACGCCATGCTCGGCACGATAAAACTTGAGACTTTGCCGATAGAACGGACACCGCGAATCAAAACCGCCAGCGAGCACACGACAAGGATAATCCCTGTGACTTCAGTAGATATGCCAAGGGAACTAAACGCGGAGCTGATAGAATTCGCCTGCGTCATGTTGCCGATACCGAACGAGGCGCACACCGCGAACAGCGCGAACAACGTCGCCATAATTTTGCCGAAGCCGCCGCCGATACCGTTTTTCATGGCGTACATCGGACCGCCAGCCATTTCGCCGACGGGGTTTATTTCACGATATTTGACTGCCAGAACCGATTCAGCGTATTTCGTCGACAGCCCGAACGCCGCGCTTATCCACATCCAAACAATCGCGCCCGGTCCGCCGAGCACCATTGCCGTTGACACGCCGACAATATTACCTGTGCCGACAGTCGCGCTAAGTGCCGTCATGAGCGATTGGAACGGCGACAGGTCGCCTTTGTTGTCCGCCTTGTGGAGCATGATCATTTTGATTGCGTAAATCAGATTGATCCACGGCAAAAATTTCAGGCGGATTGTTAAGAAAATGCCCGTGCCGACCAGGAACGCCAGCATTATCGGACCCCAAACAAAATCGTTCACATCGGTCAAGAGTTGCGATAGATCCATGAAAAAAAATCCCTCCTGCAAAATCTAAACGATAAAACTTTTCATGCCATAAATTATATTTAATTTTGCATAGCCTGTCAAATTTTCGGCAATGAATACAAAAAAGACGCGCAAAATTTTGCACGCCTTTATTTCGGGAAGAACTTCACAGATTAAATTTTTCGCGATGAATATTTTTGAACGGCAAATCTTTTTCAGCCCGCGCAGATTTATTTTCGCCCTTGCCGCCCAATGCCACGACGTTTAGCACGGAAAAATTATCGGGCACACCGAGCAGTTGCCGAATTTCTTTATCGGCGGAGAGATGTTGCCCTGCGCGGTTGCGAATGTGAATCCAGCACGCGCCAACGTCGAATTGTTCCGCCGCGAGCAAAATGTAAGTCGAGGCAACGGCGGCGTCTTCAATCCAAAGTTCCAAGCCCGCCGTGTTCGCCATGACGACGATAGCAACGTCGGCTTGCGACAGAGGACCCGCGCCCATGCGTTTGCAGCGGGCAATTTTTTTTATCATATCTTTATCGCGGACGACGACAAATTCAATCGGGTGCCCGCCCCAAGATGACGGCGCGAGCAGAGCAACTTTTAAAATTTCGTCAACGATTTCGTCGGGAATTTTTTCGCCGGAATATCTTCTGCAAGAACGCCGCCGCCTTGCCAGCTCGAAAAGTTCATTTGTCATGACGCAACCTCAATCAAAAATGTACTCAAAAGAATTTTTCTCGGCGTAGAGTTGCCAATAAGCTTCGGCAATATTTTTCGGCGCGAAGTGTTCATTGCTGCCGACCACGCCCATGATCTGCACGACGCCCGCGAAAATTCCTTTGTCCTTGAGTTCGGCGTTAAGCATTTGAGCCAGCGCACGCAAAGCCGCCTTGTCCATCGACATGCACGCAAAGTCAAAATTCGCGTTGGGATAGACGCCGAATAAGCCGCCCGTGAAAATTATTGCGCCGTCGCCGCGCTCAATTTGTTTAGGCAAAACTTGTTGGACGCAGTGAATCGCTCCCGCCACGTCAACTTTGAAATGTTCGACCGCCTCCGCTACAGAAATTTCAGACGCGCGACCGCCGCTCATAAACGCCGCGTTATAAATCAGCACGTCGACCGCGCCGATTTCCGCAAAAAGTTTCGTCAGCGATTCGGCGTCGGAAACGTCAGCCGCTTTGCCAATAACGTCGTAGCCCTGCGCACAAAGTTCAGCCGCGTATTCGTCCAAAAGTTTTTGCCGACGCGCAACCAACACCACGCGGAAATTTTCTTTTGCGAACCGTTCGGCGATGTGATTGCCCATGCCGCGCCCCGCGCCGATTACTACCGCCAATTTTTTCATGCCGCTCACCCCGTCATAAAAATGTATTCTTAATCAAATAATCTTCCGCCGCGCGAACAAGTTCAGTAATATCCTTGCCCGTCTTGTCGATAATTCGCCCCTCAATCCACGTCTTGCCGGTCTCACGTCCCGCCAAAAATTGCAGCCCGCGATAGTAGCCGTTCTCCGCCTGAATCACGAATCCATTGGCATTTTGAACCATGATTGAGTTGTAGGCGTCGAGCACGGCGGCGACCGGCATTCCGTTTTCGCAAATATTTTCGTAAATGCTAAAGTCACTGCGCGCGACTGGTCCGCTCTCCTTGAAAATTTTCACGGCGTCGAAGAGCAAAGATTTTTCTTCGGCGGACAGCGGCACAAAATTTTTCGCGAGCGCGATGTTGTCTTTGACCTGCGCCAAACTCGACATGCCCGACAAAATAATTTCCACGCCGTCAAGCCCCGCCGCGAATCTGAAACCGTAGGAAGCGTCGGAGGCGGCAGGATTTATTTTTTGTAAGGCGTCGTGAATCTGCGCGGGCAATTTGGCAAGCAAGCCGCCCTTGACCGGCTCCATGACAAAAATTTTCACGCCGTGCCGCCGAGCAACTTCATAACTGCGCCGCGCCTGAATAAACGGACTTTCCCAATCGTAATAATTTATGACGAGCTGGACAAAATCCGTTTCGGGGTGCTCAGTCAGCACTCTGTCCAAAATTTCGGGCGTGTCGTGGAAGGAAAAGCCGAATTCGCGAATTCTGCCCTGCCGCTTCATTTCCTGCCCGAACTCGAACATATCATACGCGAGAATTTTGCTGTCGTAGGTCGTGGAGTAAATGCTGTGCAGGAGGTAGCGATCAAGATAATCGACGCCGAGATTTTTTAACTGCTCCTCGAAAGTCGCCCGAACTTTTTCCTTTGAATCCATAAAGAACGTTGGCAATTTCGTCGCCAGCTCAAAGTCGTCGCGCTTATGCCGTTCAACCAAAACTTTGCGGACGGTCTCCTCGTTGTGCCCGCCCTGATAAACGTAGCTCGTATCGAAATATTTTCCGCCGCTGCTCAAAAATTCGTCGACCATGGCGCACGATTCACTAAAATTAATCGCGCCGTCGCTTTGAGAGGGCAAGCGCATCATTCCGAATCCCAACTTATAATTGCTCATTTCAATTCACCTCGCCGAAATTTTATGTTTAGAATTTGCGCGGCGTCGAATACATTTTGATTCATGGGAGGATAAACGCAAGGTTATGATTTCGCACAGCTTGAAAATTTTTTTGAGCGTCGCCGAAAAAGGCAGCGTCACAGAGACGGCGAACGAACTTTTTATTTCCCAGCCCGCCGTAAGCAAGACGATTAAAACTTTGGAGCAGAAATTGAACTTGAAACTTTTTTATCGCGATAAACGGCGCGGCTTAATTCTCACTGACGCGGGCGAAAAAATTTTGTTGCTCGCTCGGCAAATGGAAAATCTGGAAGAGCGGATTTATCAGACGGCTTTTAGCGAAAATAATTTTCTCGGCGGCAAAGTGCGCGTCGCTTCCGTGCCGATTGCCACGACTTTGATTTTATCCGGAGCTTTGAAAGATTATCGCGCAAAATATCCTGCGGTGACCGTCGAACTCAAAGAGGGCACGCCCGCCAATGTTCAAAAGATGTTGGAAAATTATATCGTCGACTTCGCGATAACTTATTCGCCGTTCGGGAATTTTGATTCGGAAATTTTGCTTGAAGATGAGATGGTCGGCACTGGCTCCGCGAAAAATTCCGTCGAGCTTGGTGACGGCGTCGAGAATTTAATTTTTTGCCGCGCAGGTTTCGAGGTCGTGCGGAAAATTTTCGACATCGACGCGGATAAAAATCTCGTGGTGCAAAATGCCGAGACTGCCGTTAAATTTGTTGAGGCGGGCAACGGCGTTGGCGTCATATCGAAATTGGTTTTGGCGACGACAAACGGGCGAGTAAAAATTTGTCGTGTCGAGCCGTCAATCAAAATGCAACTGGGCTTGGCGGCGCACGACTTGAAAGATTTACCGCCACTTGCCGCCGAACTTGTGCGCCTGATAAAAAATCATATCGCCGCGTGAATAATTTTTGCGCAAACAAAAAATGCCCGCCGATTGTGACGAGCGTTTTTTGTTTAGAAAGAAGTGCCAACGGTGAAATGGAATCTGCCGCCTTGAGAGCCGCGCCCATAATCCAGACGCATAGGTCCCATTGGCGTATTCATCGCGACGCCGATACCATAGCTGCCTTTTAAGTTTCGCGGACGCAAGCCCGTATCCCACACGCCGCCAAAGTCCGCGAAGAGTGCGCCTTGAACTTTTTTATACAGCGGGAAACGATATTCAATAGAGCCGAGAATCAATCTGTCGCCGCGGAATTGGTCATCGCGGTAGCCGCGCAGGGAGCCTTGTCCGCCGAGCCTGAACTGGTTAAATTCCGTCAAGTCGCCGCGCCCGTAGCCGTACATGCCGCGAAATGCCCAAACTTGATTGTGGTCGCCGGCAGGACGATAGTGCTGATGTTCAATCGACACCTTTTGGAAATTGAAATCGCCGCCGAAAGTTCCGACTTCCAGCGCGAGATTAACTTTGTTGCCCGTTGTCGGTTCGTAGATGTTGTCGCGGGTATCGGTGACGTGTTCTAAGGTAATGGAGCGCGTCAAGCCGAAATTTTTCTTGCGCCAATCGCTAAAGGCTTCTGTGCTGCGGTCGCCCATGTTGCCGCTTGAAACGTGGCGAACATATCTATCTTTGCGGTTGCGGAAGGTGATAAAGTTCGTCGAATACTCGCTGACGGGACGGCTAACCGTAATTTCGCCGCCGACATATTTGCGCATGTATTCTTCCTTGAAATGTCCGCGCGTATCGTAATCGTTGTAAGCGTAGGTGCGGTTGTAAACTTGAAGTCTAACTGCGGTCTCGTGACGATCAATCCACGGGTGGCGGTAAGTAAAGCTGTAGCCGTGAGCGTCGTTCTCGTCGCCGCTCTTTTCGTACATGATGGCAATCGTATCGCCGACGCCGCGAAAGTTCGTGTCGCTGACGCTGACCATGCCGATTATGCCGTCGGAAGTGGAATAGCCCGCGCCTATGCCGAAAGTGCCCGTGCGTTTTTCCTTGACGTTGACCTCCATGATGACCGCGTTAGGCTCAACGCCAGGATTCATCTTTAAGTTGACGTCCTCGAAAAAGCCTAGGTTGTAGACACGCTGCATACTGCGCCGCGCTAACTTTGCATTAAAAGGCGTGCCGACTTCTTGGCGCATTTCGCGCAGGATAACTTTGTCCTTGGTCTTCTTGTTGCCCTTGACGGCGTAACCTTCCAAAATGCCCTCGTTGATTCTAAGCGTGAGGACGCCTTCCTTGTCGATATTCATGTCGGTAACTTTCATGAGGATAAAGCCTTCGTTGCGATAATCCTCCTGAATCGCCGAAATGTTGTCGTGCAGGGTGTTGCTGTTGAGAATTTCGCCCTTCTTAAGCGTGACGATATGGTCAAGTTCTTCCTTGGTGTAGAGCGTGTTGCCCGTGTAGACAATGTCCTTGAGAATCGGATTTTCCAGCACGTGGAAAGTTATGACGATGCCTTCGGGGATTTCCTCGAAAGTCTGATAAGCCTCATAAAAATAGCCCGTGTTGACAAGAGCGTTTCTGTCGCGAAGAGCCGCCGCCGCGCTGAAGGTGTCGCCGACGTGTTCTGTCACAGCAACTTTGACGGTGGGCAAGGTCGCTTCGCTCGCGCCCTCGAATTCAATATCGACAATCGTCTTGCCCTCGAATTGTTTCATGTAGTCAAGGATGACCGTGTCGACTTGCGAACGATAAGGTTCGGGGACGGGCTCGCTTTGCTCCACAGTCGGAGCACCGGGCGCAGTCGCGTCAGCTTTTGCCGTGTCGCTCTTTGAAGTGTCAACGGGTTTGTCCGCAGGCTGTTCCGTCGGCTTAGTTTCCGCCGGAGTCTCGACAGGTTGAGCCGGTGCCTCGACGGGTTGAGCGGGAGTCTCGGCAGGTTGAGTGGGAGTTTCGACGGGTTGAGCTTTAAGCTTAGACTGTTCGGGGTCAACGACTTCCACTTCCTTGTTATCTTCAAATGGTTGATTGACAACAGAGGACTGCGCGGGAGCCGCCTCACTTGTCGCGAATCCGAACATAAACGGCAACGTCATCGCCGCGATTAACGACGCTCGTCTCCTCCGCAAAAATTTTTTAGCTTTCAAAAGTAAATCCTCCTTCTACTTCAGAACTTAAATCGTGCTTCTATGCCGAAAATATAATCCTTACCTTCGCGATCTATTGTAAGACCTATATTGTCGTTGAAGTCGTATTGAATACCGAAGCGGTGAACTTTGTGGCTGCCGAAGCCGTGCGTGTAGCGAAACATAAATCTATCGCCGATATATTTTCCGACGGTGAAGTTGTAATCCTTGTCGCGGATATTGGCGTTTTGTTCGCCAGGATTGTGTTGCTCAAACATGGAGCCCGAACCTCTCGAAACCGTGAATTGATCGATTCCGAGCGTGCGTTTCAAAGCTTCTTCAATTCCGGAAAGAACCGTCATTTGCAAGCCGATTGCAATCGCGTCCGCAGAGGTAAAGTTCAGTTCGCCGCCCTTTTGATAAGATTCGCGCAGGGTAAGCAACATGATAATTTCCTCCTGCGTCATTTCGGGGCTTGAAGTCAGGTTGAATACCATTTTATTTGGCGCGCCTTCCACGCTCAAGAAAATTTTTGTGGAAGCAACTCGCGTGTCGGCGGCAAAATGCACCGTCGGCATAAAAGTTCCGATTTGGTTGAAGTGCGCCTCGCCTTCACGAATATTAAACACTGATTCCAAATAAGTCAAGGTGCCGCCGCGTTTAACTGTGATTATTCCCGCAGTTTTGGGATAATTGAGCGTGCCTTTGAAGTTCGTGCTACCCGTCAAATACATATCGCAGAGCCGTGGACTGTAAAGACGAACTTTGTCGCCGAGATTTATAGAAACGTCCAGAATAATATTCGGGAGCTCAGAATCGTCGTCGGGAATGTCTGGAATACCTATGCGGCATTTTTCCAAGTTAATTTGTCCCGATAACTTCGGCAGCTGGTTATGGAAAAAAGTACCCTCGCTGAAATTAAAGTTCGCGTTGAGGAGCCCCTTGTAAAGATCGCTCTTAATATCCAAATTGTTCGCCGCGAAGTCAAAGTTGTAATCTGTAATTTCAAGGTGTGGGAAACTGAAGCCGCCCGTCAGCGCGAAAGTGCCCGCGCCGATATTCCCCGAAAAATTTTCCACGTCGAAACGCTCGCCCTTGAACAGCATGGAAATATTTATGTGCTCAATCAAGCTGTCCATGTCCTTAACTTTAATCGAGCCGTCGTTTAGGGAAATTGCGCCGTTGATTTGCGGATTGGCGGCGGTGCCCGTGATTTTAACTGCGCCGTCCAAATCGCCGACGCCCCATTTTATCATCTTGCTTAGAACCGGCAACAAGCTCAAATCCGCGTCGTCGAGTGACACGGTTAAGTTAAGCTGTTCGTCGTCGGGGAGATTTTCTTTACTGCGGGCAGTCAGAGCCTTCAGCGGAATGAAACCTTCTGCCGTCGCGCCGTAAATTTTCCCGCCCAATTCGCGCTGAACAATCAATTCTTCGACGTTGACGCGCCAATCTTTTAACAGGAAATGACCGCGCAGGAGGTCGAAAGTCGAACCTTTAATGCCGCCCTTTGCCGTCCACAGCAGCTCGCCGAAAGGATTATCGACGGTGCCGCTAAGTTTGGCGATCATATCCGACGTGCCGACCATTTCAACATCGTAGCCCGCCGCCTTGCTGAACATGCCCAGCGCAATTTCCCTAGCAACCAAAGTCAAATCGAGCGGTCCGCTCAAATTCGCCGAGCCGAGCAAGCTGAACGTGCCCTGTTCGCCCTGCTTGCCTTCAAGTCTGTTGACGTAGATGATATTGTTCAGGAGCCGCGCGTCTAGGGCTATGTCGTGAATGTCGTAGCCAGCCAGCGTGCCTTGCGGAATATCGCCCATAACAGAACCTTGCGGTTTTTTAAAAGTGCCGCTCACCAAAATTTTGCTGTTCAAAGTTCCGTCGAGCAATTCATTTTTCTGCCCGGCGATTATAAACATTCGGGCGATATTTGCGTCCGTCAAGTCGAGTTCGCCGCTGATGTTCTCGCTGTCTAAGTTCATGGAAAGTTGCATTTGGCAACGAGCCGCGCCGTCGCTGAAATGAAATTCGTCCAAGTAGACGTTCGCGCCGTTGGAAAGGATATGCCCGTAAATGTCAGTGAGCGCGACGCCGTTTAAAGTAATTTCTTCCGCCTTGAGTTCGCCGTCGAAAATCGGGACGTCGGGCGTGCCCTTGATGATTCCTTCAAAAGTCGTGTGACCTTCGGCGATATAATTTTCGGGGAGCTTGCCCTTGAAGCGTTCCAGATTAATATCCTTGCCCTCAACGACAAAATCCATTACCTGCGTATTTTTATTAATCGTGCCATTCAAAACCATGTCGACCATCGGCGAAGTAATTTCAAAGTTCTGCAGACGGAGGATGTCGCCTTCCAAAAAATAATCGCCCGTCATGCCGCTCAACAGCACGCCGCGATAGGAGCCGCGATTGAATTTGATGTTGCCGGCGACTTGCGGGTTATCTATTGTGCCGGTAATTTTGACGGTGTTGAAGACGTTGCCGGTTATCGGCTGGTCAGGGGCGACGAGCGCGGCAATATCTTCTGCGCGGACGGCGGTGGTGTCGAGTTGCAGATTAATTTTCCTTTCGCCCGTCAAGCCGACGTTGCCTTCGATAACCGTCCATCTTATTTTGCCGCCCTTTTCCAGATTAAATTTGTCTATGTTGACGCCGTCGAGACTGCCCGAAGCCGCCAGCTGAATCGAATCGAAGGGCTGCTTAAAAAATTTCCCGACGAAACGAGAGTTGTCCTCGGAGCGGTCGACGGCGGAAAGTTCTAAAGTCACGTTGGGATTGTCTGCATCGCCGTGAACAGTCCCCTTGAAATCGGTAAGCCCGCTCATGTCTAGCGCGGCGTTGAAATTTTTTAAAAGGGACATGTCGACGTGCGCGCCGTAAAAGTTCAGATTAAGATTGGTTATGTCGGTGATTGTGCCCTCAAGACCGAGCGTGCCGTTGCCGGGCAGTTTCGCACTGAGGTAGTCAATCGTCAAGTCGTCGTCAACAAAATAAAAAGAGGCGTCCGCGTCGTTGATGTAGAAGCCCTCCACGTCGAGCCCCGACGCCTTCGCACTGCCGTAAATTTTAAATTGTTCAAGCTCCGAAACTCTGCCGTTAATGCCGACGTCCGCGAAAAGTCTGCCCGTGACAATTTTGTCAGAGCCGCCGAATTCCGATAAGGACGCCGCGTCGAGACCGTTCGCCTTGACGTGTGCATTAAAAGCAAA
Source organism: Selenomonadaceae bacterium (assembly GCA_017412925.1). Lineage (GTDB taxonomy): Bacteria > Bacillota > Negativicutes > Selenomonadales > Selenomonadaceae > Quinella. The sequence goes on from JAFPVP010000095.1 coordinate 58,021, forward strand.
ATCGTCCGTCTTAATCTCCGCCGAGCCGGTGACGGAGCCGCCGAAAACATTCGCGCTGGTATCGGTCAGGTAAATCATCTCGCCGACGTAGCGGAGCCTTGTGGAAATATTTTGCGCGGAAAGATTTTCATAGCCGAGCCAATCGGAATAAATATCAGCGTCGACTTGGGGATTGCTCGCGGTGCCGACCAGATGCGCCCGAATGTTCGCCGCGCCCGCAATGCCTATGTCGCTGATAATCGCGGCGGGCGCAAAGCTATCAGATTCGCCGTAAATATCAAAAAAAGGCTCGTCGGTGTCCAGGCGCACGGAGCCGCTCGCGGAGGCGTATTGTTCGTTAGCCGCCGCTGAAATGTCCAAAAAAATTTCGCGTTCGTTGAAAGTCAAATTGCCGTTGATGTTCTCCACGTTGGTCTCCTCAACTTTGACGGCGGCATTTTTAATTTGCGTGGAGCCGAGGTAAGTCAAAGCGTCGTCCTTGCGCAGGAGGTGGATAGAAAAATTTTCCGCCGCGCCACCGAGAATTTCCAAGCCTTCAGGGATTTTATCGGCGGGCAGATACGGCAGAATTTTATCAAAATTAATCGCGTCGACTTCGGCGTTGACAATCTGTTGATCCAAGCTGACTGTGCCCGAAGCGTTGACGGTCGCGCCCAAAGTTTTCGCGTTCAAAGTGGCGGGAATGGCGTTCATGTCCGTGCAATCAGCCTCGGCAGAAATTTCTTCCACAGAAATATTTTTCCCGTCGAAGCCGGCATTAAAAGTTCCGTGCGCCAAAGAAATTTTCGCGCCGAAAGTTGATTCGCCCTCGCTCTCCAACGTGATGTCGTTGACGTTCCAAGAATCGTCGTCGCGCTGTTTAAGGTTGACGGTCGCGCCGTCCAATTTAATTTCGTCGAGCGCGGCAACAGGGTCTTCCGTCAAGGCGAACAATTTAAAATTAACGTTCGCGGTGTCGACGCGGGCAAGCAGTTCGTCGCTCTTGTCGAAAATTTCAATGTCGTGAATTGTTATATCGCTGAGTTTGTCGCGGTCAAAAAAATTTATATCGTTGAAATCAACACTGCCGATTTTAACGGGCACGCCCAAAGTTTTGGAGGCAGTTTCTTCCGCCGCCATCAAAGCCCTTTCGATAATCTCCGCCCGCTGTGAATTTATGTAAAGCCCGCCGCATACTGCAAGAGCAATAAACGCGCCGCCCAGGATTTTTAGAAATTTCCACACGGCAGGCAACTCCTCTCAAAAAATTTATTTAAAAGCACCGTCCTTAGTCGTATCCTTTTCAACGTTTTCGGAAGGCAACGGCGACGGATTTTCAAAGTCAATCATCACGACGGGCGCGACTTCCTTGACTTCGGGGACAGCAGCGGCTTCACTTGTCAAAGCGGCGTCTTCGCGGGACTGCGCGGCGGTCTTGCCTTCTTGCTCGGATTCGATATAGCGCACAACGTCAATTTCGACGGGCACGCCCATATATCTATCGAGCGAGGCTTTGGCGGTGTTGTAGTTGTAAAGCGCGGTGAAATAATTCGAGCGAGCCTCCGTCAATTTGCGGGAAGCGTCCATGACGTCGAGGTTCGTGCCGACGCCCGCCGCATAACGAACTTGCGCGATTTTGTAGTTCTCTTCGCCGAGGACGACCGCCGCTTGAGTGGTGCCGATATTTCTTTCGGCGGCGTGCAGGTCAAGGAAAGCGGATTGAACTTCAAGCTGAATTTGTTCGCGGGTTTGAGCGGCGACTTCCTGTGCGCGGGTAAGTTCGGCGTCCGCCTGATTAACTTGCGCCCGTGTTATTCCGCCGTCAAAAATATCCCACGACGCGCTGAAACCGATTGACCATTGGTCGGTGACTTTTTTGCTGACGAGATTTTCGTTAGTGTGCCCCTTTGAAATTGAAGCATTGACGCTCGGATACCAGCCCGACTTAGCAGATTTTTTTGCGGATTCGGCGCGCTTGACGGCATAATCAGCCATCGCGGCATCTGCGCGGTTTTCGAGCGCGTAAGCCGTGCAATCACCCAATTTCAAATCGTATCGCCTGTAAGTGAGCGTGTCTTGCGGACGAATCACGGTATCTGCGGGCAAGCCGATAAAATTATTCAAATTGGCAACGGCAACGTCGTAGCGGTTCTGAATGTTTACAAGGTTTTGCATGGCGTTGGCAAGTTCAACCTGCGACTCCAACACGTCGACTTTGGCGACCGTGCCGACGCGGAACTGAGCATTAACGTTGCGCAAATGCTCCTGCAATGTCAAAACTTCTTCCTCGTAAACCGCGATTAAATTTCTATACTGCAGAACGTCAAAGTAATAAACCGTCGATTGCAAGCGAACCTCCTGCATTGTATTTTCCAGCGACAAATCCGCCGAGCTCAAGGCGTAACGAGCAGCTTTGCGTCCTTCTCTAAGACGCCCGCCTTGATAAATCGGCATGGAAATTGTACCGCTGTTCGTAAAGGCGCGATGATAAGAATAATCTCTATATTGATCTCCGCCGAATTTTTGTCCGCTCATGTCCCACGTGACTTTCGGATTGGTCTGACGGCGCGCTTCACTCAAGCCCCAGAAAGCTCCTTCGCGTTCGGCAACCGACTCTTTAATCGTGCGGTTGTTTTCATAGGCGCGTTGGATTGTCTCGTCGAGTGTGATATTAATAGCATCAGCGGCATCAACCGCTCCAAAAGAAAAAGTTATCACGCCCGCCGCGATTAATGCCGCCAGCCTTCTGCGAAAATTTTTCCGTATACGCTTGCAAATTTTCATATCAATCTCTCCCTATTTTCTCTTTAAGCGGCGTGCCTTCGCGCAGATTGGTCAAGCCTTCGACAACAACCGAATCGCCCGCCTTCAAGCCGTCATTTACGATAAAATTATTTCCCAACTTGCCGCCGAGCGAAATTTTTTTCAAAGCGGCTTTTTTATCTGAATCGACGAAGACAAAATTTTCTCCGTCGCGTTGTTGAACAGCCCTTTCGGGCACGAGCAGGACATTTGAAATTTTCACGTCGCCAAGCTCAATCTGAACCGTGTTGCCCAAAAGTAAAAGTTCGTCGGGGTTGTCGAAGATTGCCTCGGCTGTCGTCGCGTCGGGGAAATTAAGCCTGCCCGGTCGGTTGTAAGCCATGCCGTCGATAAACTTCAAGGAAACTTTCGGCGAGCTTTCCGTCAAAAATTTTTTCTCCTCCGGCGAAATTTCAAAGCGGACGACAGCGGGATTTTTATTGCCGAGCGTCGCGAGAATCGTTTCATTTGCCTTTACCTCCGCGTTGAGTCGGGCGTTGTTTATTCCGAGTTGCCCTGCCACTGGCGCGTAAATCATTCCCGTCGCCGATTTCTCCTCCAAAATTTTTACGCGCTCTTGATGTTCGGCGATTTCGGCTTGCAGTTCGTCGACGGGATTTTTCTGCGCGAGTTCCTTAGCCAAATTTGTCATTGCTTCGGCGAGTGCCGCCTTTGTCTGCAGGAGTTCGGTTTCCTCTTCAAAGCTGCCAATTTTAAAAAGAGGTTGCCTTTCCGTCACGTCGTCGCCGTCCTTAAAATATTTTTCTATGACACTGCCTGACACCGGCGAAAAAATTTTTTTCTCGCTGCTCAAAGAAATTTTCCCTTCGTGCGTTAAAGTCAAAGCCGTATCCGCCAATAAAATTTTTTCCGTGGTGACTTCGACGGTCGACTCATTTGAACAGCCCGCAAAAAAAATTATTGCCACGCTTATTAATGCCAAAAATTTTTTCATCCTAAAACTCCTGCTTCAGCCCGAAATAAAAGGCTCGGTCTTTCTTTTTGTTGACGTTGTGGAGTTCGCCGAGAATGTAAGTTGATTCAGCGACGCGAAATTGAGATTTCAAACGAACTCTGCCGTGGTTAAGGTCGTAGGCTTCGGCGGAGAATTTAAAGTTGTCGCCAGCGTAAGCGTCCAGCCCGATACCTGGTTTGCCCGCGATAACTCCGGCTCGCGCCCCGAAATCTGTCCCGAATTTTTTTCCGCCCTGCAAATTTAATTTCGTGTGGTTGCCTATATCCTCCGCGCCGAGTATCAAAGATTTATCGTCGCTCGTCACGTCCAGATTAAAATTCGTTTTCCAGTTGTGCGCTTTGCCGCTGTATAATATATCAACCGAAGGCGTCACGTCAATCTTAGAAATTTTATCGGCGGTGCCCTCCACCTTGCCCAACAACTTATCGGCTCGTTCGGTTATGCTGCGGGCATTGCTCACCGTCGCTTTCAAGTCTTCGGCAACTTTCGGGTCGCCGGCGAATTTGTTCATGTTGTCCGCCATGTTCGCCACGGAGCTTGAAGTTTTAGCAATGTTATCCAACGTAAATTTTAGTTCTTCGACGGTCTTAGGGTCGCCAGCGAATTTATCTAAGTTTGCCGTCATGTGCTCGACGTTCGCCATAGCATTATTCATGCCGGTAATCGCGCTGTTCATCTGCGCAATCATGTCGTTGAAAATGTCTTCGTTCTGAACCGCGATTCTCTCAAAAGTTCCGGTCATGTTGTTCACATTTTCTGAAGCCTCTTCCATGTTTCTGCTCATCTCGACGACAGATTTTTTAAAAGTTTCGTCGCCGATTATCGCGTGCACGTCGTTTAAAAGAAGTTCGACCTTGTCCATAACTTTTGTCAGTCCGTCGAACATTTGCGCCATGCCTGCTTCGTCCACGCCGTAAAGATAATCGCCGTTCTGAAGATATTCGCCGTTGTCGACCTTAGGTTGAAAGTTTATAAATTTTTCGCCCATGACGCCGCTTGAGGTTATCATAACTTTGGATTGCTTAGGAATTTTCGCATCTTCGTTAATCGCCATCGTGACAGTAACGCCCGTGCCTTCAGTCGTGATTTGCGTGACCTTGCCGACTAAAACGCCGCTCAAGCGAACGTCCGATTGTTGCTGAAGTCCGACGACCTGTTTAAAGCCCGCGTACAAAGTATAATCATCACTTCCGCCTATATGAAAATCTCCAAGACCCGCCGCCGCGCCGCCTAGCAACATTAGCCCACCGACCGTAAAAGCTCCGACCTTTGCTTCAACTGACATCACTTCGCCTCCCCTGTTTGCTTTTTAAATCTTGCTGATTCGGTTATCGGAATTCCAGCTTCCGTTGGAATGTAAATCACTTCGTTGCTCGATTCGCGCAGAGCTTCAATCCAAAGGTAATGAATGTAGGCTTCGTTGTTCTGCAGACTGTCGCCGATAATTTTATTTGCTTGGGCGACACCCTCGGCGCGAATAATTTCGGCGTTCGCAAGGGATTTTGCAGATTCTTCCTTGGCTCGCGCCTCTTGAATTGCTATTTGGCGATTTTGTTCGGCTCGTGCAAGTTCCGCCTCGCCTGCCTTGTTTTGTTGCCAGACATAATATTGGGGCATCGCGAACAAAATTATCGTCGCCACGGCTGAAGTAAAAATCGCGCACGCCACGCCCGATTTGATAAAAAGTGTTGCGTTGCCCTTCTCGCGTTTGTTGGCTTCCTTCGCCGCGAAAAATGAAATCGCTAAAATCACGAAGCCGGCGACGAACAAGACCGCAGGTACAATAATCACAAAAATCACCTGTCCAATCCATTATTCAGAATGTTTAAATCTTCGCTCCGATAAGCAAAATAATTTTCGTAGAAATAACTTGCGTCAAGCCCCTTCATAAAAATTTCGCGGTCGCTGATTTTTTCCGTCAAGGCGGCGGCAAGAAGTTTTTTTATTTCCGAATCGTCAATCGGACTGCGCTCCATTGCCTGAAGATATTTATTCTTGTCGACCGCGCTCCAATCAATCACTTTGCCGAGGGAGCTTTTCAAAATATCGTCAAGCCAGAGCCGCATACTTCGTCCGTTGCCTTCGCGGAAAGGATGCGCAACGTTCATTTCAACATATTTCTCAACGATTTGCTCAAAAGTTTTCTGCGGCATTTTCTCGACACTCAAAATCGCCTCTCTAAGATAAAGCGCGGAAGCAAATCTGAAATTTCCCCTGCTTATATTTTCGTCGCGAATTTTCCCCGCGAAGTAATAAATTTCCTCGAACAATTTTTTATGAATCTGCGCGAGCTTTTCAAACGTCCCAGCTTGAAAATTTTTTAACTCGTCGCTTTTCCAAAGTTGAATTGCCTTTTGCTTGCTGATTTTTTCTTCCGCCCGCGCCAAGTCTGCAGGATTTTCAAGTCCTAATTTATTTTTCAACGCCCTCACCGCCTCAATTTATTATACGGAAAAATTCTTTGACGCGCGGGTCTTGAATTTTTTTGAAGTTTTCGGGCGTGTCGACGGCAATTAAATCGCCGTTGTAAACCATGGCAATTCTATCGGCAATGCGGCACGCGCTAACCATGTCATGAGTAACGACGACGCTCGTGACTTTCAAAGCGCGTTGCGTCTCGATAATCAGCTCGTCAATTCTGTTCGTGGTAATCGGGTCAAGCCCGCTGCTCGGCTCGTCATAAAAAATAATTTCCGGACCAAAGGCAATCGCCCGCGCCAAGGAAACTCTTTTCTTCATGCCGCCCGAAAGTTCGTTGGGCATACGATTTTCCACGCCCTCCAAGCCGACTTGATGAAGTTTTTCGCGGACGATGGATTGAATTTTTTCGCGGCTATAATCCGTGTGTTCGACAAGCCCGAAGGCAACGTTATCGCCGACCGTCATCGAATCGAACAGCGCGCTATATTGAAAGACCATGCCCATACGCAAACGGACGCGCATCATTTCCTTTTCGCTAAAGCGGGAAATTTCGTCGTCGCCAATCCAAATCTCTCCGCTCGTCGGCTGAATCAAACCAATCATCAAGCGGAGCAATGTCGACTTGCCGCTGCCCGAACCGCCGATAATCGCGAGCGTCTCCCCGTCGGCTATTTCCAAATTTATATTATTCAGCGCAACTTTCTTGCCAAATTTTTTTGTGACATTAACAATCCTAATCATCGTTCACCTATAGATAATAAACGTCAAAAGTGCGTTCAAAATAAAAATTACGATAATCGACGTGACGACGGTTTTAGTTGTGGCTATGCCAACACCTTCCGCGCCGTCGGGGCAATTCAAGCCGTAGTAGCAACCGAGCACCGCGATAACATTGCCGAAGAAAATCGCTTTAATCATGCCGCCCGTCAAGTCGTAAATGTCCGCGAACATCTTAATCGAGTTTGTAAAAAGATAGGAACTGATGCCCGAATATTGCGTGGCGACGAGCCAGCCGCCCGCGACGCCGATAATATCGCCAAAGACCGTAAGAATCGGGACGACTATCATGCAGGCTATCATGCGCGGAACGATTAGATAATTGACGGGGCTGACTGCCATGACTTTGAGCGCGTCAATTTGTTCGGTGACTTTCATTGTACTAATCTCCGCTGTTATCGCCGCGCCAACACGCCCCGCACAAACTACGCCGACTAAAACCGGTCCCAGCTCTCTGCCGATTGCGATTGCAATTACTCCGCCGACCGTCGACTGTGCGCCGAAACGAATAAATTCGTGTGCCGTCTGCAACGTGAAAACCACGCCCGTAAATAAAAGCGTCAGCGAAACTATAGTCAGCGAGTCAACGCCCAAATGCGACATCTGCGCGAGGATAAGTTTGATTCGCGGCTTGTGCAGAACTTGTTTCATCGTGTCGACGTAGAGTAAAATTATTGTGCCGAATTCTTCAAAGCGTCGTATCATGAACGCGCCGATAAGCTCAAAAAATTTCGTCAGCAATGCGCCGCCTCCTTTCGGGCAAGTATTATATCATAAAATCTGTTTGTACATGGATAGCGGCTGAAAAAATTTTCTTGAAAAAATTTTGCTGAACCACTTGATAATTATTATCATGCGTGCTATACTTCGTGTAGGCTTTCGTTAAAGCTCTCCTAAAATATAATACACATACGCTTAAAAAAAAGCTCCGTGCTGCTCACGCGGAGCTTTTTTTGACGGCATAATCACAATGAAAAATTTTTGGCAGGATATTTTCCGCCGCAACAAGAATATCAAGGTTAACTTTTTTGGGGAGGTTGAAAATTTGATTCACATAGTGATTGATTTGGAGATGAACCCCGTCAGTAAAACTTTTAAGGACGTGCGCAGGTTCACCACCGACGAAGTTATAGAAATCGGCGCGGTTAAGCTCGACGACAACTACGACATGATCGACGAGTTTCAATGCTACGTCAAGCCCGAATACGGCGAGATAACCAAACACATAACCAAGTTGACGGGCATAACTCAAGAGACCGTCGCCGATAAACCGACTTTTGCCGAAGCGTTTCAAAATTTTATGGATTGGATAGGGACGTGGGACATGACGCTTTACTCGTGGAGCAATTCGGATATAAATCAGCTGCGCGACGAATGCCGCTTTAAAATGCCCAAATATGAAATTGGTAAGTTGGAGCGGAAGTGGCGCGATTTGCAGAAGGCGTTCGACGACCGAATTGGTCTGCATTCCAGCTTGGCACTCAAGCACGCAATCGGCGCGATGAATCGTGACTTCGAGGGCACCGAACACACCGCCCTTGCCGACGCCGCCAACACCGCCGCAATTCTCGCGCTGATGCAGGACGACGAAGAATTTTTCCGCGTAATGCAACCGGTTATCGACTTGCTAAAGCCCAAGGAACTTTCGCAATCAATCGGCGACCTTTTCCCCGAACTTAGCAAACTGAAATTTGGTGATTGACATGAAGACTTTAGGAATCCTCGGACCGCGCGGCACCCATTCGGAGGAGGCGGCTCTTTGGCTGAAAAAATTTTCGCGGGAAGAATTTAAACTGGAAATCTGCGCGGACATCTTCGACATATTGACGGCGGTCAAGGAGCGCACATTGGACGCGGGATTGGTGCCCGTGGAAAATTCGCTGGAAGGCTCGATAAACATCACGCTCGACACGCTGGCAAGGAGCGACACGTTGACAGTCGGGCGCGAACTCGTCTGGCCAGTGAAAAATTTTTTGATGACAAAGCCGCTCGTCGACGTTCAAACGGTAAAAAAAATTTTCTCGCACACTCAACCGCTCGCGCAGTGCAGAAAATTTCTCCGTAAAAATTTCCCCGACGCCGAAATTATTTCCACGAACTCGACTGCCCGCGCCGCTGAAATTGTTGCCGCCTCTGACGAAAATTTTGCCGCCATCTGCACCGAACGCGCCGGCAAATTAAACGGACTGGCAATCGCCGCAAAAAATATTCAGGACAACCCGAACAACTCCACGCGCTTTTTTGAAATTCGCTACCGCCCGCGCGCCGCCGCCCCGATTGAAACTTTCGACGGCGACAAAGTTTTAATCATCTGCCAGATTGACGGCTCCCGCGCAGGTTCCCTTTGCGACGTGCTCAATGAATTTGCCAAGCGCGGCGTGAACATGACCCGAATCGAATCGCGACCCGCCCGGACAATTTTGGGCGCGTACATTTTTTTCTTCGAGCTGGAAACTGACGCCGGCGACGACGCGCTAAAAGAATCAATCCGCGCCGTTTACGACAAAAGCATTTGGCTGAAAAATCTGGGCGTCTTCCCCGTCATATACGCTTAAAGAAAATCCCTCCCGACTCCGAGAGGGATTCTTCTTTTTTACTGAAAAAATTTTGAAGACAGCGCGGCGAATTCATGATAAAATAATTTAAACGATAGCGGAGGTGAAAATTTTTTTGGAAAATAAAACTAAGGCGACGGCGACATTGGCGACGAGCGCGCTCTTTGCAATCTCGACACTGCCGGAAATTTCGCCGCTGAAATTCATATTGACGGGCGCGACGGGCAATTTTATTCTCGGTTTGCTCAATCACGGATTTTTGGCGGCGACAATCGGCGGCATGGCTGACTGGTTCGGCGTGACGGCTCTTTTCCGCAAACCGCTGGGCATTGGCTTCCACACGGAAATTTTGCGGCGCAATCGCGGGCGAATCATGGACGCAATCGTCGAATTCGTCGGCACCGATTTGCTTAACACGAAAAATATTATGGAGACCGTCAAGGACGAAAACACCGCGCAACTTTTAATCGACTACTTTGAACAAAACAAGGGGCGCGCCAAAACTAAAACGCTCGTGCGCGAAGTTTTGACGGAACTTTTTAACGAACTCGACACGCAAAAAATTTCAAAGAACGTCGCGCCGATTCTGGAGAACGAAATTAAAAATCTCGACGCGGAAAAACTTTTCAACGCGGTGATTAAAGTCGCAACTAACGACAAGCACAGCCGCAAAATTTTAATCACGCTCTTCGACACGGGGCACAAAATTTTACGCAGTCCGCACATGCAGGAAGAAATTTTAAAAAAGATAACCGAACTGCGCGAGGCTTACGAGGGCGATTCGGCGGGGCGTGCGCTGGTGCTGTCGACCATGGACTTGACCGACGAAAAAATTTTGAACATCTTAAACGAAACCGTCGAGAAAAAAATCAGCGACGCGGAAAAAATTTTGAACACGACGGGCGCACTTGTTGACAGCGAGACGGCTCAAGCGGCTGACGAGATGATTAAAATGTTCGGCGGCTTCGTGAATTCGGCGGCGGGCAATCTTAACACTAAAAAATTTCTCAACGATTTGCTGAAACTTTTCCTGCAGAAATTCGACACGGAGGGTTTCGTCAAGACGTGGCTCGACGTTAATGTTAAGGGCGAGACCGATCCGAAAATTTTGGAGAAATTGCGGCGGCAACAGGCGGCTAATCCGAACACTCCGCGCGTCGTCGAAGTCGAACGCAAGCCCGTCATTTGGAAGGAGGCAGTAAATTATCTCGTCGACGCAAAGATTGACGAATTCATTAAGGATACCGAACTTCAGCGGAAATTCGACAAGCTGATAAAAGATTTTATAGAAAACCTGCTGAACGAATACCGCGGGCAAATTCCGATGATGATTCGCGAACGGCTCGACAAGTTCAGCGACGACGAACTGACGGAATTTGTCGAAGGGCACGTGGCGGACGATTTGCAGATGATTCGTATCAACGGCTCGATTTGCGGCGGGCTGGTCGGCATGTTTTTATTTATCGTCTCGCAGATTATTGAACATTTTGCGCATTAATTTTTTTGAGGAGTGAATTACTTTGGCACAAGGATTTTCATTTCCGATTTCACGGCGGGATTTATTGAAGCTTGCGGGCGTGACGGCGGCGGGCGTCGTCTTGAGCGGCTCAGTCGAAATTAATCGCGCGGAGGCGGCTGAAAAAATTTCTGGCGCGGCAATTAAATACGGCGACAAAAAAATTCCCGTGCTGTGTTCGGTCGACGTTTGCATTTGCGGCGGTGGACCTGCAGGCACGGCGGCGGCTGTCAACGCTGCCAAAAACGGCGCGGAAACTCTTTTAATCGAACGCGGCATTGCGCTCGGCGGGCTGGGAGTTTTGGGTTGCGTCTATCCCTTCATGGACACGCACGCGCCAAATTCCGACACGCCCTATCTTGTCGAACTCAAAAATCGTCTTCGCGCAAAGGGTATTGAACCTTTCGACGGCGTCACTCAACAGACGTGGCACAATCCAGAAATTTTAGCGGAGATTCATGACGAAATGTGCGCGGAGGCGGGCGTCAACATTTTATATCAAGCGGTCGTCGTCGATTCGATTTCGAGCGGCGGAAAAATTTCTGCGGTGATTGTTCAAACTATCGCGGGGCTGACGGCGGTCAAGGCGAAAATTTTCATTGACGCGACGGGCGACGCTTATCTTGCACGTAATGCCGGCGTCGATTATGAGCGCGGCTACGAGAAGACCGGCAACAATCAGCCGCTAAGTTTCCGCTTTGAAATGGGCGGCATCGACACGGAGAAACTTTATAAATACGTGGCGATTGAACTGCAGGAGGATTGGTGCAAGTCGAAGTTGCCGTACTTTGAAATTGCCGAAGCCATGCACCGCAAGCAACGCTACAAGCTGGAAGATTTCATGGCGCGCGGCGTAGAGAGCGGCGAAATTACTCAAGACGAGGCGGAATACATGCAGGGCTACACGATTATTGGCAAGAACGGCGTGATGAGTATGAACTGCCCCGAAATTCCTGTGAAATTTTCTGCGACCGACCCCGTCAGCTACAGCAAGGCGGTTTCCTTCGGGCGCAAGATGATGCGCAACATTGCCCGCTATCTGATTAAACATTTGCCCGGCTTTGAGAACGCTTTTATCAGCCGCGAAGCCGTCATGCTCGGTGCCCGCGAATCGTGGCGCATTAAAGGCAAATATTACATGGTCGAGGACGACTATCACAACCAAAGCCGTTTCCCCGACGCGGTTTGTCGCACGGCTTGGTTTATCGACGCGCACGGCGAAAAAGTTTCCGAGAAACTTCCTGCGGGCGGCTTTTATGAAATTCCCTACCGAGCACTCGTCACGGATAAAATTTCCAACTTAATCGTCGCGGGCAGGTGTATCAGCGCGAGTTTCATTTTGCAGGCGTCGATGAGAATTCAGCCGACGTGCGCCAGTATCGGCGAGGCGGCGGGCATTGCTGCGGCTTACGGTCTGGAAAACGGAATTGCTGCCAACGCGATTGATTGGGCGAAAATTCCCGCGCACATTCGCAGTTACGTCAGCAAAGGGTGATTTATAATGGAGAAAAATTTTCTTATTCCGATTAGTCGCCGCGAACTTTTGAAGCTTGCGGGCGTGACGGCGGTCGGAGTTGCTCTTGGCTCTGATAAAAATGTCGAGGCGGCGGAAACTCCTAAACCGCAAAATTTTAGTTTTAACGGCGCACAAATTCCCACTTTGCTCCGCGCTGATGTCTGCGTATGTGGCGGCGGTCCTTCGGGCACGGCGGCGGCTGTCACTGCGGCTAGGAACGGTTTAAAAGTCGTTCTTATCGAGCAGGGAACTGTTTTGGGCGGTCTGCAAACGCAAGGGCTGGTTTATCCCGCCATGCCCACAAAAGTTTTGAACAGCGACACGCCCTACATAACCGACTTGAACAAAAGATTCGCCATGCACGGCATAAACGTCAGCTTCACCGACGACGCGAAATATAAAAACGGCGGCGACGCTCGCGAATATACGCCCGAACTTTTAGCTTTTATTTACGACGAACTTTGCGCCGATTACAACGTCGAAGTTCTCTACAACGCGACTTTAATTGGAGCAAACACTTCAGGCGGGAAAATTTCTGCGGCGATTGTTCACACGGTCGAGGGTCTTAGCAAAATCGAAGCAAATATTTTTATTGACGCGACGGGCGACGCTACGCTCTCCAGATTTGCGGGCGTCAAAGTCGAGCGCGGCTCCGAACACACGGGACGCAATCAGAAGATGAGTTTCCGCTTTGAAATGGGCGGCGTCGAGGAGATGAAAGTCTACAAATTTTTTGTCAAGAAACTCAAAGACGGCTGGTGCGAAACCAAACCGCCCGAATTTGAATTCGCTAAGACGACGCACACCGAAAAATTTTATTACGAGGGAATTCAGCGCGGCGAAGTCACTAAAGACGACGTTGCGTATATTCAAGCGTTCACAATTCTTGGCAAGCCTGGCGTCATGTCGATGAATTGCCCCGAAGTTTCGCCGTATCTTTACAGTTCGACAAGCGCATTGGACAGGAGCAAAGCCATTCGTCAAGGGCGCATTATGATTCGGCGGCTGGCGCATTTCTTCCGGAAAAATATTCCAGGCTTCAAGAACGCTTACATAAGCCGCGAGGCGTCAATGCTGGGCGTGCGCGAATCGTGGCGCATTCACGGAAAATATTACATGACCGGCGAAGATTATTTCAACGCGCAAAAATTCCCCGACGCCGTCTGTCGCTCTGCTTATCCGATTGATATTCATGACGAAGTGTTGAATCTCGAAAAAAAGCTTGCCAAGGGCGAATTCTACGAAATTCCCTACCGCGCACTTATCACGAACGAAATTTCAAACTTGATTGTCGTCGGCAGGTGTATCAGCGCGAATTTTGCCGCACAAGCCGCCGTGCGAATTCAGCCGTCGTGCATGAGCATGGGCGAGGCGGCGGGCATTGCTGCGGCTTACGGCTTGAAAAACGGAATTGCTGCCAACGCGGTTGATTGGATGAGCATTCCGAATCGCAGTTATGTAAGCGCAGGATAAATTCCTAAAGAGGTGAAAATTTTTGAACAGGTGGAACACGGCGGATAGCCGCTTTAAAAGCGGCGGAACAGTTAGCGCGATTAATCGCTCGAAACTTTTAGCTTGTCGCCGCGATTGGAATTATCATTGCTCTTGAAAGGTCGTGAAATTTTTTGAATAGGTGGAACACGGCGGATACAATTTTGCTCTGCGCCGCGTTGTTTTTCTTAATGGCAGTCGGCTTTAAAATCGTCTTCCCTGGCAACGTCGCGGCGGAGGGATTTTTATTCGTGACGGAGGCGGCACTCGTCGGCGGCATTGCTGACTGGTTCGCGGTAACTGCGCTCTTTAAAAAGCCGCTGGGATTTTCCTTCCACACGGCGATACTCCCGCGCAGAAGAAAAGATTTCGTCAAGGCGTCGGTCGTCATGGTTCAGCAAGAATTTTTTTCTCGGCGCACGATTTTTAAAAAACTCGGCGACTTCAAACTCATGCCGCGCATCGTCGACTACTTTGCCCGCGAAGAAACGCGCAAGATGGTCGTCGAAGAACTCTTCGGCATGGTGAAAAAGTTCGTCGCCGCGCAGAACAAAGAGACGCGCTCCAAGGCGATTGCCAACGAGTTGCGCCGAATTTTACGCGACATTCCCGCGCAAGGTTTGATTAACGATTTCGGCGCGCACTTCAAACGCAACGACAAAGACCGCGAACTTTTTATCAGCATCGTCAAAGCGATGAGACGCACCGCCGCTAAGCCCGAAACTTGCGACAAACTCCAAGAAATTTTGGAGGAATACGCCAACGAGAAAACTAAAAACATGGGCGGCTTTTCAATTTTAATGGCGGGGCTGGCGCAAATGTTGGACTTGGTGAACTTCGAGGAAGCCGCGCGAATCATGCAGGTTCAGCTGCTGAAACTTCTTGACGAACTCGCCGCCGATACGCAACTGCACCGCCGCACGCTCAACGAATGCCGCTTGAAAATTTCGGAGCTGAGTGACACGCCAGAATTTAAAGATTTAGTCGAACGAATTCAAATGGACGCCGCGACTGCCCTGCCGCTGGAGGAGGCGATTGAACTCGCGCTGTTTCATTTGGAAAATCAAATTAAATCGCCCGACGCTCGCAACCTCGGCGGCTTGATAAAAAAACTTTTCGACGACGAATACGGCAGATTTTTACGGCTCCTGCGCGAAGACACCGCCGCCAAAGTCGCCTTTGAAAAATTTATCGACGAGCTGACAGCGCGGGCAGCCCTCCATGCTCAACCGCTGGTCGGCGTCGTCGCAAAGTCGGCGCTCGACAAATTGACGGAAGAACAGCTCAACAATCTGGTTTACGACAAGGCGGAGCAAGATTTTATCTGGATAAGATTAAACGGCTCAATCGTCGGGTCTGTCGTCGGGCTTGCGATTTTTATTTTAATCAAGGCGGCGGGGCTCAGCGTATGAAGATAGCGTTTTTCGATTCGGGAATGGGCGGGCTTAGCGTCCTGCACCACGCGCGAAAAATTTTGCCGCAGGAGGAGTTCATCTTTTTTGCTGACGAGGACAACGTCCCCTACGGCACGAAATCGCCCGAAGAAGTTTTGCGTTTTGTCGACGCGGCGTTCAAATTTTTAATCGCGCAAAAAGTTTCGGCAATCGTCGTGGCGTGCAACACGGCAACATCGGTGGCAGTCAAAGCCATGCGCGAAAAATATTCCTTGCCGATAATCGGAATGGAGCCAGCGTTAAAAGTCGCGTTGGACACGTTCCCGAACAGAAAAGTTTTGGTGGCGGCGACAGCGATAACAATCACGGGCAAAAAAATTCGGCGGCTGATTGAACGACTGCACGCAGAAAATTTCGCGGAGCTTAGGGCGTTGCCGCAGCTGGTCGAATTTGCGGAGCGGCAAGAATTCAAATCGGCGGCAGTGGAAAAATATCTGCGCGGGGAGCTTGCAGATTACGATTTTGAAAAATTTTCGTCGCTGGTTTTGGGTTGCACACACTTTAATTATTTCAAGGACACGTTCAGGGAGATTTTGCCGGCGCACGTGAAAATTTTGGACGGCAACGCGGGCACCGTCAACGAACTGATTCGCCGCGCAGATTTAAAAGAAACTTCCGCGCACAGTTCATTGGAATTTTTTTATTCGGGACGGCGAGTGACTGATACGGCAGAATTGGTGCGGCTGGAAAAATTTTTGCGTCGGCTTGACGAAATGGAGGCGATTGAATGAAAATTTATCGTGCGGCGATTTTCGACATGGACGGAACTTTGGTCGACACGCTCGCCGATTTATATGACAGCGTCAACGAAATGCTCGCCCATTACAACTTGCCGCTCAGAACTTTGGACGAGGTGCGGCAATTCGTCGGCAACGGCGCAAGAAAATTGATGATTCGGAGCTTGCCCGCCGATTGTGATTTTGTCGACGCGGCTTTGAATTTTTACAACGGCTGTTACGCCCGCAACTGTTTGAACAAAGTTAAGCCCTACGCGGGGATTATGGAGTTGTTGGCGGCTTTGAAGGCAAAAAAAATTCCGCTAGGCATTTGCACGAATAAGCAACACTTCGCGGCGATTGCGATTGCGGAAAAAATTCTCGCGCCGATAAAATTTTCCTACGTCAGCGGCGACGAGATCGGTCAACCGCGCAAGCCCGACCCGACTCGCGCACTTGCCGCCGCAAAAAAATTTTCTGTCGCGCCGGAGGACGTTGCCTACTTCGGCGACACGGCGGTTGATATTCAGACGGCTCTAAACGCGGGCTTCCTTCCCGTCGGCGTGACGTGGGGTTTTCGTCCGCGCAGTGAACTCGTCGACAGCGGCGCAAAAATTATCGTCGACCACCCGCAAGAAATTTTGGATCAAATTAATTTCGGCTAAAGGAGTGACGGCATGGCAAAGACGATAAATTTATTTTTGATGGACGACACAGCGAACGGGCGAATCAAATGCACAATCAGTAGCAGGTCGGGTATCATATTCAGGATTCCGCGCAAAGATTTATCCAAGAGCAAAGACCGCGACGAATTGAAACAAGACGGCGTTTATTTTCTGCTCGGCGAGGAAGACGAACGCAAAAAAATTTACGTCGGGCAGGCTAGCAATCGCAAGAACGGCAAAGGGATTCTCGGTCGCTTGAACGAACACGACCGCAACAGCGATAAAAATTTTTGGACGGAGGCAATCGTCTTCACGACGACCGATAATTCTTTTGGCGCGACAGAGTTGAATTGGCTCGAAAATAAATTCTGCAACATGGCAATTAAGGCGGCGCGTTATGATGTTACTAACGAAAACGAACCGCCGCCCGGCAACGTCAGCGAGGAAAAAGAGAGTGAGCTTGAGGAACACGTCGAATTTGTCTTGTTAATTTTGGGCGCAATCGGCTACAAAATTTTTGAGCCGCAAAAAAAAATTTCTCCGCCTCCGCCCGACGAAGAAATTTTTTATCTGTCGCGCTTTGTTAAACGGCTCGGCAGAAAAATTAACGCTCGAATGAAACGAACGCCAACCGGTTATAAAGTTTTGGCGGGTAGTGAAATTTCTCCTATCGAAGACGGCAATCGCCCTCTTAACGTAAAAAACGCTCGACACCTCGCAAAAATTAACAACGGCAAATTGCTTGAAGACGTAGATTTTTCAAAACCTTCTCCCGCCGCAGAATTTGTTTTAGGCACAAGTGCAGCCGGTCCGATAAGTTGGAAGACACGAAACGGCGTGCCACTGCAAAATTTTTTGTAACTAGAAAAGCCGCCTTATTGTTCAGAAGGAAGATTCGCCTTCCAAAAATCATCGTCGAATAAAATTTTCCCCGCGTCAACTTGATGCCGCAAAAGTTCTTCCGCTGTAGCAAGCTGTGAATCTTCCGCCTCGTCGAGATTCAAATTGTACAGTGGGTGCGGCAACGCGGGCATTTTTATTTCCACGTCGGGCGTAATTCCAACGCCGTCAATGCATTTGCCGTTGGGTGTGTAGTATTTGGCAATCGTGAGTTTCAAGCCGTCGTTGTGCGCCATGGGAATCAGCGTCTGCACGGAGCCTTTGCCATAAGAAGTTTCGCCGACGACAATCGCCGCCTTGGTGTCCTGCAACGCGCCGCTTAAAAGTTCGGCGGCACTCGCGCTGTTGTTGTCAAGCAAAACGACAATCGGGAACTTCGCCGCTTCCAAGTCCGAAGTATAAACTTCCTTCGAGCCGTCGCGCTTAATCACGGAGGTAACCGTTCCTTTTGGCACAATCTCTTGAGCAATTTCAATGCAACTAGTTATAACTCCTCCAGGATTCTGCCGCAAATCAAGGACAAAACCTTTCATGCCCTGCGCCTCCAACTCAGCGAGCGTCGATTTAAATTCGTCGCCGGTGTTCTCGCTGAAGTTGGAAATTTTTATGTAAGCGAGCCGGTCATCAATCATCTTGCCCGCCACAGTTTTAACTTTGATATTTTCGCGCGTCAAGCTGTAAGTCATGTCGTCGAAGCCTTCGCGGCGAATCAAAAGTTCGACGGGCGTGCCAATCTCCCCGCGAATTTTTAGCGCGACTTCGCCGGGCGGAATTTCCGTGACGGGCTGACCGTCCACCGCCAAAATTTCGTCGCCGGCAAGTAGCCCTGCCCTTTGCCCCGGTCCATCGGGGATAACATTCATGACTTGCACGCCGCCATTTTTAAAGCCCATGTAAACGCCAATCCCGCCGAAAGCTCCGCTCGTCTCGGCGCGCAGTTGGTTATAAAGTTGCGGCGCAAGATAAATTGAGTGCGGGTCGCCGAGCGAATTGACCATGCCGCTTATCGCCCCGTCAATCAGCTGCCGCCTGTCTACTTCCTGAACGTAATTTCTTTCGATAAATCTCATTGCGACAAAAAATCTTCCGAGGTCGAGCGCATTGCTTGAATTTAATCCCAAAAGCACGCACACCAGCCCCAAAGTCAACGCCGCGCTTATCAGTGCCGTTAAAATTATTCCGCCAAAAATTTTTTTCTTCAAGGCGTGACCTCCCTCCGCCAAAGTTTTTGCAACTATAGCAGTTCTTTCTGAAAAAATTATAAAAGATTTGCCGCGCCCTGTCGATTGTGTTAAGATAAAAAAAATTTTGGAGTGATGATTTATGATTTGGAGAAAAATTTTTCGACGCGCGGCGATAATTTTGTTCGCGGGCATTTTTTTAGCTACAGCGGCTGTCGTCGGCGCAAAAATTCAAATGTACACGGCGACCGGCGAAGATTACGCTAACGAAATCGAATCGCAAGACATCGCCAAGCTCCGTGCACGCGACAAAGCTATCAAAAAAGCTACAAAACAGGCGGGCGTTTACCTAAAAACCTATTCACGCACCGTCAACAGCGAATTAACCGACGACGAAATCACCGCGATAACTTCAAACAGCTGGCAACTCGTCAGCGAGCCGAAATATTCCCGAACAGTCAAGCAAATCAGCGATGAAACGTCAATTATCGTTTGGACAGCGACTGTTGAGGTTAATGTCGACGATTCCGAACTTCAAAGCTGGATTAAGCGCGACGACAAAGACAAATCAACGATAATTAATCAAACACGCGAGGCGCAGAGATTATCGGACGAAAACGATCGCAAAGTTGAAGATTTGAGAGAAAAATATAATCGCGCCACGTCTCAAGCAGAAAAAGATAATCTCCGCAAGCAGATGAGCGACGCCGACCGCGACTTTTTGGCTAATCAAAAACTCGAAGAAGGCAATAAACTTGCTTATGCCAATGATTATCATGGCGCGATTAAACTTTACAACGAGGTTTTAGTTTTTGGTAATTATCCTATGGTGTACTATAACCGCGGCATTGTTTACTATTATTTGGGACAATACGAGCAATCCATTAAAGATTATGACAAAGCAATCGAACTCAATCCGAACTTTACAATGGCGTATAACAATCGCGCTGTTACTTATAACGAGTTAGGAAAATATCAGCAGGCGATTCAAGACACAAATAAGGCTCTGCAACTCAATCCGAACCTTGATTTAGCATATAACAATCGCGGCAATGCTTATCAGAAATTGCAACAATACGAGCGCGCCATTCAAGACTATAACAAAGCAATCGAACTTAATCCGAACTCTGCAATGCCATATAATAATCGCGGGGCAACTTATAACGAGTTAGGAAAATATCAGCAGGCGATTCAAGACACAAATAAGGCTCTGCAACTCAATCCGAATTATTTTGAGGCGTATAACAATCGCGGCAATGCTTATCAGAAATTGCAACAATATGAGCGCGCCATTCAAGACTATAACAAAGCAATCGAACTCAATCCGAATTTTGCAATGGCGTATAATAATCGCGGCGAAACTTATCGTCTTATGCAACAATATGAGCGCGCCATTCAAGACTATAACAAAGCAATCGAACTTAACCCGAATTTTGCAATGGCGTACAATAATCGCGGCAATGCTTATTCTGATTTAGGACAAAACGAGCGCGCAATTCAAGATTACGACAAAGCCATTCAACTCAATCCGAATTATTTTGAGGCATATTATAATCGCGGCACGGCTTACATAAAGTTGCAACAATATGAGCGAGCCATTCCGGATTTTAACAAAACTTTGCAACTCAATCCGAATTTGGCACTGGCATACAATAATCGTGGCGTCGCTCATGTATTGCTCGGAAATTTCAATCAAGCAATGTCCGATATCACGAAAGCAATCGAACTCAATCCAAATTTGGCAAGTGCTTATTATGTTCGCGGATTAATTTATCAACAACTCGGCGAGACTGCAAAAGCGCAAGCCGACTTCGCACGCGCCAAACAGCTCGGTCACAACAGCTGACACAAAAATTTTTGGGGGAATGATTCATGATTTGGCGAAAATTTTTTCGACGCGCGGCGATAATTTTGTTCGCGGGCATTTTTTTAGCTACAGCAGCTGTCGTCGGCGCAAAAATTCAAATGTACACAGCGACTGGCGAAGATTACGCTAACGAAGTCGAATCACAGGACATCGCCAAGCTCCGCGCACGCGACAAAGCCATCAAAAAAGCTACAAAACAGGCGGGCGTTTATCTAAAAACCTATTCGCGCTCTGTCAACAGCGAATTAACCGACGACGAAATCATCGCGATAACTTCAAATAGCTGGCAACTCGTCGGCGAGCCAAAATATTCCCGAACTGTTAAACAAATCAGCGATGAAACGTCGATTATCGTTTGGACGGCGACTGTTGAGGTTAATGTCGACGATTCCGAACTTCAAAACTGGATTAAGCGCGACGCCAAAGAAAAATCAACGATAATTAATCAAACTCGCAAGGCGCAGAAGGTTTCAGACGAAAACGAACGCATAATTGAAGACTTGAGAGAGAAATACAATCGCGCCACGTCTCAAGCCGAAAAAGATAGCCTTCGCAAGCAAATGAACGACGCCGATCGCGATTTTTTGGCGAATCAAAAACACGTAGCGGGCATCAAACTTTATTACGCCAACGATTTCAACGGTGCGATTAAACTTTACAACGAAGCTTTGCAACTCAATCCGAACAACGCCGACGTGTACATTGACCGCGGCAACGCTTATTTTGATCTTGGACAATACGAACGGGCGATTCAAGATTATAACAAGACAATTAAGCTACGTTCTGACTATTCCGAAGCCTACAATAACCGAGCAAGGGCTTACGAGGAACTTGGGCAGTATAATCGCGCATTTCAGGATTACACGAAGTCAATCGAGCTGAATAATCCGAATTTGGCTTTGGTTTATTACAATCGCGGGCTTGCGTCGCTTTATCAACAGCAATATCGGCGAGCAATTCCAGATTTTACCAAAGTTATCGAACTTGAAAGCAAGCCAGACAAAATCGACAACTCGGCTACTTACGGTCTCGCCGATGTTTATAATAATCGCGGCGTCGCCTACAAAAACTTGGAGCAATACGAGAATGCGCTCAAAGATTACAACAAAGCTATCGAATTAAATCCGAATCAAGCCGACGCTTATTTAAATCGCGCCGTTTTGTTCATCATGGCGGGCAATTACAATCAAGCACTTGCCGACCTCAACAAAACTTTGCAAATCAATCCGAATCGTGCTCAAGCTTATTACCTTCGCGGTTTGATTTACGCGGAAATGGGAAATACCGCCAAAGCTCAAGCAGATTTAACGCGAGCTCAACAACTCGGCTTCAACGGCTGATTAAAAATCCCGTATGCTGGATTTTATCCGGTATATGGGACTTTTTTTAGCCCTTTTAAGCCCCATTGCAGGGCTTTTTTTTATTACTTCGCGCCGCGACGCCATTTAAGCCTTTTAAAAAATCCGGTATAGCGGATTTTCAGTTTTGCCCCCCAAAATCGCCCCTAAAATCAGTTTTTCAGGCTCTGAAACTGAAATTTTTGCTTGCGAAGCCCTTCAAACTCGTTTTCAAGCCGCAAATCCAGTTCAAAACAAGTTTTCAGGCTCCGAAACGGAAATTTTGCTAGCGAAGCCCTTCAAAACAAGTTTTTTCCCCTTAAACGTAATGAAAATCAGTTGCGAACGATAAAAACTTAAAATCGCGGCGATTTTTAACATCTACATCAAAAAAAAATCTATCCCTGCGCAGATTTTTTTGCGTCAGGGAATTTTTTTGGTATAATGAAGAAAAAATTCTTAGGAGGAGAGGAAATGAAATCCATTTGCGTGATACCTGCGCGTTATTCGTCGACAAGATTGCCCGGAAAGCCGCTAAAAGATATTTTCGGGCGTCCGATGATTTGTCGCGTGTGGGAACGGGCAAGTAAAGCTCAATCCGTGGCTGAAGTTATCGTTGCGACCGACGACGAGAGAATTTTGCACGCCGTAGAAAAAAATTTCGGAAAAGCTATGATGACTCGCGCAGATCATAAGACCGGAACCGACAGACTCGCCGAAGTCGCCGAAAAATTCACAGACGCGGAAGTTATTGTCAATGTTCAGGGCGATGAGCCGCTTATCGAGCCAAATTTGATTGATGAACTCGTCGCGCTGTTCGTTTCCGATAAAAATTTGCAGATGGCGACCGTCGCGACCGAATTAACCGAAGCAGAAGAGATGAAAAACCCAAATAACGTTAAAGTCGTCCTCGATAAGAACAATAACGCGCTTTATTTTTCCCGTTCGCTGATTCCGTATCCTCGCAACGCCGGAAAGTCAAAAATTTTTAAGCACATCGGCATTTACGCCTATCGAAGGAATTTTTTGCTGGATTATGCAAAAATGGAGCCGACGCCGCTTGAAAAATCCGAATCATTGGAGCAACTTCGCGCGTTGGAGAACGGATTTAAAATTCGCGTGATAAAAAGTGCGTGTAAATTTATCGGAGTCGACACGGAAGAAGATTTAAAGCTCGTAAACGAAATTTATCGCAGGGAGGAGACTTTATGAACAAAGTTAAAGTTGGAAATATCGAATTCGGCGGCGAAAAGCTGATTTTATTGGCGGGACCTTGCGTTTTGGAAGGTTTTGAGCGCAGTTTGAAAATCGGACGCCGCGCCAAAGAAATCGCCGATAATTTGGGAATTCCGTACATTTTTAAGGCGTCATTCGACAAAGCAAACCGTTCGTCGATAAAAAGTTATCGAGGACCTGGTTTAGTCGAAGGTTTGAAGATTTTGGCGGAAATTAAACGCGAATTGGGCGTTCCGATTGTCACGGACATTCACGAAACCTATCAAGCCGCGCAGGTCGCCGAAGTCGCCGATATTTTGCAGATTCCCGCGTTCCTTTGCCGCCAAACTGATTTACTTGTCGCCGCCGCAAGGACTGGAAAGGTCGTCAACGTCAAAAAAGCGCAATTTTTATCTGCGCGGGACATGATTAACGTCGTGGAAAAGCTTCGGGCGAGCGGAACCGAAAAAATTTTGCTAACCGAGCGCGGAACGTCGTTTGGATACAATAATTTGGTCGTTGACATGCGCGGATTGCCGATTATGCGCAGTTTTAATTGCCCAGTGATTTTTGACGGCACGCACAGCGTACAATTACCTGGCGGAGCGGGTTCAAGTTCGGGCGGGCAGCGCGAATTCGTCGAATATTTGGTTAGAGCGGCGGTTGCGGTCGGAATCGACGGTTTATTCTTAGAAGTGCACGATAATCCTGCCGAAGGTCTCTCCGACGGCGCAAATATGATTGCTCTTGACAATTTGGAAAAAATTTTGGCTGGAGCATTAAAAATTCACGAGGCGATAAGATGATAAAGGAAAAAGCGATTGAAACTTTGCAGATTGAGGCGTCGGCGATTGAAAATTTAATCCCGCGCATTGATGATGAATTTATTGCGGCGGTCGAAAGAATTATGAGCTGTCGCGGGCGCGTTGCGGTGACTGGAATGGGCAAATCTGGGCACGTCGGCAGAAAAATCGCGGCAACTTTATCCTCAACTGGCACGCCGTCATTTTTTATGCACCCCGCAGAGGCTTATCACGGCGATTTGGGCATGTTGACCGAGCGAGATATATTAATTGCCATTTCAAACAGCGGAGAATCCTCCGAAATTGTGAATATCATGCCCGTCGTGCGCAGAATCGGCGCGGAAATCATTGCAATGTGCGGAAATAGGACTTCAACGCTCGGAAAGAACTGCGATTACTTTATAAATATCGGAGTTGAGCGCGAGGCGTGTCCTTTGGGCTTAGCTCCCACTGCTTCGACGACGGCGACGCTTGCAATGGGCGATGCGTTGGCTATGGCTCTCATGGATGAGAAAAATTTTACGTCGAACGATTTCGCGCTGTTTCACCCTGGCGGAGCACTCGGCAGAAAACTTTTGCTGACTGTTGGCGACGTAATGCACAGCGGAGACGACAATCCGATTGTAAAAGTCGGCGCGACGGTCAAAGATGCGATTTTTGAGATGACGGCTAAGGGTTTGGGCGCGGTTTCCGTCGTAAATGCGCAAAATAAATTCGTTGGGCTGGTTACGGACGGAATTATCCGCCGCGCACTGGAAAAAAATAAAAATTTCATTGATGAACCGGTCGAACACATCATGTTTGAGCAACCGCTGATAATTAGCGCGGACAAATTAGCGACGGCGGCACTTTCCGTCATGGAAAAGCACAAACCGCGCCCCGTGACAGTTTTGCCGGTCATAGACGCGGAAAATTTCCCCGTTGGCATGATTCACTTGACAGATTTGCTACGTCAAGGCGTTGTGTAAAGTTTTTTTAGGCGACTTCGGTCGTCTTTTTTTATTTTCCGCAGTGATAACCATCATTTTATAAAGAATTTTTTTCTGATAAAATTATCCTGCACAAAAACTTTTCGCGTGGAGGTTTTTAGCATGAATGGAGATAAAATCGTCGCCTGTGATGTTGTTCGCTACGATTTGCGGCAAAATATTTTCGTTGCAGATAAAAAATTCGTTTCCGTCGAAAAATGCTTTGAAATTCGCGTGAACGGTCAGCCTTTCCGAAAAATTTTCTGTTCGCCCGAAAATATCGAAGACTTAGCGGTTGGAATCCTTGCTCAAGCCGGAAAAATTCCCGCCGCAGAAAATATTTCATGCTCCGAAGTAAAATTCTCCGCAAAAAACATTTTAAACTGCGCGGACAAACTTTTAGGCGAATTATCGACCACGCACGGCAAAACTAACGGCGTACACAGCGGAATTTTATTCGACGGCGAAAAAATTTTGCTTCACCGCGAAGATATTGGGCGGCATAATGTTTTTGATAAAATTTTCGGCGCGGCTATTCGTCAAAATATTTTCCTCGGCGACAAAATGATAATTTTCAGCGGACGTTGCTCCTGCGAGATGATTTTAAAAATTTTCCGCATGAAAATCCCCGTTGTCGTCGCAAAATCTGTTCCAACCACGCAAGCCATCAATTTTGCCAAAAATTTCGGCGTCACGCTCGCTGGGCGGTTGACTGCCGACTCTTTTTGCATTTACAGCAATCCTGAGCGTATTGTATTGAGTTAGGATGGATGAGTTATGGATTTTGCGCTTTTAAGTCTTGGTTTTGACGTTCCCAAAGTTCACGCGGCGGCTAAAACGTTCAAGCCTCGACCGACTACGGAATCATGTTTCAATATTACGGAAAAAACTAACACGCTTGCTAAG
This sequence comes from Selenomonadaceae bacterium, assembly GCA_017412925.1. Lineage (GTDB taxonomy): Bacteria > Bacillota > Negativicutes > Selenomonadales > Selenomonadaceae > Quinella. Next base: position 84,066 of record JAFPVP010000095.1, read on the forward strand.
TGGACGCAGAACTCCGGCACTTTCCGCGAGAAATTTTTAATAAATCTGCTCAAAGCGTGGTTCGGAGACGCCCCGACAGCCCCGAAGGCGACCCGATTGACGCAAAAGATATTCAAACAAGCTTGCGGAGAAACTCGGCGTCAAAAGCGGCGACGAAGTCATTGTACGTTCGATTCGTGCGCAGATTAAGGAAAAAGCTATGGTCACTGACAGAATCAAGCCGCTTTGGATTAACGGCGCGGAAGTTTTCGTGACGTGGTAGCCGTATAACTGGGGCTTCAAAGGACTTTCGACGGGGTCGAGCGGAAATTACATCACGATTGACGCCCTCGACCCAAATGCGCAGTCGCAAGAGTTCAAAGCTTGCCTGATTGACATCAAAAAGGCGTAAGTCATGGGCAAAATAAAAACTCTGGAAAAATATTTGGCGTAAAATAATTTTTTGCGGGAGACGGCGGAGTTTCATTTCAAACTGGAAGAAAATTTGTCCGAAATTCAGCCGATCGACTTCCCGCCGCGCGAAAAAGTTTTGGAGCTTGTCCGCGCAGAAAAAATTCCGCTCCTTCAGCAAAAAAAATTTCAAAATCCGATTCTCGACGCCGTAGAAAACTTTTTTCCGAGAAATTTAGCGGAAAGTTTATTGCGGCAGGAAAATTTATCGGTAAAAAAAATCTGCGCGGCTCACGAACTCAACGAAACTTTGACGCGGAAAAATTTTTGGGCGACGGTTGATAAACTTATCCCCGCTGAATTAAAAATTTGGGATCGCGACGATTGGCAGGAAAATTATTGTCCGATATGCGGGCGGGAGGGCGGCTACTTTGCGGCAACGAAAATTTGGAGCGGATTCACATTCTCGAACTTGATTCAAAAATTCGGCTGGACGTGTGCGACGAGTGCCGCGCTTACCTGAAAACTTACACCGACGAGGACGAGGTGATATAAATGGCTAGAGAAATGGCGATGATTCATGATGTGGCGCGGTGCAGTGCGTGTCGGCGTGTCGGGCGTGTATGCTCGGTTGCCCCGAAGGCGCGATTTCTAAAAAGGAGAGCGGCGCGGTCGTCATCGACGAGGAAAAATGCGTCGGGCGGCTACTGCAGAACGAATTATCCGTTCAATGTGCCGCGAATTGATTCCGAACGCAATAAATCTACCAAGTGCGACCTGTGCTTTGACAGAATCGAACACGGCATGATACCCTCCTGCGCGAAGACTTGCACGGCGGAGGCGATTTCTTTCGGGACGAAAGCCGCGATGATTAAACTCGCCGAGGAACGCCTTAAAGAAGTTCGCATGAATCACCCGAACGCGCAACTTTACGGCGTACACGCAAACGGCGTCGGCGGAACTCACATGATGTACGTTTTGCCGGAGCCGCCCGAAGTTTACGGCTTGCCCAAAGACCCGAAGACGCCCGACTCAATCGACTTGTGGTGCGATTACATTCGCTCGATTGGAAAAATCGCGGGCGTGGGCGCGGCGGCTGGTCTCGCAGGCTTAATGGTCTTGAATAAATTAATCGGCAACAAAGGAGCGTGACGGAAATTTTAATCGACAATCGCTACGTGCCGCGCCATCAAAAAATGTTCATGCTGTGTCACTGGCTCAACGCAATTTCATTTTTAATGCTGTTTCTGACAGCTCTGCCGCTCTACGCCGATACTTTCCTGTTCATTTACAACATTTTTGGCGCGAAGACTTTGCAATGTCTCCACAGATTTTTTGCGGTAATTTTTATCGCCACGCCGATTATCGGACTGCTCTCCGCCCGCGAAGGTTACGGCACACTTTTTAAGCAGGCGTTCAGCTTCGGCTCGGACGATTTAATTTTCCTGCTCAAGTTCCCGCTGACTTTGTTCGGAATGCACCCGAATATGCCCAAGCAAAGTTTCTACAACGGCGGCGAGAAAATTAATATCCTCCTGCAAGCGTTCCTGTGGCTGGTGTTAGTGTGTTCGGGTTTGATTTTATGGGTCGGCAACGGCGTCATTGATAATTCAATTCGCGCGTGGATGATTCCGATTCACTCGTTGGCTGCTGGCTTAGGATTCGCGGCGGCTCTGGCGCACATTTATCTTGCCGTCGTTCAAAATCCGCAATCACTGCGCGGCATGACTGACGGCTCCATTCACGCTGACTACGCTGTCCATCATCACGGCGCGTGGGGCGACGAACTCATCAAAAAAGGCGTCGTCACCAAAAAAGAAATCGACGCGGCTCGCAAGGCTGCTTAAAATTTACGCCACATAAAAAAACTTTCTTACTGCGCGGGAAAATCTGCGCGGTCTTTTCGTTGCCTAAAAGCAAATTAATTGATAGAATACGTTTCAAAACTAAACTGCGAGGGACGCATGGACAGAAGAATCGTGGCGGGCTTGCTCGGCTACCTAACATTATCCTGCGGCGCGGCGATGGTTCCGCCGTTTATCTTGGCAGCGACGACTGAGGAATTCAGCGGAGCGGCGGCGTTTTTGTTGTCAATTTTTTTGTGCTTGGCGGCGACCTTTGAACTTGAACGTTTCGGCGGCTTGCAGGGCAAAGACAACGTCGGCATACGCGAGGGCATAGCGGTAACGGGCTTGGGCTGGTTGTTAATTTCAATTCTCGGACTCGTGCCGTATTTCGCGGGCGGCTATTTAAATTTGCTCGACAGCTTGACGGAATCATTTTCGGGCTTCAGTGGGACGGGCGCGACGGTTATCGATGACGTGGAAATTTTGCCGCGCAGTATTTTGCTTTGGCGGAGCATGTCGAATTGGTTCGGCGGGCTGGGAATCGTCGTAATTTTTATGGCGATAATGCCGCAATTCGGGCGCGGCGGCATGTTTATCCTAAAAGCGGAGACGACCGGACCGACTAAGGAACGCCAAATGCCGCGGATTCGCGACAACGCCAAAGCTTTGTTCTCGATTTACGTTTTGCTGACGGCACTTTGCGCGGGCAGTTATTTTTTATGCGGGCTTAGTCCGTTCGTTGCGATAAACCACGCCATGACCACGATAGCCACCGGCGGCTACGGCGTCTACAATGGCACCGTCAGCGAATACGGAAATATTTATCTGGAATATTGCATGGCGTTTTTTATGGTCGTCTCCAGCGGGAGTTTCGCAATGTACGTCGTGGCGTGTCGCAAGGGCGTCGGTGTGATTTTTAAAAATACCGAGTTCCGAACGTATTTGATGATAATCACCGTGGCGGCGATAGTTGTGGCGTGCGATTTGATGGTCGAGATGTGGGCGACGCCGGAGTTTGCGATAAGGGCGGCGATTTTTCATGTGGCGAGCTTGAGTTCAACTACGGGCTTTGTTGCGCACGACTTCGACGCTTATCCGCCGCTGAGCAAAGCTTTTTTAATGATGACAATGTTTTTGGGCGGTTGCGCCGGTTCGACGGCGGGCGGCTTGAAAGTTGCGCGAATAATTCTGCTGTTCAAGTTCGTCGCGCTGATTGTCCGCCAAAAACTCCACCCGAATTTAATTAATCAAGTTAAATTGAACGGGCGACCGATTGACGAGGATGTTGTCTACGGCGCGGCGAAATTTTTCTTTGCAGTCGTGGTGCTGGATATTTTATTCGCGGCGGTGATGATGTTCGACGGGATTGAATTCACGGACGCGGTCAGCGTGAGCGTTTCGACGATGGCGAGCGTCGGACCGGGCTTCGGCATTGAAGGCGCGACGAGCACTTACGCCCTGCTTCCGAGTTTCAGCAAATTTTGCGCGTGCGGTTTTATGTTCTTAAGCCGCTTGGAAATTTTCACGGTGCTTGCGCTGTTCAGCCCTAGCTTTTGGCACAAATCAAAGAACTGGTAAACTTAAGGCGCACGCTTGTCCGAGTTGCGGCTCAAAATTTTTATCTGCGTAGCGTGAAAGAAATTTCCTCTTTAAAATTGGTGCCGCCGAGGCGGTCGAAATTTTCTACGAGAGCTTTGCCAATCCTCAAACAACTTTTTGTATCAATGTTTTTGGTATCCATATAAAAATTTTCATCGAGTTTAAAATTGGTCGGCTCGGTTGAAAATAAATTTTTTCGGGCAGCGGTAGCCAATCGAAAGGTGTCTCTGTCGAGCGCGTAAAGTTGTCGGACAAGCTCGCGCAGAATATTAACCCAGCCGGAGATTTTTATCTCTGTGCCAGATATGAAAAGCGCAGAAGGCTTCTCGCCTGTGAAGACGCCGAAATCCGAATCAAGATTAAATGTGTCGCCAAGATTTATGGAGCGCGAATTGAATTCTTCAGGCAACGTCCAAATTTTAATCGCCGCCTCCGCCAATCTTCTTGCCCGCGATTGAATTTGTTTGCTCGTCCATTCGTCGTACTTGTTCAAAGCGCGCGTGTAAGAAAAATTCGATTGCTCGTAAATTTTTTTCTTGGCGTCGAAGTCAGCGTTGCTTAGCTCCGAGTTGTAAGCTGTCAAAGTCAAATTGCCGAGCGTGTGCAGAAACATTTCGTGCGCTGATAAATCGTTGCGTTCGCGAAGATAATTTTTCCACGCGCCGTTTAATTTTTGCGGCAAGATGTGTTCGACGGTCGCCTCCGAATAGGCGGGCAATTCTTTCGCGCGAGCCGTCCGCTCCAAAGAGTATAATAAGTATTTACAACCGTCAGAATTTATTGTCTCGTACAATTTGTTGCCAATAAGAGCCGTCTGAAAATCTTTGTCGTTCGGAAAAGTAACTTTACTTGAATCAAGAAGTGCACGCCAAAATTTATTTGTGTCCAAAACATTTTCTCTACTCAAACGTGCAAGTACATTACCTGCGAACTGCTGAGTTATGCCGCTACGTTTACAAACCTTGGCGCGGAAAGTCAGCGAGATAAGCGCGTCGACAAAATTTATAAAGGTCGCCTCGTCGAAATGATTTTTCTCGTAGCGGTCGAGCAGATACATCAAAATAATCGGCGCGTTGTTTGCTTTGAGTAGGAAAGTCAATTCATAAATTTTTTTGTCGAGCGCGGAAAGATTTTCAAATTTGGTTTCGTCGTCAAAGATGAAGTGGCGGAAAAATTTTGCGTAACGGTACAAATCTTTTAAACAGTTCTCAACATCAACACATTTATCTTCGTAATATTTTTTAAACAATACATATAACTTTTTTGGCGATGCTTTCATTGCATAGATATCATTTGATTTAAATTTAGCAACCAAGTAATGAATCAAAAATTTTTCAATGTTATCCGGATAGCGTAGAAGTTCTTCAATCTTCAGCCAATAATTTTTATAAAGCTCTTCCTGTTCATTATAATCAAGTTTCATGAGCAAAAAGTTTCGGATTAAATCTGCCTTGGCAAGGTCAAGCCCCGTGGAGTTGAGCGATTCAAAAATTTCTTGCGGGTTTTCGTCTTGGAGCAAAATGCTCACGACGTTTAATTGATTTATTGCGTCGCAGAGGTCTTCGTTTATTTGATTGGAGGCAGAAATTTTTTCGCGGAAGAAAAGATAATTTCTGTACAGCGCGGAATTTTTTTCGTCTGCACTGAAATTATTTTCGTCGAAGGTGTCGGTCATAAGCTTTTCAAAAGTCGCGCGGTCGTAATCTGTCGGTTTCAGGCGGCATTTGTTTTTAAGAGCTCTGCCCGTAGTGTGCTTGAGAAATTTTGCTTTAATGTCAGTCTTCAATTCCTCGTCGTCAGTCAAATCGTAAAGGGCTTTGGCAAAAAGAATGATGCTCGTTATTCGCTGTTGCCCGTCGATAATTACATATTCCTGCGGAGCTTTAAGGGTCGGTTTATACTGATAAACGAACGTGCCGATGAAGTGAGGCTTGCTGGTTTCAATGATTCGCACGATGTCGTCGAAGAGCTGTCCGCAGTTGGTCGTCTTCCAATCATAGTTGCGCTGATAAACGGGAATGACAAGAATTATCTCGCCCGAAATAAATTTTGTAAATTGCTGAACTCCCGCATCCATATGGCACCATCTCCAAAAAATTTTTTTCGCCGCAATTTTAAACGGCGCGTTGTAGCTTGTCAAAAAATTTTTCGTTGCAAGGCGTTGACAAATGCTGTAAAATTTTCAAGAATTTTTTCAAGGAGGCAACTTGGCAAATGAGAAGTGACATTGTAAAAAAAGGCGCGACTCGTTGCGCCCACAGAAGTTTATTTCACGCGAACGGCTACGGCGCAGATGAACTGGCGCGCCCGCTGATTGGCGTTTGCAATTCTTTTAACGAAATTATTCCTGGGCACATGCATTTAAAATCGATAACCGAGGCGGCAAAATTGGGAGTGGCGGCGGCGGGTGGTACGCCCGTCGAGTTCCCCGCTATCGGCGTGTGCGACGGCATTGCAATGGGGCATACGGGCATGAAATATTCCTTGGCGAGTCGCGAGCTTATCGCCGATTCAATCGAGGCGGTGACTATGGCGAGCGGTTTCGACGCGCTGATTTTAATTCCGAACTGCGATAAAGTTGTGCCTGGAATGTTGATGGCGGCGGCGCGGCTGAATATCCCGTCGATAATCGTCAGCGGCGGTCCGATGTTGGCGGGTCGTTTCCACGGCAAAGATATAAGCGTCTCTCAGGCGTTCGAGGCGGCGGGCAAATTCGCGGCGGGCAAAATGTCTGCCGAGGAGATGACCGACCTTGAGGCGCACGCCTGTCCGAGTTGCGGCTCCTGCGCGGGGCTGTTCACGGCAAATACGATGAACTGCTTAAGCGAGGCGTTGGGTATGGCTCTGCCTGGCAACGGCACAATTCCCGCAGCTTACACCGGTGACAGATTTATCCTTGCCAAACGAGCCGGCAAAGTCATCATGGAGCTTATCGAGAAAAATATTTGCCCGCGAGATATTTTGACGCGCGAAGCTTTCGAGAACGCAATAACCGTCGACATGGGCATTGGCGGCTCGTCGAATACCGTTTTGCATTTGACGGCGATTGCCAACGAGTGCGGCATTAAAATTCCCGCGACGCTCTTCGACGAAATTTCTGCGCGGACGCCCTACATTACAAAGCTTAGCCCCGCCGGTAGTCACCACATGCAAGACCTTGACGAGGCGGGCGGTATCAACGCAGTCATGCACGAACTTTCCAAGAAAAATCTGCTCCACCTTGACGCGCTCACAGTCACGGGCACGCTCGGCGACAGAATTAAAAATGCGCAAATCGCTCGCCCCGACGTGATTCGCACGGTCGACAATCCCTATCGCGCGACGGGCGGCATTGCAATTTTGAAAGGCAACCTCTGCCCCGATTACGCGGTCGTCAAGGCGTCGGCGGTCAGCGAGGACATGCTCGTTTACAAGGGCGCGGCAAAATGTTTCGACAGCGAGGAGGCGGCGATTAACGCGATTATGGCGGGCGAAATTCACGACGGCGACGTTGTTGTCATCCGCTACGAAGGACCCAAAGGCGGTCCCGGTATGCAGGAAATGTTGAATCCCACGGCGGCGATAACGGGCGCGGGCTTGAAAGTCGGCTTGATTACAGACGGCAGATTTAGCGGCGCGAGTCAGGGCGCGTGCATTGGTCACATTTCGCCCGAAGCTATGGAAGGCGGCACGATTGCCCTTGTCAAAGACGGCGACAAAATTTTTATTGACATTCCTAACCGCAAGCTCGAACTTGAAGTTTCGGACGAGGAACTTGCCGAACGCCGCGCAGCTTGGACGAAGCCCGAACCGAAGATTAAAACTGGTTACCTTGCCCGCTACGCCAAACTTACAACTTCAGCCTCTACCGGTGCCGTGCTTAAGGTTTAAGGAGCGGTCTCAATGCTTTGGGAAGAAACTTTTGGTGCTCAGCTTGAAAAATTTTTGCGGAGCGAGCAATTTATTTTCCACGCGCCAATGAGCCAGTACACGACTTTTAAAATCGGAGGCGAGGCGGATCTTTTAATTTTCCCGTCAAGCGCGGAGGAAGTCTCGAAGATTTTTAAACTGATTGAACTTTTTAGCCTGCCCTGCGTCGTCTTGGGCAACGGCTCAAATGTTTTGGTGCGCGACAAAGGGATTCGCGGAGTGGTCGTCAAGTTCACGGAGAAATTTTTCGGGGATATGCGTTGCGACGGGCAAAGGCTCGTTGCGTGTGCGGGCGCGGAGCTAAGGAACGTTTCCAATTTCGCGGCGGAAAACGGCTTGACGGGTTTGGAGTTCGCGGTCGGCATTCCTGGCAGTATCGGCGGCGCAATTTTCATGAACGCGGGAGCTTACGACGGCGAAATGAAAAATACCGTCGCGAGCGTCAAGGCAGTCACACGCGGCGGCGATTTCGTCGAATTCAGCGGCGCAAGTTTGGATTTAAAATATCGTCACAGCATCTTTCAGGAGAACGGTTGCGCGATTTGTCAAGTCGAACTGATTCTTCAGCGCGGCAATATCGAAGACATAAAAAATAAAATGGCGGACTTCACGGCGCGGCGCGAAAGCAGACAGCCGCTTGATTTACCCAGTGCCGGCTCTACGTTCAAACGCCCCAAAGGTCACTTCGCGGGCACGCTGATTGATAAGGCGGGCTTGAAGGGCTTAAAAGTTGGCGGCGCGATGGTCTCCGAAAAACACGCGGGCTTTGTCGTGAACACGGGCGACGCGACTGCCACGGACGTTTTGAATTTGATTGAGGAAGTCAAGCGGCGCGTCTGTGAATTTCATGGCGTCATGCTCTCCCCCGAAGTTCGCATAATCGGAGAGGAGTGATTTAATGTCAACGGAAAAAATTCCGCTCGTGTCAGTGATTATCCCCATGTACAATTCGGCAAAATTTATTCCGCAGACACTGGAGAGTTTGCTTTACCAAACGCTGAAAGATTTTGAAGTTATCGTTATTGACGATTGTTCAATCGACAATTCCGTCGAAGTCGTCAAAAGCTACGCGCCCAAATTTGAATCGATGGGCGTTAAACTGAACATTATCAAGCTCCCGAAAAATACGGCGACGCCCGGCTTGCCGCGCAATATCGGCGTTCAAGTTGCTTGCGGAAAATATATCGCCTTCCTTGACAGCGACGACTTTTTTACGCAGACTGCGCTGGAGGAGCTCACTACACTTGCCGAAGAATTTCAAGCGGACGTCGTCCACACGGATACTTTCTTCATGCTTTTTGACGATAAGGATTTAGTCGTCTGCAATCGGCAAAAGTTGCCTGTTCTAGCCGCGCCGACTTTTGAAACGACGGATCTCGCGCAAAGAATCGTTAATTGGATAAAACGCGGCTACAACTGGGAATCGGTTACCATGTTTTGCAAGCGGCTTTTCCTTGTCGGCAACCAAATTCAATTTCCGCAGCTACTCAACAACGAGGACATGGTTTTTAGCTTTGCAATTCTCTGTTCGGCGGAAAAATTTCTGCGCGTGCCGAACGTAACCTACATTTATCGGCAACGCGAAGATTCTGTTTCGCAGAGAAAATAC